>CAYSCA010000130.1:0-9295 GCA_964429465.1 uncultured Rhodospirillaceae bacterium
CGTGATCCAGCGGCTGGGCGTCGCCGGCGGCTTGGCCTGCAACGCGCCACCGGAGACGCGCCAGGCCTCAATGCCACCTTCCAGATAGGCGGCATCGAACCCGTGCTTCAGCAGGGCTGCTGCCGCAGTCTGGCTGACCTCATGCCCATGCACGCAGTACACGACGATTTCGGCGTCACGCGGCAGAACCTGCGACCAGATTTCAACCTGATCCGGCCGACGCCGTCTCGCGCCGCGGATCACATCGTCAGCCTCGGCGTAGCGCTCCTCCCGCCGGACATCGATCAGATACGGAAAGCGTCCGGTCGAAAAACGGCCGGCAAGGTTCGATACAGAAATTGAGGGAAGACGGGCATCCATGACTGCTCCTTCCACGTCAGTGGAACATGCAGCGGTGCTTGGATGCGTGGGATGGAGCATCTGGCGGGGAGACCGCGTCACCCCCGATGGCCAAGCAGATATCGCGGCGCTTTCCCTTTGGCAAGCGGGATTTTTCAGGCAGCCGAAACCCTGCCGCCGGGGTGGCGCAACAGCCGGCCGACAAGCTCCTTCTCGGTCAGCGCCATATGGATGAGGGCTGATGGCAGGCCGCTCAGGCGGATAAGATCGTCGATCAGCACGGGCGTCGGGGAGAGCAGGCGGTCGAGTTCGCCATGGGCGCGGCCGAGATCATCCTCGCTGGCTGGTTGCAGTGGCCTGGCTTCGGGTGCTGCCGCCGGAAGCGGTGCGGTCTGCGGTGCGATCACGGCCAGAATGTCGTCGATACGCTCGACCAGCGTGGCGCCCTGGCGGATCAGGTCGTTGCTGCCGTGGCAGCGCGGATCGAGCGGCGAGCCCGGCACCGCCATCACCTCGCGGCCCTGCTCGGCCGCCATGCGGGCGGTGATCAGCGAGCCGGACTTCAACGCCGCCTCGATCACCAGAACGCCCAGCGAGGCGCCGCTGATCAGCCGGTTGCGTCGCGGGAAATTCTGCGCCAGCGCCGGGGTGCCGAAGGGCATCTCGGCCATGATCAGGCCGTGCTCGGCCATTTGCGCAAAAAGGCCGGCGTTTTCGGGAGGAAAGGTGATGTCGATGCCGGTTCCGATGAAGGCGATGGTTTCTCCGTCGGCTGCCAGCGCGCCGTCATGGGCGGCCTTGTCGATGCCGCGGGCCAGCCCGGAGGCGACGGCGAAACCGTGACGGCAGAGTTCGGCGGCAATGTCGCGCGTAAACCGCTGTGCGATAGCCGAAGCATTGCGCGCGCCTACAATGGCGATGCTGGGCGCATCGGCTATCGCGCTGTTGCCTTTGGCGCTCAGCAGGGGCGGCGCGTCATCGAGTTGCATCAGGCGCACGGGATAACCGGGCTCGCCCCAGGCGATCAGTTCCGCGCCGGCCTTGCGCAGGGCGGACCATTCCCGGTCGGCAACATCCTTGCCGGCCAGCCTGATATTGCGCCGGGCGCCGCTGCGTTTGGCCATCGAGGGAATCGCCTCGATCGCCCGGGCGGCACTGCCGTAATACCGGAGTATGTTGTGGAAGGTAATCGGGCCGATATTCTCGCTGCGGATCAGCCGCAGCCAGTCGCGCTTCTCCGCCTCACTGAGGCGCGGCCGCTGCATCTCCATCGGTTTTCTTCTTTTTGCCGATTTTGGGCTCCTCACCCTTCAGCAGGCGGGCGATGTTCTGGTGATGCCGGATGAAAACCAGGACCGTCATCGCGGCCGCCAGTTCGCCGATCTGCGGCGATACGACGAACCAGGCGAAAACCGGGCTGGCGACAGCCATGGTCAGCGCGGCGAGCGACGAGATCCTCAGAAGTGCCGCGACGGCCAGCCAGGTAGCGCAGGCAAACACCCCGACCGGCCAGGCCGCGCCGAGCAGCACGCCGAGATAAGTCGCGACGCCTTTGCCGCCCCTGAAGCGCAGCCAGACCGGGAAGAGATGCCCGATGAAAGCGGCAAAGGCCGCGAGCACCATCATGTCGGGCCCATACATGCCGGCGAGCAGCGCCGCCGCCGCTCCCTTGCCGCCGTCGAGCAGCAGCGTCAGCGCGGCGAGGTCCTTGCGGCCGGTCCGCAGCACATTGGTGGCGCCGATATTGCCCGAGCCGATATTGCGGATATCGCCGAGGCCGCTCAGCTTGGTGAGGAGGAGGCCGAAGGGGATCGAGCCCAGCACATAACCCAGCAGGGCCGCGGCGAGGTAGTAGGGGGCGTCGTTGGCCCAGGAGATCGGATCGGGCATGTCTAACCTTCCCGCTTGCGCTGGAAGACGGTTTCGCCGCCAACGATGGTGCGCAGGGCGTGGCCCTGCACCCGGCGGCCATCATAAGGGGAGTTCTTCGCCTTGGAGCGGAATTTCTTTTCGTCGATGCGCCAGGGCGAATCCGGATCGAACAGCAGCAGGTCGGCCGGAGCGCCGACCGCCAGCCTGCCGCTTTCCAGCTTCAGCAGCCGCGCCGGATTGCAGGTCAGGCAGGCCAGCAGCTTGAGCAGCGGGACCGAGCCGTTGTGGTAAAGCTCGAGGGTGAGCGGCAGCAGGGTCTCCAGCCCGATGATGCCGAACTCGGCCTGGGCGAATGGCAGCCGCTTGTTCTCGGGGTCTTGCGGCGAATGGGCGGACGAGATCACGTCCACGGTGCCGTCGGCGATCGCCTCGACGACCGCCTTGCGGTCTTCTTCCACCCGCAGCGGCGGCTTCACCTTGGCAAAGGTGCGATAGTCGCCGACATCCAACTCATTGAGCGCGAAATTATGCGGCGCAGCGCCGGCAGTCAGCTTCACGCCCCGCAGCTTGGCGCGGCGTACGGCATCGAACGAATCCCGCGTCGAGAGATGGGAGGCATGCAGCCGTCCGCCGGTGGCCTCCAGCAGCCGGATGTCGCGCTCCAGCATGATCGTCTCGGCCATGGCGGGGATGCCCGCGAGGCCGAGGCGAGCAGCCACTTCGCCCTCGTTCATGGCGCCGCCCTTGGCCAGCGACGGCTCCTCGCAGGTCTGCATCAGCAGCAGGTCGAAGGTGCTCGCGTAAGACATGGCGCGCCGCATCAGGCGGGCATTGGCAACGGCCTTTTCGCCGTCGGTGAAGGCCACCGCGCCGGCTTCCGCCAGCAGGCCGAGTTCGGACAATTCCTCGCCCCGGGTGCCCTTGCTGATGGCTGCGGCGGGCAGGATACGGACCACGGCGGAGTCGACGGCGCGCCTGGTGGTGAATTCCACCAGCGCCACCTCATCGATCACCGGATCGGTATTGGGCATCGCCACCATGCTGGTTATCCCGCCGGCCGCGGCAGCCCGCGCGCCGGTCGCCATGGTTTCCTGATGCTCCGCGCCGGGTTCTCGCAGCCAGACATGCATGTCGATCAGGCCGGGGCAGAGGCAATGGCCCTGGCAGTCGATCACTTCGGTATCGCTGGCGAAACCACCGGCGCCGAGCTTCGGTCCGAGATCGGCGATCCGGTCGCCATCCGTCAGCAAAGCGCCTTTCGCGTCGAGGCCGGATGCGGGATCGAGCAGGCGCGCGTTGGTATAGAGCTTGCGGCGGCGGGGCATCGGTCTCTGTCGTCTCCGCTCAGACGCCGGCAGGCGTCGTGCCGCGCCAGTTCGGCAGGTGGCGGGCCAGTAGGTCCAGGCAGGCCATGCGCACCGCCACGCCCATCTCGACCTGTTCGTGAATCACGCTGCGGTGAATGTCGTCCGCCACCTCGGTATCGATCTCGATGCCGCGATTCATCGGGCCCGGATGCATGATCAGGGCATCGGGCTTGGCAAAACCCAGCTTGTTCTGATCCAGGCCGTAGAAATGAAAATACTCGCGCGTCGACGGGACGAAGGAGCCGTGGAAGCGCTCCATCTGCAGGCGCAGCATCATCACGATATCGACGTCGGTAAGCCCTTTGCGCATGTCGTGGAAAACCTCGACGCCGAGCCGTTCGGCATAGGCGGGCAGCAGGGTAGGCGGCGCGATCAGGCGCACGCGGGCGCCCATCGTGTTGAGCAGATGGATGTTCGAGCGGGCCACGCGGCTGTGCAGGATGTCGCCGCAGATCGCCACCAGCAGGCCCTCCAGCCGGCCCTTGCGGCGCCGGATCGTCAGGGCGTCGAGCAGGGCCTGGGTGGGATGTTCATGGCTGCCATCGCCGCCATTGATCACGCCGCAGCCGACCTTCTGCGCCAGCAGCGCAACCGCGCCGGAATCCTGGTGGCGGACCACCAACAGGTCCGGGTGCATGGCATTCAGGGTGATCGCGGTATCGATCAGCGTCTCGCCCTTCTTCACCGACGAGGTCGCCACCGACATGTTGATGACGTCGCCGCCCAGCCGTTTTCCGGCCAGTTCGAACGAGGTCCGGGTACGGGTGGAGTTCTCGAAGAACAGGTTGATGACGGTCCGGCCGCGCAGCGAGGTCTGCTTCTTCTCAACCTGCCGATTCAGCTCGACATAATGGTCGGAATGGTCGAGCAGGACCTGGATATCCTGGGCCGAAAGGCCTTCAATTCCAAGTAGATGGCGGTGAGGAAAAGAAGCCGATGGCCGGGAACCGGGTTGATCGGCAGGGGGGGCGGCGCGACTCGCAGACATTAAAACACGATCTTATACATTCCTGCGGAGCGAACATCAAACCGTTAACTTATTTCTGCTCCATTGGCATCCAGCATGCAGGATTACCGTCAAAACCAGGTCGATTCCGTCACCGGGGAGGACTTCGCCGGCGATGCGATTCGCCTGCTCCAGGTGCTGAACGATCGCGCCAAGGAGATCCAGGCGACGACGACCGGCATGCACGAGCTGGCGACCGTGATGTCCTTCGCCGACTATGCCGACGGCTTCCGCCGGGTACAGGAATTCCTGTCCTTCTGCGACGTGATCGAAGCCAAGCTCGAGCATATCCCGCCGATGACCCGCGAGCCGATCCTGCACGAGATCATCGGCATCAAGATCCGCGCCTTCTTTGCCCTGCTGCGCGCCATGGGCGCCTACCTGACGGCGCTGGAACGCCGCGGCATGATCAATATCTTTGCCCAGGCGGTGTTTCTGGTGCAGCAGGATGTGATCACCGAATTCCGGGAGCAGGTCCTGCCCGAGGTGCCGCAGCAGCTTGTTCCGGAAAGCATGGCGGCCCTCGGCACGGAGGTATTGCAGCGCCTCAAGCGATTGCTCGACCGCTGCATTGACGTTCCCGACTTCCGCTTCGGGTCATGAGCGTCATGTTGCCGGCGGTATTGCAGCAGCTCCAGTCCGGGCTGGAGGCCCATCGGCGTGGCGATCTGGCGGCGGCCGAGCGCAGCTACCGGGCCGTGCTGGTGGCTGCGCCAGAGGCGCTGGATGCCTATAACCTGCTCGGGCGGCTGCTGGTGCAGACCGGGCGCGCCACCGAGGCAGGGCCTTTGCTGCGGCAGGCCATCGACCGGGCAGGCAACCAGCCGGCGCTCTGGCTGAGCTATACCGAAGCCCTGCTGGCGGCAGGGCAGCTCGATCCGGCCCTCGATGCGGCGGAGACGGTCCGCCATCTTGCCCCCGGCGATCCCGATGCGATTTTCGTCTGGGCCGAAGCCAAGCGTCTGGCTGCGGCCTGGGATGAAGCGGCGCAGGGCTATCGTGAAGTTCTTGCGATCCGGCCGCAGCAGGCGGCCGCCTGGCTGCAGCTCGCCACCTGTCTGCGCAGCGCCGGCGCCATACGGAATGCCCAGGAAGCCGCCGAGCGGGCATTGGCCCTCGCACCCCAGGCGCCGGAATGCCACAACAACCTGGGCAGCCTGTTCGCTGTGCAGGGTGATCATGCCGCCGCGCTCAAGTGTTTCGACGCCGCGTTGTCGCTCCGGCCGGACTACGCCGCCGCGCTCGTGAACAAGGCGGCCTCCCTGCGCGAAACCGGACGAGTCGTCGCCGCGCTGCCGGTTGCCGAACAGGCGCTGAAGCTGAGTCAGGGGCATCCCGACGCCTGGGCGGCGATCGGGCAGGTCCGCCACAGCCTGGGCGATCTCGATGCGGCGCTCGTGGCCTATCGCGAAGCCCTGGCGCGGCGCCCGCTGGATGCCGAAACGCAGTGGAATTATGCCCTCGCCGCGCTGGCCAAGGGCGATTTCACCTCCGGCTGGCCCGCATTCGCCTGGCGCTGGCGCAAGGCGGAGCCGCCGCTGCCGCGCCGCGCATGGCCTTGGCCGCCGGCGCAGGGGGAACGGGATTTCGCCGGCAAGCGGCTGCTGCTGTGGGGCGAGCAGGGGCTGGGGGACCGGCTGCTGTTCCTGCAATACCTGCCGGCGCTGGTCGAGCAGGGCGCCCAGGTGACGCTGGAGACCGACCCGCGGCTGATCCCGCTGCTGCAGCGCAGTTTTCCCGCCGTGAGGTTCGCGGCCGAAGGAAGCGACGCCTCGCCGGCGCTGATGGCGCAAGACTTCGACCTTCATCTGCCGCTGGGCGATCTGCCGCAGCGGGAGCCTCCCGGCCTTGCCTATCTGCAGGCCGATGGTGTGCGGGTGGCAGAGCTGCGAAGCCGGTATCGCGCCGATTCAACCAGCCGTCTGGTCGGCCTGTCCTGGCGCAGCGCCAATGCCGTGCTCGGCGGCGACAAATCGGTCGCGCCGGCCGAGCTGGCGACGCTGGCTGCCATACCGGACTGCCGCTTCATCTGCCTGCAATACGGCGCGACCGAAGCAGAGCATGCGGCGCTGCGGGCGATCTTCGGCAACCGTTACCTCGTCGACCCGGCGGTCGACGCCCAGCGTGATCTCGATGGCCTTGCGGCCCAGATCGCCGCGCTCGATCTCGTCATCACCGTGTCCAATGTGACGGCGCATCTGGCCGGTGCGCTGGGTACCCCGGTCTGGGTGCTGGCCCCGGCGGGCAAGAGCCTGTTCTTCTACCTGATGGGCGAGGGCGAGGGGACGCCCTGGTATCCCGGCATGCGCATTTTCCGCAAATCGGGAAGCGGCTGGTCGGGGGCGCTGGAAGCTGCCGCGAAGCGGCTGGAATTGCTGGAAAAACCGCCGGCAAAGTGATAGCAGGGACGCGCTATTCCCGTCCCCGGCGCTGGTTTCCCCGGCACCCATGCCTTACCTTCTGAGCATGAAAAGCTATTACATCACGACGCCCATCTATTACGTCAACGACAAGCCGCATATCGGGCATGCCTATACCTCGCTGGCCTGCGATGTGCTGGCGCGCTTCAAGCGGCTCGACGGCTACGACGTGATGTTCCTGACCGGCACCGACGAGCATGGCCAGAAGGTGGAGAAGTCGGCCGAGGCCGCCGGAACCGACCCGAAATCCTTCTGCGACCGGGTCAGCCAGACCTTCCGCGACCTCGCCAAGGCGATGAATTTCTCGAACGACGATTTCATTCGCACCACCGAGCCGCGGCATCTCAAGTCCGTCCAGGCGCTCTGGGTGAAGCTGGTGGAGAGCGGCAATATCTACGCCGATAAATATGCCGGCTGGTATGCCGTGCGCGACGAGGCCTTCTACCAGGAAGACGAATTGCAGGAGGGCCCGAACGGCCAGAAGCTGGCGCCGTCCGGCGCGCCCGTGGAATGGGTGGAAGAGCCGTCCTATTTCTTCAGGCTGTCGGCCTGGGAACAGCCGCTGCTGAAATTCTACGAGGAGAATCCCGGCTTCATCCTGCCGCAGAGCCGCCGCAACGAGGTGATCAGCTTCGTGAAGGGCGGCCTGAAGGACCTGTCGGTTTCGCGTACGACGTTCAAATGGGGCATTCCGGTGCCGGGCGACGAAGCCCATGTCATGTATGTCTGGCTCGACGCGCTGACCAATTATATGACGGCCGCGGGCTATCCCGATGTCGACAGCGACAAATACCGGCGCTACTGGCCGGCCGACCTGCATATGGTCGGCAAGGATATCCTGCGCTTTCATGCCGTCTACTGGCCGGCCTTCCTGCTGGCGGCGGGCCTGACGCCGCCGAAGCGGGTCTTTGCCCATGGCTGGTGGACCAATGAGGGCCAGAAGATTTCCAAGTCGCTCGGCAACGTCATCGATCCGCTGCAACTGATCGAGGAATACGGCCTCGACCAGACGCGCTATTTCCTGATGCGCGAGGTGCCATTCGGCAATGACGGCGATTTCCGCCGTGCGGCGATCGTCGGCCGCATCAACAGCGAGCTGGCTAACGGTTTCGGCAATTTGGCCCAGCGTACGCTGTCCTTCTGCGCCAAGAACACCAACGCGACCGTGCCGGAACCAGGCGAGCTGCGCGAGGCGGATGAGGCCCTGCTGGCGCTGGCCGACAGCCTCGTAGAGCAGATGCGTGCCGCACTGGACGAGCAGGCGATCCATGTTGCGCTCCAGCACTGGTTCGACCTGGTCGACGCCGCGAACAAATACATCGATGTCGAGGCGCCCTGGACGCTGCGCAAGACCGATCCGGCGCGCATGCAGACGGTGCTCTGGTGCCTGCTGGAGGCAATCCGGCAGCTGGCCATTCTGGCCCAGCCCTTCGTGCCGGAATCGGCGGCCAGGATGCTGGATCAGCTCGGCGTATCAGAGGCCGCCCGCAGCTTTGCCTGCCTGGGCGAGATCGGCCGCCTGCGCGCCGGCACGCCGCTGCCGCCGCCGCAGGGCGTTTTCCCGCGCCATGTGGAAGCCGTTGCAGGGAGCTGACGCATGACGATGCTGATCGACAGCCATTGTCATCTCGATTTCCCGGACTTTGCCGAAGAACGGGATGCCGTGATCGCGCGTGCCCGCCAGGCCGGACTTGGCCTGATGCTCACCATCTCGACGCGGCTGGACCAGTTCGATCGCGTGCTGGCGGTGGCGGAGTCTTACCCCGATGTCTATTGCACGGTCGGCATTCATCCGCATGAGGCGAGCGATCACGTCGATGTCGCTGCCGCCCGGCTGATCGAACTGACGAAGCATCCGAAAGTGGTCGGCATCGGCGAGACGGGCCTCGATTATTTCTATGAGCACAGCGATCGGGAATCGCAGAAGCAGTGCTTTCTGGCCCATATCGCGGCCGCGCGCGAAACCGGCCTGCCGGTGGTGATCCATACCCGCGATGCCGATGAGGATACGGCCGCCATCATTGGGGCAGAGATGGCGAAGGGCCGCTTCAAGGGCCTGCTGCATTGCTTCTCGTCGGGCCAGCCGCTGGCGGAACTGGCCGTGCAGCACGGCATGCTGGTGTCGTTCTCGGGCATCCTGACCTTCAACAAGGCGCGCGAGGTGCAGGAAACGGCGAAGGCGCTGCCGATGGAGAATCTGCTGGTCGAGACCGATGCGCCTTATCTTGCGCCAGTGCCGCTGCGCGGCAAGCGCAATGAGCCATCCTATGTGGCGCATACGGCCGCTTTCC
>CAYSCA010000131.1:0-5835 GCA_964429465.1 uncultured Rhodospirillaceae bacterium
CGGGGTGCGCCAGGTGCAGGGCACGCTGAACGGCCTGGGTGAGCGCTGCGGCAATGCCAATCTCATCGCGCTGATCCCCTCGCTGATGCTCAAGCCCTGGTTCGCCGACCATATCGATGTTGGCCTCAGCGAGCAGGACCTGACGCATCTCACCGCCACCTCGCGTATGCTGGACGAGCTGCTCAACCGCGCGCCGAACCGCCATGCGGCTTACGTGGGCGCCTCGGCCTTCGCGCATAAGGGCGGCCTGCATGTCTCGGCGGTGATGAAGGACCCGCGCACCTACGAGCATGTGCCGCCGGAGACGGTCGGCAACCAGCGCCAGATCCTGATCTCGGACCAGGCCGGCCGCTCGAACCTGCTGGTGCGGCTGAACGAGGCCGGGATTCCCCATGATCCGAACGACAGCCGGCTGAACCTGCTGCTGGAAGACGTCAAGCAGCGCGAGTCCGAGGGCTATTCCTATGACGGCGCCGAGGCCAGTTTCGAGATCCTGGCGCGCCGCGCGCTCGGCCAGATGCCGGATTTCTTCTCGGTGCGCAGCTTCCGCGTCATGGTCGAGCGCCGCTTCAATGCGCGGGGCGAGCTGGTCACGGTGGCGGAGGCGACCGTGAAGCTGAATGTCGACGGCGAGACGCTGTTCTCGGTAGCCGAGGGCAACGGCCCGGTCAACGCGCTGGACCAGGCGATGCGCAAGGATCTCGGCCGCTACCAGTCCTACATCGACGATCTGCGGCTGGTGGATTTCAAGGTGCGCATCCTCAATGGCGGCACCGAGGCGATCACCCGCGTGATGATCGAGTCCGCCGACGGGCAGGGCAATCGCTGGTTCACGGTCGGCGTCTCGCCCAACATCATCGATGCGGCCTTCGTGGCGCTGAAGGATTCCATCGAATGGAAGCTGCTGCGCGACGGCGCGCAATCCTCGCGCAGTTGAGATGAGCGGCACCGAAACCGATTTCTTTCCCTCGTCATTTCCGCGCAAGCGGGAATCCAGCAGATGGAACGACTGGGCTCCCGCTTTCGCGGGAGCGACGAATTTTTATGGCTGATCCTATGAGCGGTACGGCCAGACCAAAGTTTGGCAGCAAGGTCCCTCCCGGCGGCATCCGGCGCGGCCCGGTCGTCATCCTGGTCGAACCGCAGATGGGCGAGAATATCGGCGCCGCCGCCCGCGCCATGCTGAATTGCGGCATCACCGAGCTGCGGCTGGTCAATCCGCGCGACGGCTGGCCCAATCCCAGCGCCTATGTGCTGGCCAGCAAGGCTGATCCGGTGCTGGACGCGGCCAGCGTGTTCGCCAGCACGGCCGAGGCCGTGGCCGACCTGCATCGCGTCTATGCCACCACGGCGCGCCATCGCGACATGGTGAAGGAAGTCGTCACGCCGCGCGAGGCGGCACGGCGCATGCGGGCGGAAGAGGGCGCGGGCCATCGCGTCGGGATCCTGTTCGGCCGCGAGCGCACGGGGCTGGACAACGAGGATGTCGCGCTGGCGCATACCGCGATCTCGGTGCCGCTCAATCCCGGCTTCTCCTCGCTCAATCTGGCCCAGGCGGTGCTGCTGCTCGGCTATGAATGGTTCACCGCCGATGACGACACGCCGCCGAGCCGCATGGAGACCGTGCGCGGCGGCTTTGCCAGCCAGGACGAGCTGCAGGGCCTGTTCGACCATCTGCAGGCCGAGCTCGACGAATCCGGCTTCTTCCACAATGTCGAGCCCAAGCGCGGCGCCATCCTGCGCAACCTGCGCAGCGTGCTGCAGCGCGTGCCGCTGGCCAGCCAGGAGGTGAAGACCTTCCGCGGCATGCTGAAGGCGATCGCGCAGGACCGCCCGCGGCGGGCCGCGCTGGCGCAGCAGAAATACCTGGCGAAGAAAAAGGGAGGCGAGGAATGACCCAGCAGGCCAGACCGACACAGCAGGTCGACGACGAGCGCGTCCGCGTCACGCGCTGGGATTTCGCGCCCGGCGCCGAGACTGGCTTCCATGTGCACGAATATCCTTACGTCGTGACCTATCTCACCGATTCAAAGCTGAAGCTGATCGATTCCGCCGGCGCGGAAAGCATTGTCGAGATGCCGGCCGGCGGCAGCTATTCGCGCCCGAAAGGCATCGCGCATAACGTGATCAATGTCGGCGAGGCACCGATGGCCTTCGTCGAGGTCGAGATCAAGTCGTAAAGACCCTCACCCTCCCGCGACAATGTCGCGGGGCCCTCCCTCTCCCAGAGGGAGAGGGTAAGGAATTCCCCTCGCCCGCGAGAGCGGGAGAGGGAGGGGTCCATTGCGCAGCAATGGGAGGGTGAGGGGGCATCACTTCTTCCCCATCCCGATGCTGCGGCCGGCCTGCTTCGGTTGCGGCAGTCGGGAATGCCCGGCGAACATGTCGGCGAAGAGCTGCTGGTGCTCGGGCAGAAAGGGCGAGGAGCGGCGCGTGGCGAGATCGACATGCACCAGGATCTGTTCCGAGGTGGCGGCAAGATAGCCTTTCTCGACGTGGAACATCTCCATGAAATAATGGATGCGCTTGGCGTCATGGCCGAGCAGCCGGAAGGTGAAGCGCAGCTCGTCGCCCTCGACCACTTCCTGCAGATAGCAGACATGGGTCTCCAGCACGAAGGTTGAGAGGTTGGTGCGCTTCACGTAAGACCAGTCGAGGTCGAAGGGCGTGAAGAACCGGTCCAGCGCCTGGTCGAAGATCACGTTGTAGAAGCCGACATTCATATGCCCGTTGGCATCGATATGCTCGGGCATCACGCGCATCCCGGTGAGCTCCATCGGCTTGCTGAAATCTTGAGCTGAAACTGAGATGGCTTGAGAAGAATTCATCGAAATTCCCTTGTGACTGGCGTTTTCCCCGATACCCTTAGCTTCCATGTCCTGGGACCCGACGCAATACCTGAAATTCGCCGGCGAGCGGCTGCGCCCCGCCATCGACCTGCTGACGCGCATTCCGCTGGCGAGTCCGGAAACCGCCATCGATCTCGGCTGCGGCGCCGGCAGCCTGACGCCGCTGATCCGCCAGCGCTGGCCGCGGGTGCAGCTCACCGGCGTCGATTCCTCAGCATCCATGCTGGCGAAAGCACGCGCCGATCACCCCGGTGTCACCTTCATCGAGGCCGATATCGCCACCTGGCGGCCGCCCCGGCCGGTCGACGTGCTTTACACCAATGCCGCGCTGCACTGGCTCGGCGACCATGACGCGCTGATCCCCGGCCTGCTGGACAGCGTGCAGCCCGGCGGCTGGCTGGCGATCCAGATGCCGCGCAATTTCGGCGCGCCTTCGCATACCTCGATCGTCGAAACCATCGAGCAGGGCCCGTGGCGCGCGAAACTGGAGCCATTCTTACGCCGCCACCCGGTGGCCGAGCCGCAGCATTACTGGCGCCTGCTGCAGGGCCGCGCGGCCGCGCTCGACATCTGGGAGAGCGAATATCTGCAGGTGCTTTCGGGCGACAACCCGGTGGCGGAATACACCAAGGGCACCTGGCTGAAGCAGTTCCTCGACCGGCTGGAAGAGCCCGAGCGCGGCGCTTTCGAGGCCGAGTATCGCCGCCGCGTGGCGCTGCATTATCCGCCCGAGACAGACGGCCGCACGCTCTTCCCCTTCCGCCGCCTCTTCATCCTGGCGCAGCGGGGTTAGGTCCCCACTCGACTCTGTGCGTCACCCTTGCGCGAAGCGCGAGGGTCCATCCCCTCTAAACGCGCGACGGATAGGGCAATGGACCCTCGGCTGCGCCGAGGGTGACGATTGAATTACCTCAACAGCACCGGCGCCATCGAGGCGACCAGCAGTACCGCCATCGCGATGTTGAACATGACGATGCGCCGGCCCTTTGCCAGCGCGCCGCGCAGGGCCGCGCCTGAGAGCACCCATACGCTGAGCGCCGGCAGGTTCACGATGGCGAACAGCACGATCAGCAGCACCAGGCTGAACAGGAAATTGTCCGGCACCGTGTAGGTGACGGTGACGATCAGCGCCACCGCCCAGGCTTTCGGGTTCACCAGCTGCAGCAGCGCCGCCTGAAGAAAGCCGATCGGCTGCGCCACCTCGCGTCCGCCGCCGCCGATGCTTCTCGCGCGCATCAGGGTCCAGGCCATCCACAGCACATAGACGGCGCCGAGGATGCGCATCGCGTCATAGACCTGCGGATAGCGCTCGAACACCTCGCCCAGCCCGAGGCCGATGACGAAGACCATGGCGAGGAAGCCGCCGCTGATCCCCAGCATGAGCGGCAGCGAGCGCGCGAAGCCGAAATTGGCGCCCGAGGCCAGCAGCAGGAAATTGCCCGGCCCCGGCGAGATCGACATCACGAAGGCAAAGCCCATCAGGGCGAAAGCCATGTCCAGCGGCATCCGTCATCTCCTGCGTCGCGAATTGCCGGCGCAGATTGACAAAGGCGCGGGCCGGGCACACTGTCCGTTACGCCATGATTTTTATCAGGTCGTCTCAGGTATGCAGTCCAACGGCAAACTGGACGTGATTTCCGAGGTGTTTTCCGCCCTGCGGCTGCGCAGCGAGGTCTATTTCCGCGCCGCGCTGGGGGCGGGCATCGCCGTGCGCGTGCCGCAGGAGCAGCGGCGCATCCGCTTCCATCTCGTGCTGCAGGGGCAATGCTGGATCGGCCTCGCCGACAACGCCGCGCCCGCGCTGCTGTCGGAAGGCGATATCGCGCTGATTCCCGATGGCGCGGCGCAGGTCGTGGCGGCCGAACCCGGGGCGAAGATCGTGAGGCTGGAAGACGCCATCGCCAACGGCGCGCTGCAGGACGGCGTGCTGCGCGGCGGGGCGGAGCCGGCCAGGGCGCTGCTGCTCTGCGGTTTCTGCCGCTTCGATGAAAGCATCGGCCATCCGGCTTTGCTGCATCTGCCGCCGCTGATCCATCTGCGGCTCGGCGATCTCGGCGCCGAGCCCTGGCTGGCGGCGACGCTGAAGCTCCTGGCGCTGGAAGCCGCCCTGGGCGCGCAGGGCACGCAGGCGGTGCTGAGCCGCCTGATCGAGATCGTGGTGATCCAGGCGACGCGGCGGCTCGCATCCGCCGGCGAGGGCAGCGGCTTCATCGCCGCGCTGGCCGATCCGGCGCTGGCCGCCGCCTTGCGCGCCATGCATGCCGGGCCGGAGAAGGCCTGGAGCGTGACGCGGCTGGCGGCCGAGGCCGGCATGTCGCGGGCGCGTTTCGCCGACCGCTTTGCCGCCATGGTCGGCCTGCCGCCGATGGAATATCTCACCCGCTGGCGCCTGCTGAAGGCGCGCGCGCTGCTCGGCGATACCGGCCTGAGCATCGACGACATCGCCGAGGCCTGCGGCTATGCCTCGCTGCCCTCCTTCACGCGCCGCTTCAAGGCCGAATTCGGCATCGGCCCGGGCAGCTTCCGGCGGCAGCAGCGCGAGGCCGCTCCGGCTGCGGCTGCCGAGCCATGAAAGCGCTCGCCTTATATGCCGCCGCGGCGGCTGCCGAGATCGCCGGCTGCTTCGCCTTCTGGGCCTGGCTGCGCCTGGGCAAGTCCATGCTCTGGCTGCTGCCCGGCGTGGCGAGCCTGATCGCGTTCGCCTGGCTGCTGACCCGCATCGACGCCGCGTTCGCCGGCCGCGCCTATGCGGCCTATGGCGGCGTCTATATCGCCGCCTCGCTGCTCTGGCTCTGGCTGGCGGAAAGCCAGCAGCCCGACCGCTGGGACCTGATCGGTGCCACGATCTGCCTCGGCGGCGCGGCGATCATCCTGTTCGGTCCGAGAGGAGCGTGATTCTCGCTGGCTATGAAACAATGAACTTTATGCTTGCTGATTTTTCTTCAGCATCAGAACGCGCTTCAATCCTCTTCTAGAAAGAGTTGAT
>CAYSCA010000131.1:5935-9203 GCA_964429465.1 uncultured Rhodospirillaceae bacterium
GGGCTGCCTTGCAAGTTGTCGTACCTTGACTTTAGGCGCAAGTACTCTATATGTTCTTTTCGATATTTGGTAGTCCCTGCAGAGTTCTATGAGAATCAAAGACTATGAGGGGAAAACGTTAACTTAAGCCGGAATAAGGCTCGCGTAAGGAGTGCTAAGGGTCGCTTAAGAAAAAGTCAGCACCGAATAAGACTCGAATAAGCGCCAGTTTATCTCTTTCCGATCTGCTTCTGGATGCCCAAAAGGCGGAAGGCCATCGGGGCGAGGATCACCACCAGCGCGATGCGCAGGACATGCATCGACGAGACGATGGCGACCTCGACGCCGAGCGCCAGCGCCACCAGGCTCATCTCCGCCATGCCGCCGGGGGAGAGCACCAGGATCAGCGCCTCGGTCGCCACGCCGAGCGGCCCGGCGAAGCCGAGCGTCAGGGCGACGGCGATGGCCAGCATGATCAGCGCCGCGGTCACCGCATAGCCGGCGATGCGGCCGAGCAGCCGGACCGGCGTGCCGACGAAGCGGCAGCCCAGCGCGGTGCCCATGACGAGCTGCGCCAGCGCGACGGCCTCCGGCGGCGGCCGCGCGGTCGACCAGCCGAGCAGGTGGATGGTGGCCGAGACCAGCATCGGGCCGACCAGCTGCGAGGCCGGCACGCGCAGCAGCCGGGCGCCGAACCAGCCGAGCAGGCCGCAGGCGGCCAGCAGCAGCATTTCGGCGGGCAGCATCTCGGCCAGGCCCGGCCCCGGCGTCATGGTCGGCACCTGGAAGCCCTCGACGAAGCGGAACCAGACCGGCACCGTCATCACCACGATGAAGATGCGGATCGCATGCGTCAGGATGATGCTGCGCCCGTCGCCGCCATAGGCCTCGCCCACCAGGGTCATCTCCTGCAGGCCGCCGGGCGTCGCAGCGAAATAGCTGGTCACCGGATCGAGGCCGGCGAGGCGGCGGAACAGCAGGTAGCAGATCGCGGTGGCGACCGGCACATAGACCAGCATCAGCGCGATCAGCCCAAGCCATTCGCGCGCCCGCTCGATCATCTCGGGCTTGAAGGCGCTGCCCAGCATGACGCCGAGCACGGTGATCATCAGGGCGCGCAGCCGCGGCTCGACCTTGATCGGCATCAGCTTCGGCCCGCCGGCCAGCGCCGTCGCGGCGACGAAGACCATGCTGCCCAGCATCCAGGCCAGCGGCATGCGGATCTGCAGGAAGACGAGGCCGCCGATGCTGCCGATGGCGAGCGCCGGCAGGCTGTGGGCCAGGTCGCGGCCGAATGCCCGCAGCTTGGCGGCTGCCGGCATCAGCCGCGGATATAGCGGCCGAGCCGCACCGCCGTCTGTCCCGGCTTCAGCCGCTTGGTCGGCATGATCAGCACGCAATCGTCATAGGGCGTGACGACCGGCCGGTCGCCGTCATGGCCGATCACGGTGCCGGCCTGCGGGATGGTCTCCAGCCCGGTATAGGGGGCGGCGAAGCGGAAATTGTCGGTCTCGATGGTCACCGCGTCGGTGACGGTGACGAATTTCTGCGCCGGCGGCCTGGCCGCGAAGCCATGCGCGGCCAGCACGGCATCGTCAGCCGCGCCGGTGGCGTGCAGGAAGCGGAACATCGTCTCGATGGCGACGGCCCGGCTCGCCTGCTCCCAATGCTGGCCGCATTCCACCAGCAGGGCGTTCTTGGCGCTGTCCGCCTCGCCGAAGCCGCCATAATCGCGCATGCGCTTGCCGGCCTTGTGGCCCTCGTCGGCAACCACCACGGCGGGGACGCCGACCGCGGCCGCCAGTTCGCGGCCCTTGGGCAGCGGGCCCGAGAGCATCAGCGGCGGCGAGGGCTGCTGCATCGAATGCAGGTCCAGCAGCAGGTCGACCTCGGCGATCAGCGGCTCGATCTCGCGGGCGCGGTCGAGCTCGATCGAGCGGCGCTCGGAATCCAGCGCATTGGCGCCCCAGACGCGGTTCATGTCCTCGTCGACGAAACGCGAGGCGACCGGCTCGTCGGGGTTGAAGCGCAGATAGGCCGCGACGTTGCAGAAGATCAGGGTCAGCCGGCCCTTGGCCGGGCGGAATTTCTCGCGCAGCAGCAGGTCCAGCGCATGCGCGCCGCAGACCTCGTTGCCGTGGATCAGCGCCGTCACCGCCACATGCGGGCCGGGCCGGCCGGAATCGACATGATGGGCGTAGGGCACGCCGGTATTGCCTTCGCGGTAGCGGTCGATGGCGATCGGCAGCAGGGGATTCGGAGGCAGGGCGGTCATGCGTTCCGTGGGTCTGGAGGAGCGACGGTTGTGTATACCCTCTGGAGGGCGAAAAATCCCGGCCGGATGTCAGAATTTTCCTCAACCCTGCCGGAGGCCAGCTTGAGCCGGCCTCGGCCCGCGGCTAGGCTCGGGTCATGACCGCGATATCCGCCTCGTCTTCGGTATCCTACGCGCTGGCCGGCCTGCGCCAGGCCGAGGCCGCCCAGCTCACCGCGCTCAAGGCGGTCGGCAGCGGCAGCCTCAATCCCGATGTGATGGCCCAGGCTGCCGCCATCCTCGCCGGCGCGCAGGGCCAGGGCAGCGCCTCGCTGTTCGCGCTGCAGGCCGGACTGGACCAGCAGCGTACTTTCATCGACATCCTGGCCTAGACACCGCGCCGCATCGCCACACGGTTGGCCATGTCGAGGCCGGTGGCCCGCTGGCGTTCCAGCACGAGTTGCAGGTCCGGGCCGGTCTCGTCCTCGCGCATTTCGGTGAAGCCGAGCCGCGCATAATAGGGCGCGTTCCACGGCACGCTGCGGAAGGTGGTGAGCGTCAGCGCCGGCAATCCGCGCTGGCGCGCCAGTCCGGCCGCCGCATCCAGCAGCTTCGCGCCGAGCCTCTGCCCGGCATGGTCGGGATGCACGTCGAGCTCGCGCACATAAAGGCAGCCGTCGATCGCTTCGCAGATGGCAAACCCGACGGCCGTATCTGACGCATCGGCGGCGACCGGCAGCAGGCCGTCCCGCGCCGCGTCTTTCAGCGCTTCGGCGTCGGTCGGCTCGCCATCGGCGAGGTCGGGATAGCCGACCTGCGCAAAGCTCTGCTGTGCCGTACGCTCGATTTCGCGCAGGGCTTCGGCTTCGCCGGCGCGGCCGGGCCGGATCGTATAGCTGTCGGGCGCGGCGGTTACGCGAACGCCTCTTCCCACGAGCCCTGCGTCGAGGCCTTGGAATATTCCGTCGCGCGGTTCTCGAAGAAGTTCGCATGCTCGACGCCGTTCAGCATCGCGTCCAGCCAGGGCAGGGGATT
>CAYSCA010000132.1:0-7151 GCA_964429465.1 uncultured Rhodospirillaceae bacterium
CAGCTTCTCGCCCGGCTTCAGGCCCATATAGCTGAGCGCACGCTCCAGCGCCCCGCGCTTGGCGGCATCGGCGATGTCGGCCGGGTTCGGCACCACGCCGGTGATCGGCGCGACATCCTGCGGGCTGGTGCCCCAGGTGATATGCGGCGCGATCTCGGAGGCCTTCAGCTCGACGACGGTGTCGTAATGCGCGCCCTCGTCGCTCGGCAGGGTCTTCCACCAGGCCAGCGCCTGTTCCCAGGCGGCGCCCTTCGGCGCATGCGGCCGGCCTTTCAGGTATTCGTAGGTCTTCTCGTCCGGCGCGATCAGGCCGGCGCGGGCGCCCGCCTCGATCGACATGTTGCAGACCGTCATGCGGCCTTCCATGGAGAGGCCGCGGATGGCGCTGCCGGTATATTCCATCACATAGCCGGTGCCGCCGGCGGTGCCGATCTTGCCGATCACGGCCAGGATGATGTCCTTCGCCGTCACGCCCGGCCCGAGCTCGCCGTCGATGGCGATCTTCATGTTCTTGGCCTTGCGCTGCGGCAGGGTCTGGGTCGCCAGCACATGCTCGACTTCCGAGGTGCCGATACCGAAGGCGAGGCTGCCGAAGGCGCCGTGCGTCGAGGTATGGCTGTCGCCGCAGACGATGGTCATGCCCGGCTGGGTGTAGCCCTGCTCGGGGCCGACGATATGCACGATGCCCTGGTTGATGTCGTTCATCGGGTAATAGCGGACGCCGAATTCCCTGGCGTTGCGGTCCAGCGTCTCGACCTGGATCTTCGCTTCCTCGTCCTCGAAGACGAACTGGGCGCGGTCCGGCGTGGTCGGCACGTTGTGATCGGGCACCGCCACCGTGCGGTCGGGGCGGCGGACCTTGCGGCCGGCGGCCTTCAGTCCGGCAAAGGCCTGGGGCGAGGTCACCTCATGGACGAGATGCAGGTCGATATAGATCAGGCCGTTGCCATCGGCATCCATATCCACCAGATGGCTGTCCCAGATCTTGTCGTAAAGCGTGCGCGGCGCGGTCATGGCTGGTCTCCCGTAAGGAGGCGGATTCAACAGGAGCGGGGGGCTGCCGTCCAGAGGCTGTTCCGTTCCTGTACTGGATTTAAATTCGCGCCCGGCTTAAAAGATTTTCATGGCCCACCTGCCCAGCCGCCGCCTGCTGCCGCTCAATGCCCTGAAAGCCTTCGAGGCCGCCGGCCGGCACCTGAATTTCACCGCAGCCGCCGAGGAGCTCTCGGTCACGCTCTCGGCGATCAGCCACCAGATCCGCCAGCTGGAAGAACTGCTCGGCGTGCCGCTGTTCCGCCGCACCCGCAAGGGGCTGGTGCTCTCCACCGAGGGGCAGCTGATCCTGCCCGACGTGCAGCGCGGCTTCGATTACCTGGCGGCCGGCCTGTCCAAGCTGGAGGCCCGGCGCGGCGAGGGCACGCTGACCGTCTCCATGCTCTCGACCTTCGCCATGCGCTGGTTCATCCCCCGCCTGCCGCGCTTCCAGGAGCGCTACCCCGATATCGAGGTGCGCATCACCACCTCGATCAAGCCGGCCGACCTGGAGCATGAAGGCATCGACTGCGCCATCCGCCACGGCGACGGCGCCTGGCCCGGGCTGACCGCGACGCGGCTGTTCTCGGAATCGCTCGTGCCGGTGGCGCATCCGAAATTCGCCGACCAGATCAGGAAGCCCGCCGATCTGGCGAACCAGAAGCTGCTGCATTCGCAGAACCGCCGCGACGACTGGCGGGTCTGGCTCAGCGCCGCCGGCCAGGGCGGCATCGATGCGAATGTCGGCCCGATGTTCGAGACGCGCTCCTATGCCATCCAGGCCGCGGTTCAGGGCATGGGCATCGCGGTGATGGACCCCGAGCTGGTGGCCGAGGAAGTGGCCGGCGGGCGGCTGGTCAAGCTGTTCGACACGACCCTGCCGCTCACCAATGCCTACTGGTTCGTCTGCCTGGAGCACATGGCCGACGCGCCGCGCATCAAGGCGATGCGCGAATGGCTGATCGCGGATGTGTCCAGGAAGAAGGGCGAAGCGGCCTAGCGCCGCGCTGCCAGCTTGCCGGCGATATAGCGCTGCTCCTGGGTCAGCCCGCCGAAGCCATAGGCATAGGCGTGCACGTCATGCACATGCACGTAGCTTTCCGTATGCAGCGGCCCGAGCAGGTCGCCCATCGCCGCGAAGACGGCGGCGATGAAGGCGGCCTTCTCGTCCTTGGTATTGGTGCTTTCGACGATCTTGATGTCGAGGAAGAAGCTCGCCTTCTGCTGCGCGGCCAGCGATGTGCCGCCGGCGAACCAGTTTTCCGCCGGCACCGGTTCGACGGTCACCGCGGTGACCGCCGGGTCCTTGCGCAGATGCTGCGCGGAAAGCCGGCTGGCGGTGGCGGCGATCTCGGCGACGAGCCCGGCCTTTTCCTGCGGGGTGGAATATTTGACCTGGATGATCGGCATGACGGCCTCCTGCGTTGCTGTGGAGCAGACAATAGGCAGGCCTTGACTATTTCTGAAGCTGATCGATACTTGTATCAGTCATAATAGAATGAAATCATGCAATCCAGCCTGGATATCGATGCCCTGCGCGCCCTGGTGAAGCTGGCCGACTATGCCAGCTTCACGCGCGCGGCCGAGGCGCTGGGCACCAGCCAGGCGGCGATCAGCCTGCGGCTGAAGCGGCTGGAGGCGAAGCTCGGCCGCCGTCTGGTCGAACGCAATCCGCGCTCGGTGCGGCTCACCGCCGATGGCGAGACCCTGGTTGTCCGGGCGCATCAGGTTCTGGCCGCCCATGATGCCGCGCTCGCCGCGCTGGATGGCCCGCCGCGCCGGCCGCTCATCCTCGGCATCAGCGACCAGGCGCTGGGTCCGCATCTGCCCGGATTGCTGGCGCAGTGGCGCGAGCGGCTGCCGGGCCTGCGGCTGGAAATGCGCATCGGCCTGTCGCGCGAGCTGTCCGAAGCCTTTGAGCAAAGCCGTCTCGACGCCGCCATCCTGCATCATGTCGGCGACCGGCCGCCGCGCGGCGCCGAGGTGATCCTGCGCGACCGCCTCGGCTGGTTCGCCGCGCCGGGCCTCACCTGGAATGCCGGCGAGCGGCTGCCGCTGCTGGCGCTGGCGCCGCCCTGCGCGGTGCGGGCAGCGGCGATCAAGGCCCTGGATGCCGCGCGGCTGCCCTGGTTCGAGGCCTTTACCGGCGGCGGCGTCGCAGCCCTGACGGCGGCGGTCTCGGCGCGGCTGGGGGTCGCGGTTCTGACCCGGCGGGCGCGCTCGGCCGGAATGGAGGAATGGGGCGCGAAGCAGAAGCTGCCCCCATTGCCTGCAACCACGGTCCTGCTGCGGTCGCGGATCAGCGACCCGGTGCTGTCGAGAGCCCTGCGCGAGATCGTCGCGGCGGTCCGCGCCGGTCCGGACTGACCGGCATCAACCCGCGCGCCGGCGGTTCAGCAGCGCATCCAGCGAGAGGCGGCCGGGGCCATGGACGGCGAGCATCGCCAGCCCGCCGATGATCGCCCCGTTCTTGAAGAAGATGATCCGCTCCGCCATGTACTCCGCCTCCGGCGCGGCCCAGAAATCGTGATAGAGCAGCGACCACAGCGCGGTGAAGAGCAGCAGGCCGAGCGCCGCCGCGCGGGACTGCAAGCCGACCAGCAGCGCCAGTCCGCAGCCGACTTCCGTGGCGATGCCGGCAATCAGGAAGCTGCGCGGCCAGGGCAGGCCGCGCATGGCGTGGAGCGCCTCGTAATGCCTGGTCCAGAGATCGAAATCCTTGAGATACTTCAGGCCGGAGGGAACGTAGAAGGCGGCCATGACCAGGCGGCAGAAGAATGCACTCCAGGTCTGCAGGGATGCCATCCCGGAAAGCTCCGCCTGGACCGCATCCGAAAAGCCGGGTGCCGGCGCCCAGGACGGAGTTGCAACAAAAATCCCGGCTGGATGGCCAGCCGGGATCGCGTGATCAGTTGGTGACGCGCCGGCGCCGCGGCCGGCGTGACAGCCGTCGTGCCGTCAGCGCCGGTTGTCGACGCTGAGCGGTCCGGCGCCGAAGGCGGCGACGAACAGCAGGCCGCCGATGATGGCGAGATTCTTGAAGAAGTTGATCTGCTGCGCCGCCACCTGGGCATCGGGTACGGCCCAGTAATTGTGGAACAGCACGGCGGCGGCCAGCGTGAAGACGGCGATGATCAGCGCCGAGAGCCGCGCCTTGAAGCCGATCAGCAGCGCGATGCCGATCACCACCTCGACAAAGATGGTGCCGGCTGCCGCCACCTGCGGCAGCGGAATGCCCTTCGAGGCGATATAGCCGACGGTCCCCTCGAAGCCGCTGAGCTTCTTGATGCCGGCCGGGATGTAGAGGAGGGCGATGAGCACGCGGCCCAGCGCCGGGCCGAATTTCTCGAGGAGTGCCATTTTGGGTATCCGTTTTTTGATGATGCCGTGCGGCGCCGGGCATTTCCGAATCGCCACATTCCGAGACTACCATTCCCGGACAGGAAACGGCGGGGAATTGTTTCCCCGCCGCATCGGGATTGTTCTGCTTACGCCGCCTTGTCCATGGCAGCCATGGCCTCGGCTTCGCGCGCCAGCGCGCGCTGCACCGACGGGCGCTGCTGCATGCGCTCGAAATGCTTCGCATAGTTCGGATAGGCCGAAACATCGAGGCCGAGCTTGGTCGCCCAGTTGAAGAAGACGAAGATATAGGCATCGGCAACCGACCAGTCGCCGAACACCCATTCCTTGCCGGCCAGCGCCTTTTCGATCAGCGCGAAATTGGCGGCAGTCGCCTTCGCCGCCAGCGCCTTCACATTGTCGACGCTGTCGGGCAGGTCGCAGAAATTCTGCGGGCCGAAGAAGCGGCCCATCACCGGATGCACGCCCGAAGCGCACCAGGCGATGAAGGACAGCGCTTCCGCCTCGCGCATCGGGTCGCCGGCCGGCAGCAGCTTTGCCTGCGGGTAGCTGCGGTTCAGATAGCTGAGGATCGCGGTATTCTCGGTCAGCGGCTTGCCGTCGACGATCAGCAGCGGCACCTTGCCCTTCGGGTTGAGCGCCAGATATTCCGGCGTGCGGGTCTGGCCCTTGCGGGTATAGGTTGGCTTCGGCGTGAAGGCGGCGCCGGCTTCCTCAAGCGCGATATGGGTGGCGAGCGAGCAGGCGCCTGGCGAGAAATAGAAGTCGAGTTTGGCCATCGGGGTTTGTCCTCCTGTATCGGCACGAAAGAGCCGGATCAGAGGGATAGGGGCAATGGTATCCAATTGCAAGTAGGCACCAGAAGCCTCTATACTGGCCAAATGGATACCACGCCTGACCTCGATTTTCGCCGTGAGCTCACCGGGGACGGACAGCCGCTCTGCGCCCGCATGATCTGCGCGACGCTGGATCTCATCGCCAATAAATGGGCGGTGCCGATCATCCTCACGCTCTCCCGTGCGGCGGGCGGGCCGCTGCGCTTCAGCGATCTCTCCCGCGCCATCCCGCTGATCACGCAGAAGGAGCTGACCAAGCAGCTGCGCGCCCTGGAGGCTGCCGGCCTGGTCGGCCGCCGGGTGCATGCCGCGGTGCCGCCGAAGGTGGAATACTGGCTCACCGATCTCGGCGCCTCGCTTAAGCCCGTGCTGCATGCCCTGGCGCGGTGGTCGGCCGAGAAGCAGCCCGAACTGGTGCGTCATCTGGAGAAGAACGATCCGCAGGCGCTGGCCAGCATCGCGGCGAAGCGCACGGTGCCGATGCCGCAGGTCGATGCTGCCGACTGAGCGGCCTGACTCCCTTTTTGACTCTTTTTAAACGGCAGCGGAACAACGCCGCCGAACCTGCCGTTGTGCTCTCCACCGGTCGCGGACCGGCTGCCCCATACCGGAGAGAGCGTCATGTCATTCAATCCGCTGCGCGAGCGCGGCATTCCCATCGAAAAGCAGTTCCGCAACTGGTCGGAGCTCAACGTCAAACCCTACGACAAGGAAGCCGTGCATCCGTTCTCCCGCTGCCGCGGGATCGTGATGAACGGCATCGAGGTCGAGGCGGTGATGTTCTCCCACAACATGGCGCGCCACACCGCCGATCCGAAGCTGAAACAGCAGCTGGCGCTGGTGCGCCGCGCCGAGGCGCAGCAGCAGAAGGCGATCAACTGGCTGATCCCCGGCGATGAATCGACGCTGGAAGTCACCATCGGCTATGAGCAGGTGGCGGTCGACCTGACTGCCTGGATCGCCCAGCACGAGCCGGATGCCTATCTGAAACAGGTCTATGAATTCGGCCTGCTGGAGGATTTCGACCATCTCTACCGCTACGCCAACCTGATGGCCCTGGTCGAAGGCGACAAGAAGGCCGAGAAGATCGTCGGCGGGCTGACCGAGATCATGCCGGGCCGGCCGACCATCTTCGAGCACCGCGATCCGCGCGACGAGATCCGCCGGCCGATGACCGCACTGGCGGCCGATCCGCAGTCGATCCTGAACGCGCTAACCGTGATGTCGGCCGAGCAGCAGACGATGAATTACTACATGACCATCGGCAACCGGTTCCAGGAGCCGCTGGCGCGCGGTCTCTATGCCGAGATCGCCGAGATCGAGGAACAGCATGTCAGCCATTACGAATCGATCCTCGATCCGACCGCCACCTGGCTGACCAACCTGGTGCTGCACGAATACAACGAATGCTGGCTCTACTGGTCCTTCATGCAGCAGGAGCCGGACAAGCGGGTGAAGGCGATGTATGAACTGCATCTGAACATGGAGATCGAACATCTCCGGCTGGCGGCCGAGATGATGCGGCAGGTGGAAAACCGCGATCCCGAGGAGATGCTGCCCAAAGCGCTGGAACAGCCGCTGATGTTCCAGGAGAACAAGGCCTATGTCCGCAAGGTGCTGGCCGATCAGATCGAACTGACCTCGCAGGAAAGCGACTTCCTGCCGGTCACCGAGCTGCCCGACAAATACCGCTATTTCGACTATCAGAAGGCGGTCAACAGCGGCGGCGTGCCGAGCGAAGACGTGATCGGGCAGGCACGGCGCCAGCTCGGCGAGGATTACCGGCTGGAGACCGAGGGCGGCCATCCGGTGCCCGGCCTGAAGCGGGAGAAGAACCGCGACGGCGCCAGCACCGATTACGCCAGCCGGCTGGCGGCGTGAGGCGCCCATGGCGAAGCGAACGCAAGCCAAGCGAAGTCCGGC
>CAYSCA010000132.1:7251-9045 GCA_964429465.1 uncultured Rhodospirillaceae bacterium
GGCGAAGCGAACGCAAGCCAAGCGAAGTCCGGCAAAGCGGCCGCAGACCAGGAAGGCCGGGCCGGCGAAACGCAGCAATGCGC
This sequence comes from uncultured Rhodospirillaceae bacterium, assembly GCA_964429465.1. Taxonomy (GTDB): domain Bacteria; phylum Pseudomonadota; class Alphaproteobacteria; order Ferrovibrionales; family Ferrovibrionaceae; genus Ferrovibrio. The sequence goes on from CAYSCA010000132.1 coordinate 7,335, forward strand.
GGCGGACCGCAACACCCGCCCGGCGTCTCTCGACCCGGCGGCCGGCGGTCCCGCGCGGCGCCCGGAAGCTGGGCGCCCTGGCAGTCGAGCAGGGCGTTCCCGTCGACGCCCTGCGGCTGCTGGAGCAGGATCATCAGGAGGTGGAGGCGCTGTTCAGCCAGTTCAAAACCCTGGGGAACGCCCGCCAGAAAGCCGCCATGGCGGCCAGGATCTGCCTGCTGCTGAAGGTCCACACGCAGATCGAGGAGGAAATCCTCTATCCGGCGGCGCGCGAGGCGATCGATGAAGCGGATATGGTCGACGAGGCCGAGGTCGAGCATACCAGCGCCAAGCAGCTGATCGCGCAGATCGAGGCGATGAAGCCGAATGATCATCTGTTCGACGCCAAGGTCAATGTGCTCGGCGAGTATGTCCATCATCATCTGGAAGAGGAGCGCACCGAACTCTTTCCGGCGCTCCGCGGCAGCGACCTCGAGCTCTACGAGATCGGTGCGCAGCTGGCGGAACGCCGGCTGGCGCTGCTGGCGGCGCTGACCGGAAAGGCGTGAGGCCGGCTCAGCGCTCCTGCCGCCGCTCGGGCTCGACGCCCATGTCTTTCAGGGATTCCTCGAGCTGGGTCGAGACATAGGGCTTCTCCAGGAAACGCAGCAGCGGGTCCTCGGCAAAGCGCGTGCGCATGATCGCTTCGCCATAGCCGCTGGCCACCACGATGGGCAGCCGGGTATCGATGGCGCGCAGCTCGCCGACCAGCATGTCGCCGCGCATGTCGGGCAGGCCGAGATCGACGATGGCGGCGTCGATGCGGCCGGCGGCGATGCGCAGGCGGGTGATCGCCTCGCGGCCGGTGGAGGCCTGCAGCACACGGAAACCCGAATCCTGCAGCGCGTCGGCCATCAGGCCGCGCATCATCGCGTCGTCCTCGACGAACAGCAGGCAGCGCCGCCGCGTCTTCACGTCCAGGATGTCGCGGAACTTGGCCGCCAGCGCTGCATAGGTGAAAGGCTTGGTGATCAGCTGCACGCCGGGATCGAGGCGTCCGTCATGGACGATGGCGTTGCGGGCGTAGCCGGTGGTGAACAGCACTTTGAGGTCGGGCCGCCGCCTCAGCGCCTCGTCGGCCAGCTGGCGGCCGTTCATGCCGCCGGGCAGGCCCACATCGGTGAACAGCAGCACGATGTCGGGATGCTGGTCCAGCAGCTCCAGCGCGATCCTGCCGTTCGGCGCCTGCAGCACCTGATAGCCCAGCTCGCCCAGCATCTCGGTGGAATAGGCGCGCACATCGGCATCGTCCTCCACCACCAGCACCAGTTCGTCGCCGTCGCTGACCGGATGGGCCAGGGCCGGCTGCTGGCCGTCCTCGGCATCCGCATCGGTCACCACGCGCGGCAGATAGATCTTCACCGTCGTGCCTTCGCCCGGCTCGCTGTAGAGCTTCACATGTCCGCCGGATTGCTTGACGAAGCCGTAGACCTGGCTGAGGCCCAGCCCGGTGCCGTGGCCGACATCCTTGGTGGTGAAGAACGGCTCGAAGGCATGCGCGATCACTTCGGGCGACATGCCCTTGCCGCTGTCGGTAACGCAGATGACCACATACTGGCCGGGTGCCACTTCGGCCTGCCGCGTCGTATAACCGTCATCGAGAAGCGTATTGGCGGTCTCGATGGTCAGCTTGCCGCCGTCCGGCATGGCATCGCGGGCATTCACAGCCAGA
>CAYSCA010000133.1:0-8993 GCA_964429465.1 uncultured Rhodospirillaceae bacterium
CGAGTTCGGCAAGGATTACAAGGCCAAGCGCCGCCTGATCCTGAAGCCGGCCGAGGAAGGCCAGGAGCCGATCGAGTACCTGATCCCGAAGGGCAAGCATATTGCCGTCCAGGAGGGCGATTTCGTGCGCAAGGGCGACCATCTGCTGGATGGCAACCCGGCACCGCACGACATCCTGAAGGTGATGGGCGTCGAGGCGCTGGCCAACTATCTCGTCAACGAGATCCAGGAGGTCTACCGCCTGCAGGGCGTGAAGATCAACGACAAGCACATCGAGGTGATCTGCCGCCAGATGCTGCAGAAGGTCGAGATCACCGATCCTGCCGAGACCACCTTCCTGATCGGCGAGCAGGTCGACAAGGCCGAGTTCGACGAGGTCAACGCCAAGACGGCGGCCGAGGGCCGCAAGATCGCCAAGGGCATGCCGGTTCTGCTCGGCATCACCAAGGCGAGCCTGCAGACCCGCTCCTTCTTCTCGGCGGCCTCCTTCCAGGAGACCACCCGCGTGCTCACCGAGGCTGCCGTCGGCGGCAAGGTGGACAAGCTGATCGGCCTGAAGGAGAACGTGATCGTCGGCCGTCTGATCCCGGTCGGCACCGGCGCCATCATGAGCCGCATGAAGGGCCTCGCCGCCCAGCGCGACCGCGATTTCGCGGATGCCCTGGAAAGCGAGCTCCAGGCGGCCGTGGGCGACGCGGCGGAGTAAGCCCCGGCTTGCAACGGATAGAGAAGGGCGGTCCCTCCGGACCGCCCTTTTTTGTTGCGGCGCTTGTCGCCTCCCCAGAATCGCCCTAAGCCAGAGCCATGGAATGGCAGGATGAAGGCGTTGTGCTCAGCGTGCGCCATCACGGCGAGAACGCCCGCATTGCCACATTGCTGACCGGGGCCTATGGCCGCCATGCCGGCCTGCTGCGCGGCAGCGGATCGGGCAAGGGGGGCGCCCTGCAGCCCGGCCAGATCGTGCGCGCCGAGTGGCGGGCGCGGCTTTCCGAGCAGCTTGGCTATTACACGCTGGAGCCGTTGGCGCATCCTGCCGCGATGATGCTGGACGATCCGGCGCGGCTGGCCGCGCTCTCGTCGGTCTGCGGCCTGATCGATGCCGCCTTGCCCGAACGCGAGCCGCATCCGAATCTGTTTGCGGCGACCAAGGCCCTGTTCACCCTGATGGCCGATATGCCCGAGCCCGATTCCTGGGGCGCGCTCTATGTGCGCTGGGAGACCGGCCTGCTGGCCGAGATGGGCTACGGCCTCGACCTCGACGCCTGCGCCGCCACCGGCGCCAGGAGCGGCCTGACCCATGTCTCGCCGCGCACCGGCCGCGCGGTCTCGGCCGCGGCGGCAGAGCCCTATATCGGCCGCCTGCTGGCGCTGCCGGCCTTCCTGGTGCCGGGGCGGGGAATCGCTGCCAACGACTCGATGGCCGAGGTGCTGGCCGGCCTCGATCTCACCGGCCATTTCCTGGAGAACCGGCTTTTTGCCCAGCTGCACGCCCCGATCCCGGCCGCGCGGCACCGCCTGCTGGAACTGGTGCGTAGAAGTGCCGGCCCAAATTCTGTAGAAAGCGCGTCATGAGCAAGCATCTTCCGCCCAAGGACATTCCCGAAGAGATTCGCAACATCCTGCTGCCCGACGCGCTGTCGGAGCGCTATCTCGCCTATGCGATGAGCACGATCACCGCGCGCTCGCTGCCCGATGCGCGCGACGGGCTCAAGCCGGTGCAGCGCCGCGTGCTGTTCGCCATGCGGCTGCTGAAGCTCGATCCCGATGCCGGCTACAAGAAATGCGCCCGCGTCGTCGGCGACGTGATCGGTAAATACCATCCCCATGGCGACCAGTCGGTCTACGATGCCCTGGTGCGCCTGGCGCAGGATTTCGCCCAGCGCTATCCGCTGGTCGACGGGCAGGGCAATTTCGGCAATATCGACGGCGATAATGCCGCGGCGATGCGATACACCGAGGCCCGGCTGACCGAGGTGGCCAATGTGCTGCTGGCCGGCCTGGACGACGACACGGTCGATTTCCGCCCCAATTACGATGGCGAGAATGACGAGCCGGTGGTGCTGCCGGCCGGCCTGCCCAACCTGATGGCCAACGGCGCCAGCGGCATCGCGGTCGGCATGGCGACCTCGATCCCGCCGCATAACCTGCCCGAACTCTGCGACGCGCTGCTGCATTTGATCAAGCACCGGAATGCGACCATCGAGAAGCTGGTCGAATTCGTCCAGGGTCCCGATTTCCCGACCGGCGGATTGCTGGTGGAGCCGCTCAGCAGCCGTATCGAAGCCTATCGCACCGGCCGCGGCAGCTTCCGGCTGCGCGCCCGCTGGCAGAAGGAAGACCTGGCGCGCGGCACCTGGCAGATCGTCGTCACCGAGATTCCCTATCAGGTGCAGAAGTCGCGGCTGATCGAGAAGATCGCCGAGCTGATCACCGACCGCAAGGCGCCTTTGCTCGACGACGTGCGCGATGAATCGGCGGAAGACATCCGCCTCGTGCTGGTGCCGAAGAGCAAGAATGTCGATCCGGCCGTGCTGATGGAAAGCCTGTTCCGCAGCACCGACCTGGAGACCCGCTTTCCGCTCAACCTCAATGTGCTGGATAACGGCCGCCAGCCCAAGGTGATGAACCTGCGGGAAATTCTGCAGGCCTATCTCAATCACCGGCACGAGGTGCTGGAGCGGCGCAGCAAATACCGCCTCGGCAAGATCGAGCATCGCCTCGAAGTGCTCGACGGCTATCTGATCGCCTATCTCAATCTCGACGAGCTGATCGAGATCATCCGCAAGGAGGATGAGCCCAAGCCGGTGATGATGAAGCGCTTCAAGCTGACCGATGTGCAGGCGGAAGCGATCCTCAACATGCGGCTCCGGTCCCTGCGCCGCCTCGAGGAGATGGAAATCCGCGGCGAGCACAAGAAGCTGTCGCAGGAGAAGGCCGAGCTGAAGAAGCTGCTCGGCGACGAGTCGCTGCGCTGGCAGGCGATCTCGGGCGAGATCCAGGAGATCAAGAAGCAGTTCGGTCCGAAGACGGCTTTGGGCAAGCGCCGCACCCTGCTGGGCGATGCGCCGGTGATCGCCGAGGAGGCCTTCGAGGCGATGGTGGAGCGCGAGCCGATCACCGTGGTCTGTTCGGCCAAGGGCTGGATCAGGGCGCTGAAGGGCCATGTGCAGGACGAGGGCAACACGTCCTTCAAGGAAGGCGACAAGGGCCGCTTCTGGCTGCATGCCGAGAGCACCGACAAGCTGCTGCTGTTCGGCACCAATGGCCGCGCCTACACGATCTCCTGCGACAAGCTGCCCCGCGGCCGCGGCCATGGCGAGCCGGTGCGGCTGATGATCGATCTCGGCAACGACCAGGATATCGTCACGCTGTTCAGGTATCAGGGCGACCGCAAATTCCTGGTCGCCAGCAGCGACGGCCGCGGCTTTGTCTGCGCGGAATCCGAGATGCAGGCCGGCACCCGCACCGGCAAGCAGATCCTTAACGTGCAGATGCCGGCCGAAGCCTGCGTCTGCCGCCCGGTGGAGGGCGACACCGTGGCCGTCGTCGGCGAAAACCGCAAGCTGCTGCTCTTCCCGCTGGATCAGCTGCCCGAGATGACGCGCGGCCGCGGCATCACCCTGCAGAAATACAAGGATGGCGGCCTGTCGGATGCCAGGACCTTCACCCTGAAGCAGGGCCTGAGCTGGGTCGATTCCTCGGGCCGGGTGAAGACCGAGACCGACTTGAAGGAGTATCGCGGCGAGCGCGCCCAGGCCGGCCGCATCGTGCCGCGCGGGTTCAACAAGAATAACCGGTTCGACTGACCGTCATCTCATCGCGCGGCGACGCGCTGCAGCAGGGCGAAATCCTGCTCCGCGCCGGCGCTTGCGTAATCGGCATAGGTGATCTTCAGCACGCTGGCCTCCGTGAGCCGAAGGCGGAACTCGAATTTTCCCTCGCGGACCAGCATCCCGTCGCGTGACAGCAGCGACCAGCGCGTGGTTTCGGGGCCTTCGCCGTCGACGCCGCGGCCGGTCTGGTAGGTGGCCGCAACCTTCCGGCTGCCGTCCGACGGCGGAATGGTCAGCACGACGAAGCGTCCGGTCGCGATCGTGCCCTGCCATCGGCCCGCAAAACCCGCGTCGTCCGCCGCTGGCGCCGGCGGGGGTGCGATCCCGAACAGCGCCGCGGTCCGGGGATCGCCATCCTCGCAGGCCGGCCGCTCCCCGGTATCGAGGAAATGCTCCAGGCAGGGGGCGAAGCGGCGCGCGAATTCCGGGCCGACGCCGCCGAAATGCGTGCTCATGCCCGGATAATCCGGTTGATCGATGATGAAATTCGCGACGCCCAGCTCACTCAGCCGCCGCTTCGCATAGGGACCGCGCAGATGCGGCTCTTTCGTTTCGTACCAGTCGTCGCCGTTGAAGAATCCGGCCGCGACGCGCAAAGGCGAGCCTTCGTAGGAATCCCACATCTTGCGGAGCATGAAATCATTCTGCCGCCAGTCGCGGCCGCGGCCGTAATCGCCGAAGCCGGCCGGCGCGAGTGAGAGGATACCGGTGATGTCGGGTCGGTAGCTGCCGGCCTGGATGCCTGCGAAGGCGCCGGCCGAATGGCCGATCAGCACGATGCGCCGGTAGCCTTTCGCCTTGACCCTGTCGATGGCGAGCAGGATCAGGGGGCTGATCCGGTCGGTCGACAGGACGGTGTGGCGCGCCAGGTTGAACGCATCCCAGCCCGCATCGGCGAAATAGCGCACGATCGGCGGTACGGCTTCGGACGGATTGCGTTCCGGATCGTAGCCGTCATTCCAGATGACGGCGCCCTTGGCCCTGTCGGCCCCGCGCAGGCGTTCGCCGGGCGGCGCGCCGGGCGAGGCCACGGGTTCCAGCCAGTAATGCTGTCCCTCGACGAAATTCTGCGCGCGCGCCGCTCCCGCGGCCAAGGCCTGGCCGAGCGCAACCGCCAGCACGATGGCCAGGCCGGCATTCCCTTTGGCAGTCATGGCACTGGGCGGCGCCGCCCGTTAGAAGACGAAGAGATACAGCAGGATGATGATCGGAATGGGAATGCCGAGCAGCCAGAGCAGGATGCCTTTCATATTGCCTCCGGTGGGCAGGTTGATCTTGGTACCGAGCTACGCTCAAAATCGCCCAGATTCATGAGGGCGGTCGTGACAAGGGCGGGACTTGTCTCGATGGATCTTTGTACTATATATGTTCTGTGATCGTAGGACATCAAGTTCCGATCAAGCACGGGGCCGAAGAATGCTCGAGGATTTCCTGGTTTTTCCTGGTTTGCCGCCAAGGTGTTGGGATTCTGTTGGCTTTGATAGGCCGCCATTGGCCTCAATTGGCTCCAATTGGCTCCAATTGGCTCCAATTGGCTCGAACTGGCTCGAACTGGCCGCGGCTGCCCGGCCATGCTGACCGATTATCTGCAGGCGGCGCTGCTCGGCATTGTCGAGGGGCTGACCGAGTTCATCCCGGTTTCCTCCACCGGCCATCTGATCCTGCTGGTCGATCTGCTCGGTTTCCGCGGCCCGCCGGGCAAGGTGTTCGAGATCGCTATCCAGCTCGGCGCCATTCTCGCCATCTGCGTGGTCTACTGGCCGCGGCTGTTCGGCACGCTGGCGGGCCTCGGCCGGGATCAGCGTGCCAACCGCTTCACCGCCAATGTGCTGCTCGGCTTCCTGCCGGCATTGGTGATCGGCTTCTTCGCCCATGGCTTCATCAAGGGGGTGCTGTTCAATCCCTGGGTCGTCTCGGTCGCGCTGGTTGTCGGCGGGCTGGCGATCCTGGTGATCGAACGTTTCGTCGGCCGGGGTGAGGTGCGCAGCGTCGACGATTTCCCCTTCGCGCTCAGTCTGAAGATCGGCCTGCTGCAATGCCTGGCGATGGTCCCGGGTGTGTCGCGGTCCGGCGCCACCATCATGGGCGCCCGCGTGCTCGGCGTGCAGCCGGCGGCAGCGGCGGAATTCTCGTTCTTCCTGGCGGTGCCGACCATGGTGGCGGCCACCGCCTATGACCTCTACAAGAACTGGGCGGCGCTGACCTGGGAAGGCGGCGGCCTGATCGTCACCGGCTTCCTGGTCGCGTTCCTGTGCGCCATGCTGGTGGTGCGCAGCGTGATCGCCTTCATCAACCGCTATGGCTTCGTGCCATTCGCCTGGTATCGCATCGTTATCGGCGGCGCGATGCTGGCGCTGCTCAGTCTGAGGTAAGGGGGAAGGGATGGATTTGCCGGCTTCCGTCTATGCGGCATTCCGGAACAGTGCCGAGCGGTATCCGGATAACAGCTTCCTGTGCGTGCCGTCGCGCGCCGACCGGAACTGGGCGCCGCATGGCCTGGAGCTGTCCTATCGCGAGGTAGCGGGCCTCGTCGACGCATTGAAGCAGCGCTATGCCGCCGCCGGCTATGGCACCGGGCACCGCGTTGCCCTGCTGCTGGAGATGCGGCCGGAGTATTTCTTCCATTTCCTGGCGCTGAACGCCCTCGGCTGCGGCATCGTACCGGTCAATCCCGACTACCGGCATGACGAAATGCTGTATCTGGCCGAGCATTCCGAGGCCGACCTGATCGTGGCGCTGCCGCATCGCCTTGCCGACATGGAAAAGGTGTCGGCCGAGCGGACGGCGAAACCGCTGCCCGTGCTGGATGCGCTGGCGATGCCGGAGGTGATCCCGGCGCCGCAATCAGCCCCGCGGCAGGCTGCGCCCGGGCACGATACCGAATGCAGCCTGCTCTATACATCCGGCACCACCGGCCGGCCGAAAGGCTGCATCCTCACCAATTTCTACTATCTCAATGCCGGCGCCTGGTATCGCGATCTTGGCGGGCAGTTGACGGTCCGCCAGGGCGAAGACCGCTTCTACAATCCGCTGCCGCTGTTCCACATGAACCATGGCGCGGTCACCGCCTGCTGCGCGATTCTCACCGCCAATTGCCTGATCCTGACCGAACGCTTCAGCCCGAACCGCTGGTGGCAGGAGATCGTCGAAGCCAGGGCGACGATCATCCATTACCTCGGCGTGGTGCCACCGCTGCTGCTGAACCAGCCGGTGACGGCGGAAGAGAAGCAGCATCGGGTGCGCTTCGGCCTTGGCGCCGGCGTGGAGCCGGAGCTGCACAAGCCGTTCGAGGCCCGTTTCGGCTTTCCGCTCGTCGAGGTCTGGGGCATGACCGAGACTGGCCGCATTTTCAGCGACAATCACGAGCCGCGGCAGGTCACCACCCGCGCTTTCGGCCGGCCGCTGCCGGGCTTCGAGGCGATGGTGACCGACGACCAGGGGCGGGAAGTGCCGCGCGGCCAGGAAGGCGAGCTGCTGGTGCGCCATTCCGCCGCAACGCCGCGCCATGGCTTTTTTGCCGGTTATCTGAAGAATGAGGCGGCGACCGAGGAGGCCTGGGCCGGCGACTGGTTCCATACCGGCGACGTGGTCCGCATGGCCGAAGACGGGATGCTGTACTTCGTCGACCGCAAGAAGAACATCATCCGCCGCTCGGGCGAGAATATCGCCGCTGCCGAAATCGAGGCCTGCCTGCAGGCGCATGAGGCGGTGGCGCAGGTGGCGGTTCTGGCGGCGCCGGACGAGCTTCGCGAGGAAGAGGTGATGGCCTGTATCGTGCCGATGCCGGACATTGCGCCAACCCCGGCGCTGGCAGAGGCATTGTTCGCCTGGTGCTTCGAGCGGCTGGCCTATTTCAAGGCGCCGGGCTGGATCCTGTTCGTCGAGACGCTGCCCACGACGGGAACCCAGAAGGTGCAGAAGACGCAGATTTTCAGGGCCGGCGAAGATCCGCGGCAGCGGCCGGGCATCCTGGATTTCCGCAACCGGAAAAAGCGGTAGGGATTCTTTTGGGTCGTCATGCTCGGGCCTGGCCCGGGCATCCACGCGGTCTTTGAAAACAATACGTGGATGCCACGGCCACGCCGAGGCATGACGCAGGAGTTGGACATGGTCACGACCACGATGATGACAGTTGAGCAAGACATCCGCCCGCGCGCCATCGCCATCTGGCTGTTCGGCGTGGCCGCCCTGGTCGCGCTGATGGTGGTGATCGGCGGGCTGACGCGGCTGACCGAATCCGGCCTTTCGATGGTGGAATGGCAGCCGGTCACCGGCTGGCTGCCGCCGCTGTCGGATGCCGCCTGGGCGGCGGAATTCGAGAAGTACAAGCAGTTCCCCGAATACCAGAAGGTCAACATCGGAATGACCCTGGAGGGCTTCAAGAGCATCTTCTGGCTGGAATATATCCACCGCCTGCTCGGCCGCATCATCGGCGTCGTCTTCGCGCTGCCGATGCTCTGGTTCTGGCTGCGCCGCGCCATTCCGGCCGGCGTCAAGCCGCATCTGGTTGCCATGTTCCTGCTTGGCGGCTCGCAGGGCGCGCTCGGCTGGTTCATGGTGGCGAGCGGCCTGGTCGATCATCCCGATGTCAGCCATTACCGGCTCACCGCGCATCTGGGCCTTGCGCTCTTCATCTTCTCGTACCTGCTCTGGGGCGGATTGTCGCTGCTGCGCCGCGGCCGCATGATCGGCTGGAGCGGCGGCGGTATTGCTGCCGCACTTGCCGTGCTGGTTTTCCTGCAGATCCTCTCGGGCGGGCTGGTGGCCGGGCTGAATGCCGGGCTGGCGCATAACACCTGGCCGCTGATGGATGGCGCCTTCATCCCGAAGGGCCTGCTGATCATGCAGCCCGCCTGGTTGAACATGTTCGAGAATGCGATGACGGTGCAGTTCCAGCACCGCATGATCGCCTATGGCGTCGCCATCTTCGCTGTCTTCACGGCCCTGCAGCTCAAGGGACAGGCGGCGACCGGCCTTCGTCATGCCCTGCTGACGGTGGTGGCCATGCAGGTGCTGCTTGGCATCATGACGCTGCTGCATCATGTGCCGGTCGCGCTCGGGACGCTGCACCAGGCCGGGGCGGTGGCGGTGCTCGGCGTGTCTGTGGCGCTGTGGCATGACCGCGCCTTGCGGAGACAGGCATGAGCGACACAGGCATGA
>CAYSCA010000134.1:0-8885 GCA_964429465.1 uncultured Rhodospirillaceae bacterium
GACCTGCCGCCGGTCAATGTCGATGCCCGCGCGGTGAAGCAGATCCTGATCAACCTGCTGGGCAATGCCGTGAAATTCACGCCGAATGGCGGGGTCATCACGGTCGCCGGCAGCGTGGCCGAGGATGGCAGCGTGCGCCTGACGGTGAGCGATACCGGCATCGGCATCGCCGCCGAACATCTGCCGCGCCTGTTCGAACCGTTCTGGCAGGCCAATGCCGGCATCCGGCGCAGCGAAGGCAGCGGACTTGGCCTCAGCATCTGCCGCAAGCTGGTCGACCTGCATGGCGGCAGCATCAGCATCGCCTCCGAGCCCGGGCAGGGAACGCAGGTGACGGTCAGCTTCCCGCCGGGCACCGCCATGGCGGCGGCGGCGCAGTAGCCGCGGGCGCCTGCCGCAACGACAGAAAAGCAAAAGACAGGAAAACAAAACGGCGCGCCGTTGCCGGCGCGCCGCGATACTTCGTTATGCAGCGGCTGTTATTTCGCCGGCTTGGTCTCGATATCGCTGCCCGCATCGGCGGACTGGCTCAGGGTCGGCGAGACCGACGGCTGGCGCGACTGGCGGTTGTTGATCTCGTCGACGCGGCGCTGGCGATAGACGCTGCGCAGGGTGACGTAATAGTCGAGCGAGGTGCGCTCGAGCTTGTCGAGGGTGTCGAGCAGCTCGGCGCGGGCATCGATGCCGGTCAGCGCCGTGCGGGCATAGATCCAGCCCTCGCGGTCGGTGTTGTGCAGATACCAGTTCAGCGGATCGGCAGCCGAATCGACGACCAGGCCGCCGAGATCGCGCGGATTGGACGGGCCGATCACCGGGATGAACAGATACGGGCCCTCATCGACGCCCCAGGTGGCGAGCGTCTGGCCGAAATCCTCCGTATGGGGCGCGATGCCGAACCACTTGTCGGCGGCATCGTAGAAGCCGAGCACGCCGATGGTGGAATTGATGGCGAAGCGCTCCACGGTCTCGCCGGCGCGGCCGGTTTCGCCCTGCAGCAGGTCGTTGGCGAGATAGATCGGCGTCTTCAGGTTATGCAGCGCGCTGCGGATGCCGGTGCGCAGCGGATCGGGCACCAGCATCGTATAGGTGAAGGCGACCGGCTTGAGCAGGAAGTGATCGATGATCTGGTGCAGTTCGAACAGCGCGCGATTCACCGGCTCGAGCGGATCGTTCACCGCCGCCGCATCGGCCTGGGCCTGCGGCTCGGCCGGCGTTGCAGCGCAGCCGGCCAGCAGACCGGACGCAAGGACCGCAGCCAGGGCGAGGCTCTTGAACCCGCCGCGCTTGCCTTCTGGCAGCCACTGGCCTTCTGGCCGGTGCGAGACAGGGAACTGGGCAGCAACCATGAACTTGCGACCTCTTATATTTCTATAGCTTAAGGTTATCCGGTATCCCGCGAACCGAGGCAAGCCCCTTCCCCGCCGCCCCTTTGTAGCCACAGGCACAAGTTGCGGATTTTCGCCACCGTGGCAGTTCTGCAACAGGCCGGGGCGGGCTCAGTGGACGCGGCCCGGCGATTCGGACGCGGATTCGTCGTCCTCGGCATCGTCATTCTCTACCGCCGGGATGGCATAGGCCCCCTTGAGCCAGCGGTTGAGGTCGACATCCTTGCAGCGCGGCGAGCAGAAGGGCGCGAATCCCGAATCAGGCGGGGCGGCAGGCTTGCCGCAGATCGGGCAGGGTCTGTCAGTCATCGGGCAATGCACGGTCAGCGATGCAGCCGGGCGACCTGGAAGGCTTCGCGCCGGCGGCCGGATTCGGGTTTGACATGAACCACGGCGCCGATCTGGCGTTCCAGCCGGCTGCGCAGCTCGTTGTCCAGCAGGGCGGCGACATCCGGCGCACAGGCGATCTCCAGCTTGGCGCCGGGCGGAGAACTGGCGGCCTCGCGCCAGGCCCGGCGCAGCAGCTCGGCCAGCACGGCGGGCAGCGAAGGCAGCCGGCCGTCGCCGTCGCAGGTCGGGCAATGCTCGAACAGCCGGGCAGCCAGCGGCTCGCCCACCCGCTTGCGCGTCATCTCCACCAGGCCGAGCGCCGACATCCCGAGCACCTTGGTCGGCGCCGGATCCCGCGCCAGCGCCTGGCGCAGCGCATTGACCACCTGGGCGCGGTAGGCGGCGTTCTCCATATGCAGGAAGTCGATCACCACGATGCCGCCGATGCCGCGCAGGCGCAGCTGGCGCGCGATCTCATGGGCGGCCTCGAGGTTGATCCTCAGCGCCAGCTCCTCGAAGGCATTGCCGCGCGCCGATGCCCGGCCGGAATCGACATCGACGGCGGTCAGCGCCTCGGTCTCGCCGAAGACGATGGCGCCGCCGGATGTCAGCGCGACGCGGCGGCTGAGCGCATCGGCGATATCGTCCTCGATCTCGAACAGGTCGAACAGCCCGGCGGGATCGTCGAAGCGCTCCAGCCGACCGACATGATCGGGCGCATGCTCGAACAGCCAGGCGCGCGCCTCGGCAAAGCCCTGCGCCGCATTGACCCGGATGCGATCCAGCCGGGCGCCGACATGGTCGCGCAACGCCCGGCCGACCGGGCCCATCTCGCGCCACAGCTCGGCCGGCGCGGTAGCCTTGTTGCGGCGCTCCTCGATGGCGATCCAGCGCGACTGCAGGCGGGCAAGGTCGGCCGCCAGCTCCTCCTTGCCGCTGCCCTCGGCATTGGCATTGAGGATGCATCCGGCCAGCTTGCGGCGATCCTGGCCGCTGCGGCGCTCGCCTTCGGGCGGCAGCGGGCCGCGCTTGCCCGAGCGGCGGTCGCCGGCCATGCGCTGCAGCCGGGCGGCGACTTCCAGCGGCGTCTGGTCGGCCAGGGCGAGCAGGCTCTGCATCACGGCGGCCAGCCGCATGCGCTCGGCATCCTGGGCAATGCGCTTGGTGACGCGAACGGCGGAATCGAACGGCGTGAGCGAGAGGAAGCGGCCGGGCAGCGCGATATGGCAGGTCAGCTTGACGCCCTTCTCGCCCACCGGATCGCGGATCACCTGAACCAGGATGCTCTCGCCCTCGTCGATCAGCTGCTCGATCGGCTTATCGCCGGCATTCAGCAGGTCGTCGCGGCCGAGGAAGCCGTCGCGGCTCAGGCCGATATCGACATAGGCGGCCTGCAGCCCCTTCTCGATGCGGCGCACCCGGCCGAGCATGATGGCGCCCAGGGCCGAGTCGCGGTCGGGGCGCTCGAGGTCGAGATGCACCAGCCGGCCGTCTTCCACCAGCGCGACGCGCGTCTCGGTCAGCCCGACATCAATCAGAAGCTCGTTGGCCATCGAATCAGTTATAGCCGTTTTCGGGCCAGAGCGGGTAGCCGAAGCCGGCCAGCAGCTGCGCCGTCTCGGCCAGCGGCAGCCCGACCACGTTGGAATACGAGCCGTTCAGCCCGGTGACGAACTGCCCCGCCCGGCCCTGGATGGCATAGCCGCCGGCCTTGCCGACGCCTTCGCCGCAGGCGGCATAGCCCGCGATCTCGGCGGCCGACAGCCGTTTGAATTTCACGACCGTCTCGACCAGGCGGGAGGCGGCCCGGCCGTCCGGATGGCGCAGCACCAGCCCGGTCATCACCCGGTGCCGCCGGCCGGACAGCAGCGTCAGGCAGCGCCGCACGTCGGCGGCGTCTTCGGCCTTGGGCAGGATGCGGCGGCCGAGCGCCACGACCGTGTCGGCCGCCAGCACCAGCGCGCCGGGCTTCTGCTGCGCGACGAGGGCGGCCTTGGCGGCGCTCAGGCGCCCGGCCAGCTGGCGCGGCAATTCGCGCGGCAGCGGCGTTTCGTCGAGTTCGGCGGGGAGTATGGCGGCTGGCGTGACGCCGATCTGGGCCAGCAGATCGCGCCGGCGCGGCGAGGCCGAGGCCAGGACAAGGGGGGCCGGCACGGACGGAGGCATGGCCGGCCCGCGGCGAAAGCTTACTTGAAGCGGAAAGTGATGCGACCCTTGGTCAGGTCGTAAGGGGTCATCTCGACCATGACCTTGTCGCCGGCCAGCACGCGGATGCGGTTCTTGCGCATCTTGCCCGACGTATGGGCCAGCACCTCGTGGCCGTTATCCAGCTTGACCCGGAACATCGCGTTGGGCAGCAACTCGTCCACCACGCCGGGAAATTCCAGCAATTCTTCCTTCGCCATTCCGCCTCTGTATTCCGGTTCGACGACCGGGGGTCCTGCCGCGCCGGGGATCGGCGCGACGCTTAAACCTGCAGCGCCGCGAACGGGCCGCGGCGCGGCGAGAACATGCGCGTATGGGTCTGGAAAATCAAGCAGGGCGGCTCCCGCAGCGCCCGCTTTTGAAACATTATGCGAACGAAAACCCGGCGCAGGGCAGTTCCCGTTCGGCTATTTGGTCGCGCCGGCGGGGAAGATCATCGTCGCCGTCGTCCCCCTGCCCAGCTCGCTGTCGATGACCAGCCGCCCGCCATGCAGGCCCATCAGCCGGCGCGAGATGGCAAGGCCCAGGCCCGTGCCGCCGCGCCGGGCATTCTTGGGGCCGGCCTGGTAGAAGGCCTCGCCCAGCCGCGCCAGATCTGCGGGCGCAATGCCGGGGCCGTCGTCGCTGACGCTGATGCGCAAACCCTCGGGCGCAACGATGCCGCTCACCACGATGCGGCTCCCGGCCGGGGTATACTTGATCGCGTTCGAGATCAGGTTGAGCAGAATCTGGCGGAAGGCGCTGCGGTCGGCCTGCAGCACGGGCAGGGCATGCAGGGACGCATCCATCACCAGCGACTGGTCCTTCTGCCGCGCCTGGCCGAGCAGCAGCGTGATCACCGCATCGGCCTCCTCGACCAGCGTCAGCGGATCGGGCGACAGCGTCATCTTGCCGGCTTCGATGCGGCTCAGATCGAGGATGCTGGTGATCACCTCCAGCAGATGGCCGCCGGCCTGGCGGATCACGCCGGCATAGTCGCGGTAATGCGGATCGCCGAGCGGGCCGAAGGCCTCGCTCTCCAGCATCTCGGAAAAGCCGATGATGGCATTCAGCGGCGTGCGCAATTCATGGCTCATGAAGGCGAGGAATTCGCCCTTGGAGCGCGAGGCGAGCATCGCCTCCTCGCGCGCGGCCTCGGTTTCGGCCAGCGCGCGGTTCAGCTCCAGCGCCTCGGCGACGAGAATGGCGAAGTCGCGCAGCTGCGCCCGCTGGATGGCGCCGAAACTGCGCGGCCTGTCGTCGATGATCGCGAGCGCGCCGACGCGGTAGCCTTCCGAGGTCACCAGCGGCGCGCCGGCATAGAAGCGCAGATGCGGCGGGCCGGCGACCAGCGGATTGTCGGCAAAGCGCACGTCCCGCGAAAGGTCCTCGACCGCCAGGACATCCTCGGCCAGGATCGTCCAGGCGCAGAAGGAATGCCCGCGCGGAAACTCGCGGCCGGGCAGGCCTACCGTGGCCTTGCACCACTGCCGGTCGGCATCGATCAGCGAAATCGCCGCCATCGGCGTGCCGAAGACCTGCGCCGCCAGCTGCACCAGGCGGTCGTAGCGCGGATCGGTTCCGGTATCGAGAATGCCGAAACGGCGCAATGCCGCGAGGCGGGCGGCTTCGTCAGGCGGCAAAGGGGCGGCGGGCAAAGCGAGGGTCCTTTCTGGCCGCGCCCTTGATAGAACCCGATCCGGACCGCCGCAAGCCCCGATTGTGCCGCCTGACCCGGCCTCAGCGCCGGCGCAGGATGGCCTCGCCGTCGACGCTGACGCTGATGGTCTGCTCGCCGGCGGCCGTCACCGGCGGCGCGCCCGCCGCCATGCCCTCGGCGCGCATCGCCTTCATCATCATCGGCCGCGGCGGCATGCCGCCGTTCAGGCCGACCCGCGCCCAGCCCTCGAAGCGCATGCCCAGCGCATCCGCCGCCTTCTCGGCGCGGGCGGTCAGCCGCTGCAGCGCCTCGTGGATCAGCTCGTCCTGCAGGCTGCGCTGCTGCTGGCGCGAGACGACATGGCCGAGCTCCTGCAGCAGCAGGCCCTCATTCTGCAGGGCGCCGACCGCCTCCAGCAGCTTGGCGTCATCGGTGGAGGTGATCACCAGGCTCTGCTGGGCGCGCCAGACCGGCGCCGGCGGCCGCGCGCCGGCCGGCAGGGACTGCGGCCGCGGCGGCGCTTCCTGATAGGTGCTGTAGCCGCCGGTCTCGACATCGAGGCCCAGCGACCGCGCCTTGGCCAGGGCCCTGGTCATCGCCGCGTTGACCGAATTCTGCGCGGTCGCCGCCTGCTCGGAACTCGCCTGGGCCAGCAGCCGGGCGCGGATCGTATCCGGCGTGACATCGCGCTCGGCGGCTTCATTCAGCGTCAGCAGCGTGGCGTCATCGGGCAGCGCGCGCTGCGTCACCTGGGCATCGGCGGGCTTGCAGGCGGCGAGACCGGCGACGATCAGCAATACGGGAAAAAGGCGCACCAGCATGATTTTCTCCATTCGATTTTCTGCCGGCAGGATGGACGGAAAGAAAGGCCGTTTTGCGGCGGAGCATGGTGAATGGATATTAACGCGGGACGAAGCGGGCGCGAATCTTCTTGTTGAGGAAATCGCGCACCTCGCGATAGGCCGCCAGCCGCTGCTCGCGGGTGCCCTCGATGATCGTCGGATCGAAGGTGTGCCAGAATTCCACGTCGCAAGCCATCGTGCGCGTCATGTCGACCGCGGTGTGCTGCGCTTCCGGCGACAGCGAGACGATCAGGTCGAAAGAGGAATCCTCCAGCTCGTCGAAGGTCTTCGGCCGATGCCTGGAGATGTCGAGGCCGATCTCGTCCATCACCTCGACGGCGAGGGGGTCGACCGGCTGCTTGCGCACGCCGACGGAATCGACGAAGACCTGCTTGGGATAGAGCGCCTTCAGGATGCCCTCGGCCATCGGGGAGCGGACGCTGTTCATGGTGCAACAGAACAGCACGCTGCCGGGAAGCCGATCCATCAGGGCCGCCCGCTCACCGGATATGCAGAACGCAGATCAGCGTGAACAGGCGGCGGGCGGTGTCGAAATCGGTATCGATCTTGCCCTTCAGCCGCTCGCGCAGCAATTCCGATCCCTCGTTGTGGACGCCGCGGCGCGCCATGTCGATGGTTTCGATCTGCGACGGCGTCGAGCGCTTGATCGCCTGGAAATAGCTGTCGCAGATCTCGAAGTAATCCCGGACGATCTTGCGGAACGGCGACAGCGCCAGAATGATCTTGCCGAGCGGCGCGGCGGCTTCGTCGCGGATATCGAAGACCAGCCGGTTTTCCTCGATCGCCAGCAGAAGCTGGAACGGGCCCTGGTCGGCGCCGGCGCCGGCCGGCGAGAAGACATTCTGCTCCAGCAGGTCGAAGATCGCGACCTTGCGCTCATGCTCGATATCGGCCGAGCGGCGCACCAGGCTCCGCTCGTCGAGCTGCACATCGACGAGGCGGTGGCAGTCCGGCGGCGTGGGCTGCGTCATGCGGTGCCCGGAGCGAGCCGGACCGACACCGACAGCGCGTGGCCCTGCAGGCCTTCCGCCTCGGCCAGCGCGACGGCCGCCGGGCCGATCCTGCCGAGCGAAGCCGGGTCGCACTGCACCAGCGTCGTCCGCTTCATGAAGTCGAGCAGATTGAGGCCCGAGGCAAAGCGCGCGGCGCCGGCGGTCGGCAGCACATGGTTGGGCCCGGCGACGTAATCGCCAATGGCCTCCGGCGTGTGGCGGCCGAGGAAGATGGCGCCGGCATGCCGGACGCGCGCCGCCAGCGCCTGCGGGTCGTCGATGGCCAGCTCCAGATGCTCGGGCGCGATGGCGTCGATCAGCGGCGCGGCATCCTCCAGTTTCGGCACGGTGATCAGCGCGCCGAACCGCTCCCAGCTGGCGGTGGCGATCGCCGCGCGCGGCATGGTCGAAAGCTGCTGTCGCACGGCGGCATGGACGCGGCCGGCGAAGGCGGCATCGTCAGTGATCAGCACCGATTGCGCGACCTCGTCATGCTCGGCCTGGCTGAGCAGGTCGGCCGCGATCCAGGCCGGATCGTTCTTCGCGTCCGCCACGACCAGGATTTCCGACGGGCCGGCCGGGTTGTCGATGCCGACCTGGCCGAAGACGAGCCGCTTGGCCGTGACGACGTAGGCGTTGCCCGGCCCGGTGATCTTGTCGACCTTGCCGATGCTTTCCGTGCCGTAGGCCAGCGCGGCCACCGCCTGCGCCCCGCCGGTGCGGTAGACCTCATGCACGCCGGAGAGTTTCAGCGCCGCCATCACCAGCGGATTGAGCTCGCCGCCGGGCGTCGGCACGCAGACCACGACGCGGCGCACGCCGGCGACCACGGCCGGCAGCGCGTTCATCAGCACCGAGGACGGATAGGCCGCCTTGCCGCCGGGCACGTAGAGGCCGACCGCATCCAGCGGCGTCCAGCGATGGCCGAGCCTCACGCCCTGCGCATCGGTGTAGAAGTCGTCGGCCGGCTTCTGCCTGGCATGGAAGGAGCGGATGCGCTCGGCAGCCTGCTCCAGCGCCTGCAGGGTTTTAGCGTCGACCTTCGCGGCGGCCGCATCGATCTCGGCCGGCGCGATCCGCAGGCCGGTCCTGCGGCTGTCGACCTTGTCGAATTTCAGGTTCAGGTCGTGCAGCACGGCGTCGCCGCGCTGGCGCAGATCGGCGATGATCTGCGCGACGGCGGCGCTGACATCGGCCTCGGCATCGCGCTTGGCCTTCACCATCGCGTCGAAACGCGCGGCGAAGCCGGGATCGGCGGCATTCAGCTCAACGGGCATCGACGACCTTCCTGAACTTTTCCAGCCAGCCGCCGACCTGGTCGGGCCGGGTCTTCAATGCCGCGCGGTTGACCACCAGCCGCGAGGTGACCTGCGCGATCACCTCCACTTCCACCAGCCCGTTGGCCTTCAGGGTCGCGCCGGTCGAGACCAGGTCGACGATGCGGCGGCACAGCCCCAGCGTCGGCGCCAGC
>CAYSCA010000135.1:0-8854 GCA_964429465.1 uncultured Rhodospirillaceae bacterium
CCATCACCCTGAAGCTCTGCTCCTGCGAGGAAACCGGCGCCATCGTCGCCGCGATCACCACCTCGATCCCGGAAGCGCCGAACACGCCGCGTACCTGGGATTACCGCTATTGCTGGATGCGGGATGCCTATTTCGTCGTGCAGGCGCTGAACCGGCTCGGCGCCACCAAGACGATGGAAGACTTCCTGCGCTACATCACCACCGTGGTGGCGCAGCATCCGGGCGAGGCGCTGCAGCCGCTTTACGGCATCATCCCCGGCACGCCGCTGGAGGAGCGCAGCCTGGATACCATGCGCGGCTATCGCGGCATGGGTCCGGTGCGGATCGGCAATGCCGCCTATTTCCAGGTGCAGAACGACACCTATGGCAGCATCGTGCTGGCCAGCGCGCAGATGTTCTTCGACCGCCGCCTGCCGCATCGCGGCGACGCGGCGCTGTTCCGCCAGCTCGAGGGCCTGGGCGAGAAGGCGGCCGAACTGGCGCTCACGCCCGATGCCGGCCTGTGGGAATTCCGCGGCCGCGCCCGGGTGCATACCCATTCGGCGGCGATGTGCTGGGCCGCCTGCCGCCGCCTGTCCAAGATCGCCGGCGTGCTCGATCTCGCCGACCGCGCGACCTACTGGCGCGACCATGCCGACCGCATCCGCAAGGCGATCCTCGACAATGCCTGGAATCCCCGGCTCAACAGCTTCGTCGAGAGCTTCGGCGGCGAGGATCTCGACGCCTCGCTGCTGCTGCTGCAGGAGATCGGCTTCGTGGCGGCGGACGATCCGCGCTTCCTCGGCACGGTGGAGGCGATCGGCCAGCAGCTGCGGCGCGGCAACCACCTGATGCGCTATGTCGCGCCCGACGATTTCGGCCGGCCGCATACCGCCTTCACCATCTGCACCTTCTGGTATGTCGATGCGCTCGCCGCGATCGGCCGCAGGGACGAGGCGCGCGAGATCTTCGAAAACCTGCTGGCCTCGCGCAACCATCTCGGCATGCTGTCGGAGGATGTCGATCCGAAGACCGGCGAATTGTGGGGCAATTTCCCGCAGACCTATTCGATGGTCGGGCTGATCGTCTGCGCCATGCGGCTGTCGAAGACCTGGGAGGAGTCCTTTTGGCGCGGCTCGTAATCGTCTCCAACCGGGTCTCGATGCCGCGCGAGCGCCTGAGCCGCGCCGGCGGCCTGGCGGTGGCGTTGCGCGAGGCGCTCAACCAGTATGGCGGCCTTTGGTTCGGCTGGAGCGGCGAGATCACCGAGACGCCATCGGCCGCGCCGCGCCGCGCCAGCCAGGGCAAGGTCGAGTTCGCCGTCCACGACCTGACGCCCGACGAGCATAACCGCTTCTATGTCGATTTCGCCAATTCGACATTGTGGCCGCTCTGCCATTACCGGCTCGGCCTGATCGATTTCCACCGCGCCGCTTTCGAGGGCTATATCGCGGTCAACGAGCGCTTTGCCGCCTCGCTGGCCGAGATGCTGCGTCCCGACGACGTGGTCTGGGTGCATGACTATCATTTCATCCCGCTGGCCGCGGCTTTGCGCCGGCATGGCGTGGAGAACCGCATCGGCTTCTTCCTGCATATCCCCTTCCCGGCGCCGGAAGTGCTGGCCGCCCTGCCCGGCCATGACCGGCTGGTGCGCGACCTCTGCGATTACGACCTCGTCGGCTTCCAGACCAAGGGCGATGTCCGCGCGCTGACCGAATACATCATCCACGAGGCCAATGGCCGGGTCAGCGACAATGGCAGGGTCACCTGCTACGGCCGCACGGTGCGGGTGGCGCCCTTCCCGATCGGCATCGAGACGGAAGGCTTCGCCCGGCTCGCCGCCACCGAAGCGGCCAGCCCGGAAACCCAGCGCCTGCATGACAGCCTGGGGCAGCGCAGCCTGGTGATCGGCGTCGACCGGCTGGATTACTCGAAAGGCATCCCGCAGCGCTTCGACGCCTTCCAGATCATGCTCGGCGCGCGGCCGGAACTGCGCGGCAAGGTCACCTTCATGCAGATCGCGCCGATCTCGCGCGGCGAGGTGACGCAATACCGCAAGCTGCGCACTGAGCTGGATGCGCTGACCGGCCGCATCAACGGCCGCTTCGCCGAATTCGACTGGATGCCGCTGCGCTATCTCAACAAGTCCTTCCCGCGCGGCCAGCTCGCCGGCTTCTACCGCGTCGCCAAGGTCGGCCTGGTGACGCCGCTGCGCGATGGCATGAACCTGGTGGCCAAGGAATATGTCGCCGCCCAGGACCCGAACGATCCCGGCGTGCTGGTGCTGTCGCGCTTTGCCGGCGCGGCCCACGAGATGGGCGGCGCGGTGATCGTCAATCCCTACGATCCCGATCAGGTGGCCGAGGCGATGGCCCGCGCCCTGACCATGCCGCCGGAAGAACGGCGCCAGCGCTGGGAATACAATATGGAAGTCTTGCGCGCCAATACCGTCACCGACTGGCGCGAGCGCTTCCTCGCCTCGCTGACCGCCGAGGATGCGACGCCGCTGAACGTGAAGCGGATCGCCGACCGGGTGCGCTGACCCGGGCTATACTTGACAAAGTCAACTAACTGCCCGATCCTGCGCCCGAGCGCGGGAGGCAGGCATGACGACGCAGCGCAAATCGCAATCCTTGGCAAAGACCCCGGCCCGGTCGGCGGAGCTGGAGCGGCAGGTGCTGGCCATGCGCCGCTTCAACCGCTTCTACACCCAGAAGATCGGCGTGCTGGAAGACGGCCGGCTCTATGCGCCCTTCTCGCTGGCCGAGACGCGCGTGCTCTACGAACTGGCGCATCGCGACCGCGTCACCGCCAGCGACCTGGTGCGCGATCTCGGCCTCGATGCCGGCTATCTGAGCCGCATGCTGCGCAGCTTCTCGAAGCAGGGGCTGATCACGAAGCAGCCGGCGCCGGAAGATGCCCGCCAGAGCCTGCTGCGCCTCACGGCGGCCGGCCGGAAAACCTTCGCGCCGCTGGAGGAAGCCTCGCAGCAGGTGCTGGCGCCGCTGCTGCAGCGGCTGAAGCCGGCCGAGCGCGCGCAGCTTGCCGGCGCGATGGCAACCATAGAGCGGTTGCTGGGCGGCAACGCCGCGGCGAAGCCCGCAATCCTGCTGCGCCAGCACCGGCCGGGCGATATCGGCTGGATGATCGAGGCGCATGGACGGCTCTATGCCGAGGAATATGGCTGGGATTCCAGCTTCGAGGCGCTGGCCGCCGAGGTCGGCGCCGAATTCCTGCGCAAGTTCGATCCTGCCTGCGAGCGGGCCTGGATCGCCGAGGTGGATGGCGAACGCATGGGCTGCGTCTTCCTGATCCGAAAGTCGGCCAAGGTCGCCAAGCTGCGCGTGCTGATCGTCGATCCGCGCGCCCGCGGCCTCGGCATCGGCAAGGCTTTGGTGGATGAATGCATCCGTTTCGCGCGCGCCAGAGGCTACCGGAAGATCACGCTCTGGACCAACTCGGTGCTGACCGCGGCGCGCGCCATCTACGAGAAGGCGGGCTTCACCCTGATCGCCAGCGAGGCGCATAAAAGCTTCGGCAAGACGCTCGTCGGCGAGACCTGGGAACTGGCCTTGTGAAGCTCGCGCCCGGCTCGATCGCTCCGGCCTCGCTCGCACCCTGGGCGGCGGCTTCCGTGGGCATCCAGGTCGGCGCGGCGATGGTGGCGACGCGCTTTGTCGTCGAAGAGAGCGGCCCGGCAACGCTCGCCATGTTCCGCTATGCCATCGGCGCGCTCTGCCTGCTGCCGCTGCTGCGCTGGCAGCGACAGCCGATGCGCTTCGCCCGGCGCGACATCCTGCCGATCGCGGCGCTCGGCATCGTGCAGTTCGGCCTGCTGATCGCCCTGCTCAATTACGGGCTGGCCTTCATCCCCGCGGCGCGCGCCGCCCTGCTGTTTGCCAGTTTCCCGCTGCTCACCATGCTGGTCGCGGCGTTGCTGGGGCGCGAGAGGCTGACCCTGCCCAAGACCGCCGGCGTGCTGCTTACCCTGCTGGGCGTGGCGCTGGCGCTGGGCGACAAGCTGCTGGAACCCGGCCGGTCGGAGCATTTCATCGGCGAGGCCGCCGTGCTGCTGGCCGCTTTCTGCGGCGCGGTCTGCTCGGTGCTCTACCGGCCCTATCTGCAGCGCTATCCGACGCTCCCCGTCGGCGCCTTCGCCATGCTGGCCAGCGTCGGCTTCCTCGCCATCCTGGCCTTCTGGGAAGGCGCCTTCAGCGGCTGGGCGGGCTACAGCGCCGGCGGCTGGGCCGCGGTGCTGTTCATCGGCCTCAGCAGCGGCATCTTCTATGCCGTCTGGCTCTGGTGCCTGCGGCACGCCTCGCCGACGCGGGTGACGATCTTCCTGGGGCTGAGCCCGGTGGCGGCCGGCCTGCTTGGTGCCCTGCTGCTGGGCGAGGCGCTGACCCTGCCGTTGCTGGCCGGTCTCGCAGCTTTGATCGCCGGCCTGTGGCTGGCCCATCGTCCCGAGAAGCCGGCATGCTAGATTGTGGCGCATGCCGAGCCGCCGGACATTCCTCGCCGCCGCTGCCGCTACCGCGCTGACCGCGATCGCGCTGCCGCCGCGTCCTGCCGCGGCCGGCGGCTACCGGCTGACGCCGCGGCCTGCCTCCTGGCCGGTGATCGGCGCGCCGCAGCCGCCGACATCGATCTGGGCCTATGATGGGTTGCTGCCCGGCCCCTTGCTGCGCGTCCGGCAGGGCGAGCGGCTGATCGTGCAGGTGACCAACGGCCTGCCGGACGGCACGCCGACCACTGTGCACTGGCACGGCATCCGCCTGCCCAATGCGATGGACGGCGTGCCGGGCCTGACGCAGGCGCCGATCCGGCCCGGCGAGAGCTTCACCTATGATTTCACCTGCCCCGATGCCGGCACCTTCTGGTACCACCCGCATCTCGGCAGCCCGGAACAGCTCGGCCGCGGCCTCTACGGCGCGCTGATCGTCGACGAGCCGGAACCGCCGCCGGTCGACCGCGATCTGCTCTGGGTGCTCGGCGACATGCGGCTGGACCGGCAGGCGCAGATCGCCGCCGATTTCCGCAATCCCATGGATCTCAGCCATGCCGGGCGGCTCGGCAATACCTTCCTGGTGAACGGCAGGCTGGCCGAGAGCTTCCCGCTGCGCGCCGGCGAGCGCATCCGCCTGCGGCTGCTCAATACCGCCAACGCCCGCGTCTTCAGCCTGCGCCTCGAGGGCCACCGGCCGTATCTGATCGCCTGGGACGGGCATCCGGTGCAGCAGCCGG
Source organism: uncultured Rhodospirillaceae bacterium (assembly GCA_964429465.1). Classification (GTDB taxonomy): domain Bacteria; phylum Pseudomonadota; class Alphaproteobacteria; order Ferrovibrionales; family Ferrovibrionaceae; genus Ferrovibrio. Next base: position 5,224 of record CAYSCA010000135.1, read on the forward strand.
TGCGGCTGGCCGCTGACGAGGCCATCCTGCTCGGACCGGGCATGCGCGCCGACCTGATCCTGGACGCGACGGGCGAACCCGGCGCGCGCTACCGCGTACTGGATTCCGATCCGCGCGGCAGCACCTACCGCCTGCTCGACCTGCATTACGACCCGGCGGCGGCTTTGCGGCGCGACAGCTTGCCGCCGCCCGCTTCGCTCCGGCCCAATCCGGTGGCCGAGCCCGATCTGCCCTCAGCCGAAAGGCTGCCGCTGGTCCTGAGCGGCGGTGCGATGGGCGCGGCGGCGGCGCTGGAGGTGGACGGCCATGCCATGAGCCTGCGCGACGCCTTCCAGACGCATCGCATTGCCTGGGGCCTGAACGGCCGGGCGATGACCGAGCACGACGATCACCGGCATCAGGTTCTGTTCGCGCTCGCCCGCGGCAAAAGCTACGTCCTCGCCATCGACAACCAGACGGCCTGGCCGCACCCGATCCATCTGCACGGCCATGCCTTCCGGGTGCTCAGCCGTAACGGTCGGCCGGCGCCGCAGACGCCGTTCGCCGATACCGTGCTGCTGCAGGCGCGGGAACAGGCGGAAATCGCCGTCGTGGCCGACAATCCGGGCGACTGGATGCTCCACTGCCATATCCAGGAGCATCAGGCGGCAGGCATGATGGCGGTGGTGCGGGTGGCGTAAGGATTGCCCAAGGAAAACCCTTGCCCCTCCCGTAACGGGAAGGGGGCCAAATGCCCTCGCCCGAAATGGGAAGGGCCCAGCGAAGCCGGGAGGGCTTACGCCGTCAGCTGCTTTTTGGCAGTTTCCAGCAATTCCGCCAGCTTGAGCTGGATGCGGTGCTCGGAAACCTCCTTGCCCTTGGCCTGCAGGTCGGCATGCACCTTGCGGATCACGTCGGCATCGCCGGCTTCCTCGAAATCCGACGCGACGACCTCTTTCGCATAGGCATCGGCGGCGTCGCCGGTCAGGCCGAGCTGCTCGGCGACCCACAGCCCCAGCAGCTTGTTGCGCCGGGCGACCGCCTTGAAGGCCAGCTCCTCGTCATGGGCATGCTTCTTCTCGAAGGCATCCTTGCGGTCGTCGAAGGTGGTCATGTACGCCTCATCGGGAAGGAAGGGAGCTGACCGATATATAGGGGGCGGGGCATGGCCGCCGCAAGCCTCGGGCCCGGCGGGCGGGACGCCGCGGACCGGCGCGGAAATCCGCGGTTTAGTCCGGCCTCTTGACGCTGCATTTGGCGCCATTCGGGCGGCCTGTGCGGATTGCGGCCCCCGCCCCCTTGCGCTATTGAAGGGCCGAGCAATTCCGCGCTTCCCCCAACAGATCACGGGTGTGCCATGACGCGCCGCAGACAGGTCTATGAGGGCAAGGCCAAGGTCCTGTTCGAAGGACCCGAGCCGGGCACTCTGGTACAGTATTTCAAGGACGACGCGACCGCGTTCAACAACAAGAAGAAGGGCACCATCACCGGCAAGGGGGTGCTCAACAACCGGATCTCGGAATACCTGATGACCCGGCTGGGCGAGGTCGGCATCCCGACCCATTTCGTCCGCCGGCTCAACATGCGCGAGCAATTGATCAAGGAAGTCGAGATCATCCCGCTCGAGGTGGTGGTGCGCAATGTCGCCGCCGGCTCGCTGGCGACCCGGCTCGGCGTCGCCGAGGGCACCACCCTGCCGCGCTCTATCGTCGAGTTCTATTACAAGAACGACGAGCTGGGCGATCCGCTGGTCTCGGAAGAGCATATCACCTGCTTCGGCTGGTCCACGCCGCAGGAAATCGACGAGATCATGCATCTGGCGCTGCGGGTGAACGATTTCCTCTCCGGGCTGTTCCTCGGCATCGGCATCCGGCTGATCGACTTCAAGCTGGAATTCGGCCGCTGGTGGCAGAACGAGGAGATGCGCATCATCCTGGCCGACGAGATCAGCCCGGATTCCGCCCGTCTCTGGGACCTGAAGACCAACGAGAAGATGGACAAGGACCGCTTCCGCCGCGATCTCGGCAATGTCGCCGAGGCCTATCAGGAGGTCGCCCGCCGGCTCGGCATCCTGCTGGAGGGCGGGCCGCGCGACATCAAGGGCCCCGACACGATGCAGTAAGGCGTCCGCGAAACGGCGCCGTGACCCAGACAACGCGGCGGCCCCTGCAAACGGCCGCCGCAGCTTTTTGAGAAGGTGGATGTGACGATGAAAGCGCGCGTGCATGTGTCCCTGAAGACCGGCGTCCTCGATCCGCAGGGGCGCGCCATCGGCCAGGCGCTGCACTCCCTGGGCTTCGCCGATGTCGGTGAGGTGCGCCAGGGCAAGCTGATCGAACTGGAACTGACCGGCGCGCTGGCCAAGAAGCCGAAGGCCGAGATCGAGGCGGCGGTGAAGGAGATGGCGCAGAAGCTGCTCGCCAACACGGTGATCGAGAATTACGCGGTCGAGCTGGTGGGCTGACATCATGAAAGCCGCCCTCATCACTTTCCCCGGCTCCAACCGCGAGCGCGACATGCGGCTGGCGCTGACCCGCGCCAATGGCGGCAGGCCGCCGGTCGACGTCTGGCATGGCGACAGCGAGCTGCCCGCCGGAATAGACCTGATCGTGCTGCCCGGCGGCTTCTCGCATGGCGATTATCTGCGCTGCGGCGCGATGGCGGCGCATTCGCCGGTGATGCGCGAAGTGAAGAAGCGCGCCGAAGCCGGCGTGCGCGTGCTGGCCGTGTGCAACGGCTTCCAGATCGCCTGCGAGGCCGGGCTGCTGCCCGGCGTGCTGATGCCCAATGCCGGGCTGAAATTCATCTGCCGCGAGGTCAATCTGCGCATCGAGACGCAAACGCCGTTCACGCAGAAATACCGCAAGGGCCAGACCATCCGGGTGCCGGTCGCCCATCACGACGGCAACTACACCGCCGACGAGGCCACGCTGAAGACGCTGGAAGACCAGGATCGCGTCGCCTTCCGCTATGCCGATGCGCTGGGCAATGTGGACGACAGCACCAACCTGAACGGCTCGCGGCGCAACATCGCCGGCGTCTACAACGAAAAGAAGACGGTGCTCGGCCTGATGCCGCATCCGGAGAATGCCACCGATCCCGCCTGCGGCGGCACCGATGGCCAGGGCCTGTTCGAGTCGATTGCGGAGAGTCTGTCGTGAGTGAATCCGCGAAGAAGGCAGTGAAGTACCCGAACGATCTGATGGGCCTGACCAGGGCCGAATACGATCTGGTGCTGGAGATCATGGGGCGCGAGCCCAACCAGGTCGAACTCGGCATCTTCTCGGTGATGTGGTCGGAGCATTGCTCCTACAAATCCTCGAAGAAATGGCTCAAGACGCTGCCGACGAAAGCCCCCTGGGTGATCCAGGGTCCGGGCGAGAATGCCGGCGTGATCGATATCGGCGACGGCCTGGCCGCCATCTTCAAGATGGAAAGCCACAATCATCCGTCCTTCATCGAGCCTTACCAGGGCGCGGCGACCGGCGTCGGCGGCATCCTGCGCGACGTCTTCACCATGGGCGCGCGGCCGATCGCCGTTCTCGATTCACTGCGTTTCGGAAGCCTCGACGACGAGAAGGTGCGCTACCTATTCTCAGGGGTCGTCTCAGGCATCGCCGGCTATGGAAACGCTGTCGGTGTGCCAACCGTA
>CAYSCA010000136.1:0-8826 GCA_964429465.1 uncultured Rhodospirillaceae bacterium
CGCGATGATCCAGAAGCGGATCACGATGGTCGGCTCCTTCCAGCCCTTCTTCTCGAAATGGTGATGCAGCGGCGCCATGCGGAAGACGCGCTTGCCGGTAAGCTTGAACGAGGCCACCTGCACCATCACCGATACGGTCTCCAGCACGAAAAGGCCGCCGATGATGGCGAGCACCAGCTCATGCTTGACGATCACGCTGATGGTGCCGAGCGCGCCGCCGAGGCTGAGCGAACCCGTATCGCCCATGAAGACGGTGGCGGGCGGCGCGTTGAACCACAGGAAGCCGATGCCGGCGCCGACCAGCGCGCCGCAGAGCACCACCAGCTCGCCCGAACCGGCAACATAATGGATCTGCAGGTAATCGGCGAAGACGCGGTTGCCGGCGAGATAGGTGATCAGGCCGAAGCTGGCGGCGGCGATCATCACCGGCACGATGGCAAGGCCGTCGAGGCCGTCGGTCAGGTTCACGGCATTCGAGGCGCCGATCATCACGAAAGCGGCGAAGGGAATCATGAACCAGCCGAGATTGAGCAGGACATCCTTGAAGAAGGGGATCGCCAGACTGGTATTCAGCGGCGCGGCGGTGATCGAGTGGATCCACACAGCGGCCAGGCCGGCGAACAGCACCTGCAGCCCGAGCTTCAGCTTGCCCGGAACGCCTTTCGGGTTCTGCTTCGTCACCTTGAGATAATCGTCATAGAAGCCGATCAAGCCAAAGCCGAAGGTGACCAGCAGCACCGCCCAGATATAGCGGTTGGTCAGGTCGGCCCAGAGCAGCGTGCCGGCGCCCAGGCCGAGCAGGATGAGGAAGCCGCCCATGGTCGGCGTACCGCGCTTGGTCAGCAGATGGCCTTCCGGCCCGTCATCGCGGATCGGCTGGCCGCGGCCCTGCTTGGTGCGCAGCCAGTTGATCAGCGGCTCGCCGATCCAGAAGGCCAGCACCATGGCGGTGAGGATGGCGCCGCCGGTGCGGAAGGTAAGGTAACGGAACAGGTTGAAGACCTGTATCTCGTTGGCCAGCGGGGTGAGGAGATGAAACAGCATCCGTGAGTTACCTTGTCACCATCCGTTGGCCGCGCGCGGCGCGGGCGCCGGCGTCAGCAGATCGTCAACCACCTTGTCCATGCGGCTGCCATGCGAACCCTTGACCAGCAGCACGTCGCCGCCGCGGATCGCGCGGCGCAGCGGCTGCAGCAACTCGGTGACATTGGGCGCGTGATGGCCGCGGCGCTGGGCCGGCAATGAATCGTAGAGCGCGCGCATCAGCGGGCCGGCTGCAAAAACCAGGTCGATGCCGTCGCGTTCCAGGTCGGCCGCCAGGCCGGCATGGGCGGCCTCGGCATTGGGCCCGAGCTCCAGCATGTCCCCCAGCACCGCGATGCGGCGGCCGCGGGCGGCGTTCGGCCTCGCCATCGCCAGCACCGAGAAGGCGGCGCGCATGCTGGTCGGGCTGGCATTGTAGCTGTCGTCGATCAGGTCGATGCTGCCGCCGTCGCGCCAGGGCAGCACATGGCGCTCGCCCCGGCCTTTCGGCGCGGTGATGCCGGCCAGCGCCATGCCGGCCACGGCCAGGTCCGCCCCGGCGGCCTGCGCCGCCGCCAGCACGCCCAGCGCATTCACCACCCAGTGGCGGCCCGGCGCGCCGATCTTGAAGGTCATCGGATGACCCATGATGTCGGCGGCGATGCAGGAGCAGGCCGCGTTGGGCGCATACTTGATCAGGCGCGCCTCGGCCTCGCGGCTCTCGCCGAAGCCGATCACCTCGGCGGCGCCGGCGGCCCGCGCCGCCGCGGCCAGGCGCTCGAAATGCGGCGTGTCGCGGTTGATCACGGCGATGCCGCCCGGCTCCAGGCCGGCGAAGATTTCCGCCTTGGCATCGGCGATCCCCTCGACGCCGGAGAAATTCTCCAGATGCACCGCCTCGATGGCCGTGATGATGGCGATATGCGGACGCGCCAGCTGCGACAGCGGCGCGATCTCGCCGGCATGGTTCATACCCATCTCGATCACGGCGAAGCGGCTGTCAACCGGCATGCGCGCCAGCGTGAGCGGCACGCCCCAGTGGTTGTTGAGATTGCCGCTCGTCGCATGCGTCGCCGCCTGCGCGGCGAAGACATGGCGCAGCATCTCCTTGGTCGAGGTCTTGCCGACGCTGCCGGTGACCGCAACCACCTTCGCGCCGCAGCGCTGGCGCGCCGCAGCGGCCATGGCGTTGAGGCCTTCGAAGGTATCCTTCACGCGCAGCAGGTTGGCGCCGGGCGGCAGGGTTTCCGGTACGCGGTCAACCATCGCAGCTGCGGCGCCTTTCGCCAGCGCATCGGCGACGAAGACATGGCCGTCGAAATTCGGGCCGCGCAGCGCGATGAAGAGGTCGCCGAAGGCGATGCTGCGGCTGTCGATCGAGATGCCGCCGGCAGTCCAGAAGCCGTCGCTGCTGCCATGGGCGGCGCGGGCAGCTTCGGCGGAGGTCCAGAGCGCGAAACTTTCCATTAATCTTTACCTCCGTATGGTGCGATGCCCGAACCAGAACCGGAATCGATTTCCGATACGGCTCCGCGGGCGACGGACACGTCGTCGAAGGGCCGCACCTCGTCGCCGATGATCTGGCCCGGCTCGTGGCCCTTGCCGGCGATCAGCAACAGGTCACCCGGCTGCAGGGATTCGACGGCCGCGAAGATCGCATCGCGGCGGTCGCCGATCTCGATGCCGCCCGGACAGGACGCCATGATGGCGGCGCGGATAGCGGCCGGCTCCTCGCTGCGCGGATTGTCGTCGGTGACATAGACGCGGTCGGCGAGCTTTGCCGCCACTGCGCCCATCAGCGGCCGCTTGCCGCGGTCGCGGTCGCCGCCGCAGCCGAAGACGACGACAAGCCGCTGCGTGGTATGCGGGCGCGCCGCCTTCAGTACGGTCTCCAGCGCGTCCGGCGTATGGGCATAATCGACGAACACCGAAGCGCCGTTCCTGCGCTGCGCCGCCTTCTGCATCCGCCCGGGCACGCCATGCAACTGCTCCAGCACTTCCCAGGCCGCCGCGGCATGGCCGCCGCAGCCGATCACCAGGCCCAGCGCCGCCAGCACGTTGCCGGCTTGGAAGCCGCCAATCAGCGGCAGGTCGGCTTCGCGCCGCACGCCGAGGATTTCCGCCTCGATCTGCAATCCGCCGGCATGCGGCACGGCGGAGAGCAGCTTCAGCTCGCTGCCCAGCATGCCGTAGCGCAGCAGGCGCTGCCGCCGCCTGCGGCAGAGATCCTCCACCTTGGCGCCGAGCGCGGAATCCATGTTGATCACCGCGGTGCCATGCGCCGGCAGCAGGCTGTCGAACAGCCGCAGCTTGGCGGCGAAATACGCCTCGACCGTCGGATGGTAATCCATATGGTCGCGGGTGAGATTGGTGAAGGCGGCCGCTTTCGGCTTCACGCCGTCGAGGCGGAACTGGTCGAGGCCGTGGCTGGACGCCTCCAGCGCCAGATGCTCGATCCCCGCTTTCCGGGCGATGCTCAGCAGCTCGTGCAGGCGCACCGGATCGGGCGTGGTATGCGCGACCTTTTCGTCGATGCCGCTGCCCTGCAGGCCGAGCGTGCCGAGGCTTGCGCTCTTCAGTCCGAGCAGCGACCAGATCTGGGCCGTGAAGCTGGCCACCGAGGTCTTGCCGTTGGTGCCGGTGACGGCGGCGATGTGCTTCGGCTGCGCATTGAAGAAGGCGGCCGCCATCAATGCCAGGCGGCGGCGCGGATTGGCGTCGGTGACGAAGGCAATCTGCCCGGCATAGGCCGGATCGACCTGGTCGCTGAGCACGGCGACGGCGCCCTTCTCGCGCGCATCGGCGATGAAGCGGTGACCGTCAGCCTGCGTACCCTTCAGCGCGGCGAAGACATAGCCCGGACGCACCGCGCGGCTGTCGGCGGTGAGGCCGGCGACATCCAGCGTCGCGGCGCGCGGATCGAGGTTGAGGTCGCTGCAGAGATCACTGAGACGCAAGTTTCTTCTCCTGCGTCAGAGCGGAATTCTGGATATGCGGCACGAACATCGCCTGGCGGATGGCCGGCGAATTCTCGTCCACCGGCGGCACGCCCAGCAGCGGCGCGATGCGGGTGATGATGCGGCTGGCGGTCGGCGCAGAGGTCCAGCCGGCGGTGGCGAAACCGTAGGTGCTCTTGTTGCCCTTCGGCTCGTCGAGCATCACCTGCACGATGTAGCGCGGGTTGTTCATCGGGAAGCCGGCGACGAAAGTGTTGAACAGCGCCTTGCGGTTATAGCCGCCGCGTTCGTTCACCTTCTCCGAGGTGCCGGTCTTGCCGCCGACCAGATAGCCGTCGACCTCGGCCTTCTTGCCGGTGCCTTCCTCCACGACCAGCAGCATCAGCTTGCGCATGGTGTCGCTGACATCGCGCCGGATCACCTGGCGGCCCGGCGCCGGCAGGCCCGGCGGACGCTTGATCAGCGTCGGCGGATGCAGCACGCCGCCATTGATGATGGCGGCGGTGGCGGTGGCGAGCTGCAGCGGCGTGACCGACAGGCCATGGCCGAACGAGATCGTCATCGTCTCGATCGTCTTCCACTGCCGCGGGATCAGCGGAGCGCCGACTTCCGGCAGCTCGATGGCCGGCCGGCTCAGCATGCCGAGGCGGGCCATGAACTCGCGCTGGCGCTCCGGCCCCACATCAACCGCCATCTTGGCCGAACCGATATTGGACGAATACATGTAGATTTCCGGCACGCTGAGCCAGCGCTTCTTCGGATGGTCGTCGCGGATCGTGAAGCGCGAGATCTGGATCGGCTTGGTGGCGTCATAGCCGCCGCTCAGCTTGACCGTGCCGTAATCCAGCGCCATCGCCGTATTCAGCGTCTTCATGGTCGAGCCCATTTCGTAGACGCCGAGCGTGATGCGGTTGAACCGCGCCTCCTTGCTGGCCTCGCCGGGATCGGCCGGATCGAAATCCGGCAGGCTGACCATGGCGATCACTTCGCCGGTATGGATATCGAGCACGATGCCGCCGCCGCCGATGGCATTGAAGGTCTCGACCGCCTTCGCCACCTCATCGCGCACCACATGCTGGACCCGGATATCGAGGCTCAGTTCGAGCGGATCGCCGGTGCGCGAGGGATCGCGCAGCTGCTCGTCGAAATACTGCTCGATGCCGGCGATGCCCTTGCCGTCGATATCGGTGTAGCCGAGCACATGCACGGCGAGCGAGCCCTGCGGATAGACGCGGCGCTGCTCGCTGTGGAAATAGAGGCCGGGAATGCCGAGCCGGTTGACCTCGTATTGCTCGCGCGGGGTCATGCCGCGCTTCAGCCAGACGAAGCTCTTGCCCGAAGACAGCTTGGCCTGCACTTCGCCGGCCGACAGTTCCGGCAAAGTCTGCGCCAGCCGGGTCGCCGCCTCGCGCGCGTTCAGGATCTTGCGCGGATCGGCATAGAGGGAGGCGATCTTGAGATTGGTCGCCAGGATGTCGCCGTTGCGGTCGACGATCGGCTGCCGCTCCATCAGCGCCGTCTGCGCGATCAGTTCCGGATTGATGCCGCGCGCCACCACCGGCTCCAGCGCGCCGCGCAGCACCGTCAGTTCGACCAGCCGGCCGGCCAGCACCAGAAAAGCCAGCGAGAACAGGCCGATGCCGATCACCAGGCGGCCGCGGCTGGCCTCCAGCGCCTGCTTGGCGGCGCCTTCCAGCCGCACCAGGGCCGGGCTGCCGGGGATGTCGGCCGGCGTGCAGGGCGGCCGCACCTTCTGCCTGGGCTGGCGGCGGAACAGGCCCATCACCGGGTCCTCCGCTGTTCGTTGCCATTGCGCTGCATGGCGCCGAGCACGGCGGCGACCTCGGCCTCGAAATCGGCGGCGTCGGCCGGCGACGCGGCGACCCGCACCGGGACGCCGCCTGCGGTGTCAGGCGCCGACGGCGCAGCGGCCAGCGGCGGCAGCGCAGGAACCGGGGCGGTCTTCTCCGGCGGCAGGGCCTGACCGGGTTCCGTGTCGCCGCGATCCTGCCGCCAGGGCAGCGCATCGATGGAGACGATGTCCCTGGCCGTCGCCGGACGCATCCCCAGCAGGCGCTGCGCCTTGCCCTGCAGGTATTCCGGCCGGGTCAGATAGCTCCACTCGGCCTGCAGCACGCCGATGGTCTCGCGCTCCTGGCTCAGCGCGCGGTTGAGCTCGATCAGCTCGTCCTCCAGGCGCTGCACCTCGTAGGAGAGCTGGTAGAGGCCGAAGGAGACGACGGCCAGCAGGATCAGCGCGAAGATGGAAAGGCCGCGGCTCATGCAGCCCCCCGCAGATCATCCCCGAGATCCTCCGGCGGCCAGGCCGGTGCATCCGTCCGCCTGGCGGCACGCAGCTTGGCCGAGCGCGCGCGCGGATTGGCCGCCATCTCCGCCTCGCCCGGCGCCACCGCGCCCTTGTGGAGCAGCACGAAAGACGGCGCCCGCGGCTGGGCCGTGCTGGCAGGCAGGTGCCGCGAGCTGCCGGCCTGCTTGCCGCTGCGGCGATCGAGGAAGCGTTTCACGACGCGATCCTCCAGCGAATGGAAGGACACGACCGCCAGCCGGCCCTCGGGCTTGAGCAGCTGTTCGGCAGCGGCGAGGCCGCGCTTCAGCTCGCCCAGCTCGTCATTCACCACGATGCGCAACGCCTGGAAGGTGCGGGTCGCCGGATGCATGCCGGGCGCGCCGCGCACGACGCGGGCGACGATCTCGGCCAGTTCGCGCGTGCGGCTGATCGGCTTCTCGGCGCGCGCGGCGACAATGGCGCGGGCGACCGCGCGGGCGCGGCGCTCCTCGCCGTAGAGATAGATGATGTCGGCCAGTTCGGCTTCGTCGCGGCTGTTGACGATATCGGCGGCGGTCTCGCCGGTATTGCCCATGCGCATGTCGAGCGGGCCGTCCTGCTGGAAGGAGAAGCCGCGCTCGGCCTGGTCCAGCTGCATGGAGGAGACGCCGATATCGAGCGCGATGCCGTCGACCGCCGCAATGCCGATCCCAGCCAGCAGGCCGGTCATGTCGCCGAAGCGGCCCTCGACGAGCCGGAAGCGCTGCGGATGGGCGGCGGCGACGCGCTCGGCGTGACCGCGAATGCTCGGATCGCGATCGATGCCGATAACCTGACAATCTGCGGCATCCAGCAACGCCATACTGTAACCCCCGGCCCCGAAGGTGCCGTCCACAAGCAATTCGCCGGCGCCGGGCTGGAGCGCCGACACCATTTCCGTGCAGAGAACCGATAGATGCGGAGCCGAGAGATGCGCCGTCCTTGCGGCTTTTTCGTGACCGGGGCCGTTGGTCGCGGCGCTCACGACCGGCCCTCGCCGCGCAGATAGGCTGCTGCCTTGGCGCGCGCCTCGGCGGCGCGGGCCTCCCAGGCTTTCGGTTCCCAGACCTGGAAGCTGTGGCGGCGGCCGACGAAGACCGCCTCGCCCGGTGCCGCCAGCCCGGCATGTTCGAGGAAATGCGCGCCGAGCTGGATGCGGCCTTCCTGGTCGAGGCTGAGTTCGCTGAGAAACGGCAGCAGGCCGTCGATCAGCATTTCGCGTTCGGGATGCAGGTCGGGCAGTTCGTCGATGCGGCGGTTGACGCCGTCGAGATAGTCGCGGCCGCCGGCGACCAGGGCCGGCGCGCTGATATCGGGGCCCAGAATCAGGCCGCTTTCCGCGTCTTTCCGGGCCAGCAGCGCCCGATACGGCGCCGGGACGGAGACCCGTCCCTTGGCGTCGATCCGGTTTCGAAAGGTTGAGAGGAAGAATTCCACCCCAGCCGCCCCGCGCTTCCATCCCAAGAAAGCCCCCTGCGGGCCATCGAACTGGGATAAGATGGGATAGCATGGTGCTATATGGGCGTCAATGGAATTAACACTTCTGAAAGGCGATTCGGGCCAGCAAAAACGGGCACTTACGCGAAAATCACCTTACCGCACAAATCCTCTTTTTGTTCTTGTTTGTTCTCTTGCGTCATCCCCGCCCCGCCGCTACACCCGCCACGGGAGCAGTGCCGCAACGCGGCCTTACGGGTGGGGCATACAGGGTTATGAGCAGATTTATCCTCGGCCTGCTTGTGGTCTGGTTAACGGCCGCGGCTGCCTGGGCGGATGCCCGCAATGAATTGCTGCCGCGCGACGTCCCGGCCCTGAAGCGCTTCGCCATCGTCGCCAGCACCGCCAACAACCAGTGCTTCACCACCCAGCTGGTCAACAACGACGTCAAACGGCTGCGGCCGGTCGTGCTGCTGTCGCCCTGCGAGTTCAGCATCGACAACCAGACCCAGGGCTTCTTCGTCAGCCGGCCGCTGGGGGACGGCTACCAGATCTTCTTCGCCGCCAATCCGGCCTATTGCCTGGCCATGGAGCCGCGCAGCAAGATGCTGGTGGTTTCGGGCTGCGCGCTGAATGACGAGATGCTGGCGCAGCTGCCGCAGCTCTGGGACATCAGATCCGGCGGCCTGTCGCTGCGCGATGCCCAGGGCAAGCGCTGGTGCCTGGACACCAAGGCCAAGCAGGGCTTCTCGGCGATCTTCGAGCCGGCCTTCACCGAATGCCCCGAGCGCATTCCCGACGCCTTCATCCTGCGCGTCAGCCGCTGAGCGGATTTCCGGAAAGGTGCCAGACGGCCTGTAAGCCGGGTTCTGTCCACCCACTTGCGTGAGCTGGACGGCCATTCCTCTGGGATGCCCGTTACCGGACACCTCGCGCGACCGACCCGGATGGCGGGCCGAAAACCGCCCTGCAGGCTAAGCACCTGCGGCCATCCCTATTTGGTCTTGCTCCCGGTGGGGTTTGCCGTGCCGCTTCCGTTACCGGTCGCGCGGTGCGCTCTTACCGCACCCTTTCACCCTTGCC
>CAYSCA010000137.1:0-3764 GCA_964429465.1 uncultured Rhodospirillaceae bacterium
CCAATCGTGTCGGCTTTCTGGATCATCGCATAGGTGGCGGGGTCGTCGCGCGGCACCGAATGGAGCTCGTACTTTTGCCCGTAATGCCGCTCGATCAGGTCGAACGATTTGCGCAGGCAGGTCAGCATCCCGAGCGCCAGCACGTCGACCTTCAGGATCCCGAGCTCGTCGATATCGTCCTTGTCCCACTGGACCACGGTGCGATCGGGCATGGCGGCATTCTCGATCGGCACCAGTTCGGCCAGCGGGCCCCTGCTGATGACGAAGCCGCCGACATGCTGCGACAGGTGACGCGGAAAGCCGACCAGTGCCTGTGCGAGCTGCAGGGTCTGGGTGATGCGCGGCGTATCGGGGTCGATGCCGGCCTCGCGGATCTGGTCTTCGGTGATGCCTTCGCGGCCCCAGCCCCACAGGCTTTTGGCCAGGCGGTCCACCAGGTCGGGCGACAGGCCCATCGCCTTGCCGGCATCGCGGATGGCGCTGCGCGGCTGGTAGCGGATCACCGTGGCGGCCAGGCCGGCGCGCTCGCGGGTATAGGTCTTGTAGATGTGCTGGATGACCTCCTCGCGGCGTCCATGCTCGAAATCGACATCGATATCGGGCGGCTCGCGGCGCTCCTCCGAGATGAAGCGCTCGAACAGAAGGCCGACCTCTTCCGGCTTGGCCGCCGTGATGCCGAGGCAGTAACAGACGATCGAATTGGCCGCCGAGCCGCGGCCCTGGCAGAGGATGCCGTTTTTGTTCGCGAACTCGACGATGCGGTAGACGGTGAGGAAATAGGGCGCGTAATTCATCCGTCCGATCAGCGTCAGCTCATGCCCGATCTGGGCTCTGAACTTTTCCGGGATGCCGGCCGGGTATTTCTCCTGCGCGCCCAGCCAGGTCAGCCGCACCAGTTCATCCTGTGGTGTGGCGCTCTTGCCCTTGGCTTCCTCGGGATATTCGTAGCGCAGTTCCCTCAGCGAGAATGTGCAGCGTGCGGCAATCTCCATGCTGCGCGCGATGGTCTGTGGATGGCGGCGGAACAGGCGCGCCATGATCTGCGGTGATTTCAGGTGCCGCTCGGCATTAGCCTGCAGGCGGAAGCCGGCCGTGTCGATGCTGCAGCCATGGCGGATGCAGGTCAGTACATCCTGCAGGATGCGGCGTTCTGGCGTGTGATAGAGTACGTCGTTGGTGGCGACGAGCGCGATGTTATGCTCTGCGGCAAAAGCCGTCAGCCTTTCCTGCCGCTGCCGGTCCTGCCCGTCGAAGCGGCAGCAGACGGCCAGCGACAGCGCATCGCCACAGCTCTGTCGCAGCTCACGCGCATGGGATGCGAAATCTTCGTTCGGCTCGTCGGGCGGCAGGAGGATGACCTGCTGGCCTTTCAGGCTTTCCAGCAGGTCGGACCACCAGAGTTCACATTCGCCCTTGGGCGCGGCCCGGCGTCCTTTGCTGATCAGTTGTGCCAGCCGGCCATAGGCCGAACGGTCTTCCGGCAGCAGCAGGACGGACGGGCCGTCGCGCAGGTCGATGCGCGCGCCAATGATCAGCTGCAGCGTCTCCTCGAGACCTTGCTGGCGGATGGCCGACAGGGCGCGCACCACGCCGGCCAGGCTGTTGCGGTCGGTGATCGCGATCGCCGAAAGGCCGAGCGCGGCCGCCTGGCCGACCAGTTCATGGGCATGGCTGGCGCCTTCGAGGAAGGAGAAGTTACTGGTCACCTGCAGTTCCGCGTAAGCCGTCATGCGAATAATCCATGCAGGAACCAGGTCTCGCGGCTGCGGAACAGCCAGTAGCGCCGGCCCTCGGTATCTTCCGCGCAGTAATAGTCGCGCGGGCTTTCCCCGGGATCGCGCCACCATTCCGGTGCGATGCGTTCGGGCCCGTCCATGCGGGCCAGATCGCGGCGCCGGCGATGCCAGTGGATGGCGCTCGGCCAGCCGTTGCTGCCGGCTTCTGTCTCCAGCATCTGCGGATAGGGCAGCAGGGCGACGGGGCGCGGAGCCGCAGCCGGCTTCAGCGGCAGCGGCGGCGCAAGCGGCGGTGCGGCATGGATGGCGCGTTCGGGCCAGTGGCTCTCCACCGTCTGTGGCCGGAACACCGATCTGCGGCCCAGCCTGGCCTGCAGGCGGTCGATGCATTCGGCGATGCCGCCATCCTCCTCGCCGGCCGCCGCGATCGCCTGTTGGCTGCCGGACAGCGGCTCGGTGACATTGGCATCCAGCAGCATCATGTCGATGCCGAAACCCGGATCGATGCCATCCAGCAGGTCGCGGTAGAGCCGCAAGAGATGTGCCGGGCTGCGGCTCGCGCGGCTGGTGCCGACGCGCAAGGTCTGCACATGGCCGTCGACGCGGTAACTGTGCAGGGACAATTGCCGCGCGCCGCGCTGATGCTGTTCCAGCAGATTGCACAGGGTCTCGAGCAGATGCTGCAGCATCATGTCGATGGCATCGCGGGTGAGGATCGGTTCGGCCAGGCTGGCGCGTGCGCGCCAGGGCGCCGGCACCAGGCGCGGCGAGATCGGCTCCTCGCTGCGGCCGAACAGCTTGTCGAGGCGGTCGACGGGCTGCAGGCCGAAGCGGCGTGTCAGCGGCCCGCGCGGCAGCTTCGTCAAAGCCGCGACTGTCGTCATGCCGAGGCGTTTCAGGTCGCCGGCGATATCCCCGGCCAGGCGCAGGGCTTCGATCGGCAGGGGGCCGAGCCGGTCGAGGCCGCTGCCCGGCGGCAGCACACTGCCCTTGCCATGATGCGCCCAGGCCCAGGCGGCAGCCGGCGTATCGGCGATGGAAAGCCGCGCATTGCAGCCGAGTTGCGCGAAGCTCTGCCGCATCATCTGCAGCATCGCGGTCTCGCCGCCGAAAAGATGCGGCACGCCGCTGGCATCGAGGATCAGCCCGTCATCGTCGTCTGTTGCCGCCCAGGGCGAGAAGCGGCTGCACCAGTCGCAGAGCTGCGCCAGGGCTTCCTGATCGCCGGCCGCATCGGCCTCGCCGTTGACGAGTTCGGGCACCAGCGCGCGCGCATCGGCCAGCCGCATGCCGGGCGAAAGCCCCTCGGCGGCGGCTCGCGCATCGACGGCGGTGAGGCGGATGCCGCCGCTGGTGCGCTGGATCAGGGCGAGCGGGGAATGCGGCGCCGCGTTACTCCGCTGCCGCCGCCAGCGATCGGTCGGCCAGTGCGGCAACCAGACGGAAATGAAGCGACGCATGATCGAATTCCACAAGCCAGGAGGCAGGCTGTCCGCCGCGGCAGCGCTCCAGCGCCACCGACCAGCGCGGCGAGCGGCCGTCGCTCAGCGCGGCCTCGACGCGCCAGCGGGTCAGCGCCGCCGAAGGCGAGGCATCGCGGCGCACCAGCAGGCCGAGTCCGTTCCCGTTTTCGGCGGCAAGCTGCAGGCGGCGTGTCTCGGTGAGATCGGCCTGATCGATCTCGGCAATCACCGCGCCGAAGCCGGGCGTGCGCAGCGCATCTTCAAAAGCCCAGAGGCGGTCCTGCGGCCGCCGCGCCCAGGCCATGGTCAGCCGACGATGGTCGAGGCCGAAAGCGGTCAGGCCGGGGGCGTAAGCCTGCTGGTCCGGGGTGATCCACAGGATCGGCCGGCCCGGACGGACCCGCGCCAGATAGGCGGCGAGGAAGCCGGTGATCGAAGGCGCATAGCCGACGATCTCGTGCAGGCTGCCGGCGGGCAGGCCGCCCCAGGGCAGGGCCTCATCCAGAGCCGGTTCATGAAAAGGGAAGACCTTGCCGGTCAGCACCCGGCCGCTGCCGGTTAGCCG
>CAYSCA010000137.1:3774-8771 GCA_964429465.1 uncultured Rhodospirillaceae bacterium
TTCGATCACCCCTGTCTGTACCTGCTGAACCATGCTGGCCTCCTGATCAATAGCGTATATGTTCTACTATTGATCTATAGAATTGCCAAAATGTTCTTATTCCTAGCTTAAGCTTTTGATCCGCCTCCAAATCGGCACCTCAGACGAGCATGAGGGGGATGATGTGCCGTCAGCCGGCCGGGCGGTCTTCATCATAAAGGATGCGCTCGGCAGCGCCGTCCAGGTCCTGGTACTGCCCGCTGCGCAGCGACCAGAGAAACAGGCCGAGCCCGATGGCGCCGAGCGCCAGAGACAGCGGGACGAGATAGAAGAAGCCGTCCATCATTCCGCCCCTTCCGGCAGCCCCATCCGCAATCCGCCCTGCGCCGCGGCAGGCGCGCGATGCAGGCGGTTCAGCCGCAGGGCATTGCCGACCACGATGATGGAAGACGACGACATCACCAGGGCGGCGATCAGCGGCGTGATATGGCCGCTGAGGGCGAAGGGCAGGGCGACGGCGTTGTATCCCAGCGCCAGCGCGAAATTCTGGCGGATCAACTGGCCGGCGCGGCGTGCCACCTCCATCGCCTGCGGCACGGCCTGCAGGCTGTCGCGCAGGAAGACGAAATCGGCGGCATTGCGACCGATATCGGCAGCGGAGGCTGGCGCCATCGAGGCATGGGCCGCGGCCAGTGCCGGCGCATCGTTCAGCCCATCGCCCACCATCAGCACCTTGCGGCCCCGGGCAGCCAGCGCCGCCAGATGCGCGGCTTTATCGCCCGGCAGCATGGCAGCCCGGTAATCCGCGATGCCAAGCTGCCGCGCCACCGCAGCCACGGCTTCCGGGCGGTCGCCGGACAGGATCTCGGTCCGCAGGCCGCGCTGCTGCAATTGCGCCACCGCCGCGCGCGCATCCGGGCGCAGGCGGTCATCGAAGCGGAAGGCGGCGAGCTGCAGGCCGTCCTGCGCCAGCACGGTGCCGGCGGCCTCGGCCGTGCCGCCGGTTGCCCAGCCGGCGCGGCCAAGACGGTAGATGCGACCGTCTGCGGTCTCGGCTTCCAGGCCACGGCCGGGATGCTCTTCGATCCGCGCAAACCGCAGCGGCGCGGCGGCAGCCGAAGCGGCCAAAGCGCGTGACTGCGGGTGGCGGGAATGCACCGCAATGGCCGCCGCCGTGGCGAGATGCCGCGGATCGATTTCCGCGCGGTTGGCCAGTGCCAGCCGGCCGGTCGTCAGGGTGCCGGTCTTGTCGAAGACGACCGTATCGATCTGGTCGAGCCGTTCCATGGCGGCGCCGTCCTTCACCATGATGCCGGCCTCGAACAGACGGCGCGCCGCCACCACCTGCACCATCGGCACCGCGAGCGCCAGCGCGCAGGGACAGGTAATGATCAGCACGGCAACTGCGACGGTCAGGGCATGATGCAGGTCGCTGCCGGCCAGCATCCAGCCGGCAAAGCCCAGGAAGGCGGCAAGATGCACCACCGGCGCATAGAGCCGCGCGGCACGGTCCGCGATGCGGCGATATCCGGCGCGGCCTGATTCGGCGGCTTCCATCAGCCGCATCATCTCGGCCAGGAAGGATTTCTGCGCCGTTGCAGTGGCCTGCATGGTCAGCGGCGCCGTGAGGTTCAGGGTGCCGGCCTGCAGCTCGGTGCCTTCGGTGGCGGCCCGCGGCAGGCTTTCGCCGGTGACCAGCGCGCAATCGAGATCAGAGGCGCCGGCGGTCACATAACCGTCCACCGGCACGCGCTCGCCCGCCGCCAGGACGATCTGCATGCCCGGCTGCAGTTCGTCGACCGGCAGGTATTCGTGGCCGCCATCGGGCCGCCGCACGACCGCGCCGCGTGCCGCCAGGCGTTCCAGACCCCTGACCGCCTGCCGGGCACGTTCGCGCATCATGTGATCCAGCACACGGCCGACCAGCAGGAAGAACAGCAGCGAAATGGCTGCATCGAAATAGGCGTGCTCGCCATGGGTCAGCGTATCGTAGAGACTCATGCCGAAGGCGAGCAGCACGCCGATCGAGATCGGCACATCCATATTGGTTTGCCCGCGGCGCAGCGCCAGCCAGGCCGACCGGTAGAAGACCTGGCCGGAAAACGCCGCCGCAGGCAGCGCCACCAGCGCCGAAAGCCAGTGGAACAGGTTGCGCGAGTCCGCGTCGGCGCCGGCCCAGACCGACATCGAGAACAGCATCACGTTGCCGGCCGCGAAACCCGCCACTGCCAGGGCCCAGAGCAGCCGCGGCAGCACGCCGTCCTTTTCGGTCTGTCCCGCATCGTCCAGATGCGCCGGATAGCCCAGCCGGTCGAGCGTCTCGAACAGCGGCGGCCGCTCGGCCTCGCGCCACTGCACGGTGACCCGTCGGGTCGACAGATTGACACGCGCCCGGACAATGCCCGGAAGGCTGTCCAGGCCCCGTTCGATGGTGCGGATGCAGCCGCCGCAATGGATCGTCGGCACCGAAATCTCGGTCTGCTGCAGGCCGTCGCCAATGGGATGGCTGGCGAGCAGGATCTCCTCCCATGGCGGGCCGAACCCGGTCTGCTGCGACAGGTCCGGCTCGCCGCCAGGCAGGCAGCAGCTCATCCTAGTTCACCCCGGCCGGCTGCCGGACCGCCTTGTAGGCATGCCAGGTCGCATGCCCCACCAGCGGGAAGACCAGCACCAGGCCCAGCATCCCGGTCAGCAGGCTCAGCACGAACAGCGCCAGCACGATCGCGCCCCAGGCCAGCATCACCGGCAGGTTGTTCCAGACCAGCACCATGCTGATGCCCATGGCGGTGAAGGCATCGACATCCTCGTTCAGCAGCATCGGGATCGAAAAGACGCTGATGGCGAAGGCGAAGGCCGCGAACAGCCCGCCGACCACGCTGCCGACGAACAGCATCGCCCAGCCGGTCGGCGTCGAGAACAGCATCTGGGCGATATGATCGAGCCCCGGGAAGGGCGTCAGCCCGAAGAACAGCGCATAGACGATCACGGCAGCGCGCATCCAGGTCAGCATCAGCAGACAGAGGATGGCGCCGATGAACAGGATTTGCGCGCCGGCCCTCGCTTTCACGAACAGCACGCCCCTGAGCAGCACCGGTTCCCCGGCGCTCAGCCGGCGGCTCTTCTCATACAGGCCGACGGCCAGGGCCGGGCCGATCACCATGAAGCCGGCCAGCGCGGGGAACAGGATATAATCCAGGCCGACCCAGAACAGCCCGCCGACGACGAGCAGCGAGGCCAGGAAGACGCCGATGCCGTAGAACAGGCTGATGCCGGGCATCTTCCACAGGTCGTGCCAGCCGGCAGACAGCCACCCGAAGGCGGCGCCGGGCGCCATGTTGCGGCTGTAGGTCCGTTCGCGCGGTAGCGGCGGAACAATGGCCGGGATCGTCGTCATGGCATTCTCTCCGTCAACAGGACGACCGTGCGGCCCGGAAGCGGCCGGTCGCTTCGCCGGACGCTTTCAGGTGGGTCACGCAGTCGGGCTGCGATGTGGTCGCGACATAGACCAGATGCAGATTGGCAAGCACCAGCAGCAGCGCGGCGGCGGCGATGCAGAGACAGATGGCCAGCCGGGTGCGCTTCGCCGTCATGCGTCAGCTCTTCCGCAGATCGAGTACGTAAAGCGTCAGGATCTTGCGCTCCAGCGGCGACAGGCGGGCCTCCCAGCTCGGCATCTGGCCCTGGCGGCCACCATAGATCGTCGTGTAGATCGTCTGCAGGTCGCCGCCGTAAATCCAGAACCGGTCGGTCAGGTCGGGCGCGCCGACTTCGGGCATCCCTTTGGCATTGTCGCCATGGCAGGCCACGCAATTGGAGTCGAATACCGCCTGGCCGTCCTCCAATTCCGCGGCCGGTGCTTCCGTCGGGCTGGACAGGGAATGCACATAGGCGGCGACCTTCAGGATCTCGGCGCGTTCCAGCATCCCGTCGCGGCCGAAGGCCATCATCTGCGACACGCGGGTCTCGGGATGGCCGGAATTGATGCCGACGCGGATGGTTTCCGCGATGGCGTCGGGCGCTCCGCCCCACAGCCATGGCGCCTGCGCAATGGCCGGATAGCCCTTGCCGCCCTGACCCTGCTGGCCGTGGCAGACGGCGCAATTGTCGCCGAACAGCGTGCGCCCGGTCTCGCGGACGGTCCGCATCAGGGCTGCATCGGCCTGGATGGCAGGATAGTCGCCATCGACCAGCTTCTGCGCCCAGGGGGCGCGGCTCTGCGCCGCGGCCTGCACGCGCTCGGCCACCGTCTTGCGCTGGTCGATGCCGAGCAGGCCCTTGGTATAGGTCACGCCGATCGGCCATGCCGGCATCAGCAGCCAATACCCCAGCGAGAAGATGAAGGTGGCGGCCAGAAAGAACAGCACCGCCTTCGGCACCGGCGCGTTCAGCTCCTTGATGCCGTTCCATTCATGCCCGGTCGTCATATGGCCGGTATAGGGATCGCGCTCGCCTACCGACATGGCTTGTCCTCGTCATGGATAATGTTGCGCGCCGCATCGTCGAAACGCTGCTTGTTGGAGGGCCAGTAGGCGTAGACCAGCACACCGAGCGAGAGCGCGATCAGATAGAGCAGCCCGAAGGATTTCGAGAAGGCGGCGACGCTGCCGTGATCGAGATCGAACATGGTCCTACTCCGTCGTCATCGGCATCTGGTGCGCCGCATCCGTCAGCCGGCCGAGGATCTGCAGATAGGCCACCAGGGCATCCATCTCGGTGACCGGACCGGGTGTGCCGTCGAAGGCGCGGATGTTGGTGGCCTCGCCATAGCGCTCGCTCACCCCGGCGGCGGCCTCGCTGTCGGGCGCGGCCTGGCCGACCGCGTCGGCGGCGGCATTGGCGATCTGATCGTCGGTATAGGGCACGCCGACCTTGCGCAGCGCCTTGAGGTGAAGGCCGAGATCCTCCACCTTGAGCCGGTTGCGCGTCAGCCAGCCATAGGGCGGCATCTTGGATTCGGCCACCACGTCGCGCGGATTGATCAGATGCGCCACATGCCACTGGTCGGAATATTTGCCGCC
>CAYSCA010000138.1:0-3642 GCA_964429465.1 uncultured Rhodospirillaceae bacterium
TACGGCATGGAAATCAGCCCTGCCTACTGCGACGTGGCAGTAACCCGATGGGAAACCCTGACGGGCAAGAAGGCACAACTAGCTAACTAGCAACAGCACGAGCGAGACTGTGTGGCAAATAACACCGGAACAGTGGAGCGGCTAGAGCTTCACAACAAAGCATTGCTTATTCAGAGCGCGCAATCCAAACTCCGCGACGGGCGCCGACTAACTAAGCAAGAAATCAAAGCGGTTGAAGATGCGGACAATGCTAAGAAACGCGAGCACGACCTTCCCTTCATGCGGCGAATGCCCAAGGGCGAATACATCGAGCGATTTGGAGGGAGCAGCAAGGTCTATATCGAGTGGTCTAGAAGGTGGGGATTCCCCTGGCCAGATGGAGAAAAACACGTCAACGCGCTTGAGATACTTTGCTGGTATCGAGAGCATGTCGCCAATGGTTCTGAATCAGCGACCGTTGATCCAGATGATCATTCGGCACGGCTGAAACGAGCGCAGGCCGATAGGGAGGAGTTGAGACTAGCACGCGACCGAGCGGAGTTGCTTCACGTCAGTGAAGTCGAAGAAGACTTTCGGCTATGGGCTGGAAAAATCGCCGAAGCGATCGACGCACTAGGGGCAATCAGCAAAGATGCCCAGCAGGTGATGCTAGATGCTCTGGACGGCGTAATGCAGGAGTTTGGTATTGCTGACGAAGAAACAGAAACGCCGCAAAGTAGGAGTGGCACGGACACAAGCGCGAACGGTGCTGGTGAAAGAAAGTCGCCCCACCGTAGAAATCGGAGTGCGTGAATTTGCAGAGCGATACGTCCGACTGCCACGCACAAGCCCCTTTGGTAATGTGCCGTTTCGCTGCAGTCGGCAACCGTTCAGCTCGCTACTCTTCAATGAGATGGATTGTGGCCGATGGAACACGTTTCTCGTTTCTGGGCCGTCGCAATCAGGAAAGACTCTGTCCGCATTTGTGATCCCTACGCTCAGGGACGTGATAGCGCTCCGACTGAATACGATCATCGGTTTTCCCGCTGCGGATATGGCGAGTGACAAATGGGACACAGACTTCCGCCCTACGTTTGAGGCATCGCCGAGACTAGAAGGCTTGCTTCCCAAATCCGGTCCAGGTTCCAAAGGGGGGCGCATCAGGGACCGCATCACCTTGGGCAACGGTATCGACCTCAAGATCATGACCAAAGGCGGTGACGATACCGCCAAAGCCGGCTACACGTCGCCTCGCGTACGAGTGACGGAAGCCGCGGCCTGGTCGCAATCGAGCGAAACGAGCGTGGAAGCGAACCCGCTCCGTCAGCTCAAAGCTCGGATGAAAGCTTTCAAGCGCAATGATCCTCGGCGCTGCCTGTTTGTAGAAGGCACGCTAACTAACGAAGAGGAATTGCCTTGGTCTGCACGTGGCGATGATGCGGACGAACGAATGATTAGCTCGCGGTCTAGAATCTTATCGCCATGCCCCTACTGCAGGGCCTGGATTGCCCCCGCTCGCGAACACCTGATTGGTTGGCAGCAAGCTCAGAGCGAGGATGAGGCGGCTAATGAGGCTCGGTGGATGTGCCCGGAATGCTTGGGGCCAATTGACAACGAGCAACGAAAGGCTGCAGTGGCCGAGTGCCGTTTGGTGCATTATGGCCAGTCCGTCAACGAGCATGGTGATGTTGTCGGCGAACCGCCTCCGACTTCTACGCTGTGGTTTCACTGGACTGGGTGGGACAACTTGCTCCGTGATATCGCCGATTTCGCAGTTGCAGAATGGGAGGCCTCGCAGGTAGAAGAGGGCACGGAAGAGGCGGAGAATGCTGAAAAGGAGCTTTGTCAGTTTGACTTCTCGGTTCCGTATAAGTCGAAGCTCGCAGAGCATGAGCCACTGAAAGCCGCTCATATTCGCAAGAAAACCGACTTCTGGCCGCGAAGCACATTGCCGCCGGACACCATCAAGCTAACCATCGGTTGTGATTTGGGAGACTGGACCGGTTGGTGGTTTGCCATTGCGTGGCGCGAGTGCGGCCAACTCTACGTGCCGGCTTATGGTGCCTTTGATGTCAAGCGCAACCGAGATGATGATCTCTCAATTCGGATGCAAGCTTCGATCCATGACTTCATCGAGTCAGTTTGTGAGGTGGGCTTTCCAGTCGAGGGGGACGGAGGATTTTGGCTGCCGGATGCTGTGTGGTTCGACATTGGCTATCGGCCCGACGATGTGGCGGCTGCCATTCGCACCCACGGCAAGTTTTTTAATAACCGTTACCAAGGGTGCCGAGGCCGTGGGGCGTCGGTCAAAAATCGCGCCGGCGGGCCTGGCCAGCAGTATCTCCACCCGAAGCGAGTATCAACGGCAAAGCCGCGAAGTGGCAACAACTGGTACATGGAGCCGAACTACGAACGGAAGATTCCCGAGATTACGTTTAACGCTGACTACTGGAAGCTGTACTTAGACTCGCGTCTACGCACAGAGCATGGCAAGAAAGGCTCCTTGTCTTTCTACCGTGCCGACACGAAGAACGAGCACGCCAAGGTTTCTAATCACCTCGCCAACGAGCAGTTCATCAAGCGATGGGAACCTGGCAAAGGGGTGATCACGGAATGGTCGCTTAAAGGGGACAACCACTGGAAGGATGCAGCGGCAATGGCCTGTGCGGCTGGTGATGCGTCGGGTTTTCGGTTGATCGACTGTGAGGAACCGGAACAAGAGCGGGACGTGGCCGAAGAGGTGAATTTTTACGCCCAACTGTTAGGGAAAGCATGAGTTTCAGGCTGGAAAAAACTGTGTCTGCCGCCTGTCCCGGCTGCGGGTGTAACGCCACTCGCTTGATCGGTGCAGGCGGAACTCAACCCAATGTATGGGCACGCTTCCAATGTGATTTCTGCGACAAGTCATTCACGATCGGGACGAGTCCGAGCGAACCTCGCATGGTAAACGGTGTTGTTTACCGGACAACGGTTTGTCGGTGCCCTAAGTGCGGGGCGAAAAACCCCCCAGTAAAGAGCACCCAGGGACGCATCCGTTTTCATCGGTGCGACAACTGCGACCAGAGGTTTAAAAGCGTTGAAGAATCATAGCTTACAGCCGCTGTAAAATCGGCTGGCGCGCAAGAACTCTGCAGGCTCTATCCTGCACACATGAGTGATTCGATGGCACAGCGCATGGCTAGCCTACGTCTCGAAGCTGTGAATGCGTTCGAGCAGGCCGACTACGCTACCGCGCTCGCGAAGATAGACGCGATGCGAATCATCTACGACACCACGCCGAATCAAGAAAAGGACGCATACCGCATTGAATGGCGCTCAATTGAGCAGCTTACGCAGCGGATCGAAAAGCGGCAGCAAGAGGCAATCGGCGCCGGCAAGGTGATGAGCACCAAGATTAGTTACGGGCGAACGACAGGCAGGTTTAGTTGCAGTGATTGTTAGCAAGCGGACACGCAGAAAGCTGGCGCAGCGCAGGGAACGGCGGGCAAATAAGCCGCCAGTTCACCGGAGCATCTTGCAAAAGCGCGCATCGACAGCCGGAGAGCAGATCGCGATGCGCCGGTTTGAAACGGGGTTTAATCGCCTCAATCGCCATCACTGGCGCGGTGCCTCCAGTACATCAATCAATGTGGACCTGGAAGGCTTGCCGGAAATGATGGCTCG
>CAYSCA010000138.1:3742-8713 GCA_964429465.1 uncultured Rhodospirillaceae bacterium
CCGGTCAAGTTTGGCTGGTCGACGATTCATCCGCGCCGACTACAGAACCCGGTTGGTTCGCCGTACGCGCCGAACATGCTTTACGGCATAGAGGTTGATGAGCGAACGGGTCGGCCGCAAGGCTATCATGTCGCATCATACAAGGGATACGCGCTGGGCCACGGTGCCGTTGAGACTAAGCGACTACCAGCCAGTGTCGTGCAGCATCGGTTTATTGCCGATGAGCCGGAGCAGCTGACAGGCTACCCCGCGCTTTGGCCTTGCTTGGACACAATTGCAGACCTGCGCGAATACGATCAATACGTGATGGACTCGGCAAAAAAGATTGCCGCCAACACGCCATTCCTGGAGTCGGCTCACCCGGAGATGGTGATTTCCCCCGACCCGCTTCCCCCCGAGGGAATCTGCGTTGAACTAGGACAGGCGAACGCTGCGCCGCTCGGCTGGCGGTGGTCTCCGATTTCGGCAACGCAACCAAGCGCGCAGTACGTGGAGTTTCGGCATGAACGAATTCGCGAGCTAGGGCTTGCCCTCGGCATGCCTCTAATGATGGTGCTCCTGTCGAGCGCTGAGAGTAATTTTGCATCCGCCCATTACGACGGTGCGGTATATCTGCGCCGCATCAAAGCATTGCAGTCGTGGATTGAGCGACGGACCCTCAACGAGCTTATCGAGCAGGTAGTAATCGAATTAGTGATTGCTGGCGTCGTGCGTCGCCCTGAGAAGTACGCATTTCGCTGGACCTGGGAAATTCCGCCTTACGTTAATCCCGAGAAGCAGCGCAAGGCCGATCGCATGGCCGTCGAAGACGGGGCGATGCCCCTAAGCGAATACTGCGCGGGACTGGGGTTTGACTTTGAGGAAGTTGTTTACGCTCGCCAGCGTGAGGGCGAGATGCTGGCCGAGGCTGGCTTGCCGCCGGTTCCCGTGAACCACGGCAGTGGCAACTTCAATCCAGAAGAACACACGGACGCAGTTGGAGGCGAGGTAGTGAATGTCACGACCGGCGATTGATAATTCCGCCTGGAACGCCCTGCAAGAACGTGGGATTTATCCACGCGGATTGCAGGTGCGCGCCAACAGTGCAAATGAGCAAGAGCGAAGTTTTGTCGCAGTCGCGACCACGGAAGAGCGGGCTCTGATTTACGACTACGAAACTTATCAGGTAGTCGAGGAAGTGTTGATTGCGCGTGGCGGCACGTTCCCCGAATCAGTGCCACTATTGGATAGCCACATGCGATGGCAAATCGACGACATTCTCGGCATGGCTACTAACTTCCGCCAGGAAGGCGACCAGTGGATTGCCAAAGGTGTTGTTGATGACGACGGTGACCGCGCGACTCGCGCGTTTAACAAAATCTTACGAGGGTACTTGCGAGCCGTCTCTATCGGCTATCGCGTTCTGGACGCCGCCTACATCCCCGCGGGCAAAACCCAAACTGTCGACGGCCGAGAGTTTAAGGCCGGTGAATTAACCCTAAAAGTTTCTACGGCGTGGGTGGGGCACGAACTGTCGTTGACCGCGATCCCAGCAGACCGCAGAGCATTGATTCGTTCTATGGGCAATGCCGCCCCGATTAACAGGAGCTATTTTCGATGAAAATGAACAAACGATTGGCTGCCTACCTTCGCAGCCTTGGCCTTGCCCAGGACGCTGAGGATGGCGCTGCATGGGAATTCTATCGCTCATTGCGGGGCCTACAGGCCAGCATTGCGAATGCGCTCAACTATGCAGAAGGCGACGAGCAGGCCCGCACCAACTGTGACCTGATGATTCGTTCGCTTGGATACGACCCAGCCAATCCCGAGAATCAACTGCAGCGGCAAGAGCCGGCGACTCCTGAGCCTAATGCCCCTTCCGCTGAACCGACTCCCGACCAAGTTCGGGCCGAAGCCGCCCAAGCCGAGCGGAATCGCATTGCTCGTATCAACGACCTGGCCGGGGTGATCAATGGACTGCCGAGCGAGATTCGGCAACAGGCCATCGACTCAGGCGCATCGGTAGAAGTGGCACAAGAGCGGTTTCTGACCTGGCACCGGGAAAACAATCGCATGCAGGTTCCGGCTGCTGGCGTTGGACCGGCGATACATGTCGCCAACAGTCAAACCAGTAACGATCGCCATGCACTGGTGGCTGCACTCATGCTCCGTGAGGGCATCGGCGATCCGACTCGCTGTTGGCCTGAGTATGACGCGGTGATCGGTTCCTGCCGGTCTCGCGATGCAGGTAGCGATGCCGAAATTGGCCGTGCTGTTGACGCCGGCAACCGCCTGCGCGGCTACTCGATGATCGAAATTGCCCGGAGGGCACTGGCCCTCGATGGCATCAATTGTGGTCCGAGTGCTTCCGAAATTGCGTATGCCGCCCGGTCCAGCATGGCAATTTCCAATCTAGCGTTGACGGGAGTTTTCACGACCTCGTTCACGGCCATCATGGTGGCGGCCTACGAAGAGGCGGGGGATACCACCCAGGGGTGGACTAACGAACGATTCGTTCCTAACTACCTTACCAATGAACGACCGCGCATGACTGCGTTTGAGCATCTCACTAAACGTGCTAAGGGTGTGCCGGCTGAGCATACGCAAGCCAGCGATGCGGTGGAGACGTACAAGGTCTCGGAGTATGCCCGGCAATTGGTGATTGATGAGCAGGACTTGATCAACGACTCATTTAGCGCACTGGAGGAATTCTCCCCGCTCGCAATGGGTCGTGCGGCCGCTCGCTTGCGTCCCGACTTGGTGTACGCGATTTTGCTCGGCAACCCAGTGATGCGCGATAATGTGCAGTTATTTCACGCGGACCATGCCAACCTGAAAACAAGCGCTACTTTAGCCGTTGATAAGCTAACTGCTGCACGCGCGGCGATCGCCATTCAGCGAGAGAACACCGTCAACTTGAATCTCGCGATGCGTTACTTGATTGTCCCCGAACAGCTGCGAGGCGTGGCGGAGACGCTTGTTGAATCGTCGGTGGTTGTTTATGGCGGAAATACTGCGGTGCCTGCCAATAACCCGAATGCAAAAGGTGGCCTAGTAGTTGTCTCCGATGCCCGTTTAGACAACGGCGTGGTGGACCCGAACACGGGCACGAGTCATAGCGGCAGTGCAAAGACGTGGTTCGGTGCTGCCGCGGGCGACGGCCACACCATCGAAGTAGGTTACATCCGAGAATTGGGACGCAACCCTCGAGTGCGGTCCAAGATTCTCGATGAGGGTCGCTTCGGAATCGCATTCGACGTACAGCACTCTGTAGGTGCCAAGGCGATTGATTGGCGTGGCTTGGTCAAGAACACCGAATGATCGGAAGGCTTGATCGTTAGTAAAAGACACTCAAAAAACCAAGAGTTAAACCATGCCCAAAATGATTTCCACAAGTGCGGTCGTTGTTGACGGCTCGCTCAAACTGGATGTGGGTCAAGAGATCGACACTGCCGAGCTACCCGCCGGCAGTGTCGAATCAATGATCCGCGTCGGCCAGCTCGTGCCGCCCGAAGAGTGGTCCGAACCTCAGGAGGTTGAGGACGGAGATCCTGATCCGCCTGCGGATGATTGGCTTGATACCAAGGTGGCGGACTCAAATCTGAGCAAAGCCATCAAGGAAGCTCTCGCAACCGCCGGGCTTGACGATGCGAGGTCCATCATAGCGTTTGCTGCAGCGAATGGCGGTTCCCTCGTTGCGGTCGATGGTATCGCTGATGCGAGTGAAAAGCATGTGCAGGAGTGGCTGCTGTCCATTAAGGCCAAGTGATGATTGATCTGAAAGACAAAGCAGTGTACCTCGGGATGCCGACCCATGACGGGAAGTGCACCATCGGTGCGGCGAGAGGTTTCTGGAAGGCATCTAAACGCGGGAACCTTATGGTTGAGGCGAAGGCCGGCAGTCTGTTGGCGAACAACTTCAACGGTCTTTGGTGTCGCGCCTTGAATGCAAGTCCGAAGATTGATTATTTCGCGATGCAGCATGCCGACATCGAGCCGGAAGATTGGTGGCTGGACACTCTCATTGATGAGATGGAGGCCCACAATCTTGACGTGCTTGGCGTTGCCGTGCCTATCAAAGACTCGACGGGTGTCACCAGCGTTGCTCTCCACAATGACCTGGGCGACAACTGGCGACCGCTTTGCCGCTTAACCATGGCGGAACTGCACCAATTGCCCGAGACGTTTACGAGCGAAGATGTAGGCCATCCGCTGTTGTTAAACACCGGACTGTGGGTGTGCCGCTTTGATCTATCGTGGGCAACTCGCTGCTGTTTCACGATCAACGATTGCCTATCGCAAGATCCCGAAAGTGGCCGTTACTATGCGGACGTAGAGCCAGAAGATTGGTACTTCTCGCGCAATTTGCACGCATTAGGTCTAAAGATTGGCTGCACACGCAAGATCAAGGTGATGCACCGTGGCGAGCAGTGTTGGCCGAACTTTCACGTTTGGGGCAATTCCTTCGACAAACAATTTGTTTCCGAATCACAAATCCTAGCCGCTGAGTCGGCAGAACTAATGGAGGTTTGAAAAGATGGGACTTATTTTACGCGGCGGCGCGCCCCGCACGATCCCTTACACGCCCACGGGTGGCGACCTGGATGCCGGCGATGTTGTTGCCGGCAACTCCACGGGGTGTGCCTCGGTGGTGGCGACCTGCGCGATGGCCAACAATGCGGACGGCGGGTCTGTGGCTGTGGGTGGCGGCATCTATGAAGGCACCATGCTTTCTAACTACAGCCTCTTCACTCCGGTTTATTACGATTCGGCGGCTGACAAGCTAACGACCACCAGCACCAACAACCTGTACTTCGGTTTTGTCACTAAGGTGGCTAGCGCCGCCAATACAGCCGGACAGGCCATGCACGAGCCTCGCATTAGCCCTTAAGCCATGCCATCGGAATTTGATATTCTCGCCGCCGAATTCTGCTCTCCAACTTTGGTTGAGCAGTTCGGCGAGCGTGACGCTCAAGGCGACCTGGCTAAGTG
>CAYSCA010000139.1:0-8646 GCA_964429465.1 uncultured Rhodospirillaceae bacterium
TCGCGAGCCGGCCGATGCCCCGGCAGGCGGCCGATCTGGCCACCGGCGCGCCGACGCCGCAAACCCCGCGCCGGCCGAAGGTCGCCGCCCTGATCCTGGCGGCCGGCCTGTCGCGGCGGTTTGGCGATGGCCACAAGCTGCTGGCCGAGATGGATGGCAAGCCGGTGATCCGCCATGTCGTGGAGGCCGCGCTGGCTTCCTCGGCGCGACCGGTCCTGCTGGTCACCGGCCACCAGGCCGCGGCGGTGGCAGCGGCGGCGGGTAACGGCGATTTTTCCCAGGTCAGCAATCCCGCCTATGCCGAGGGGCTGGCCTCCTCGCTGCAGGCCGGCTTGCGGGCCCTGCCGCAGGGTTTGGACGGCGTGCTGGTCTGCCTGGGCGACATGCCCGATATCGGCCCCGAAATCCTGGAAAAGCTGATCGCCGGGTTCAATCCGGTCGAAGGACGGGCGATCTGCGTCCCGGTCCACCGCGGAAAACGCGGCAACCCGACGTTGTGGGGCATGCAGTTCCTGCCCGACCTGCTGCGCCTCGGGGGCGATGCCGGGGCGCGCAGCCTGCTGGTGCCGCATGCGGACTGGATCTGCGAGGTGCCGGTGGACGATCCCGGCATCCTGCAGGATTACGACACCCCCGCCATGCTGGCGCAGCGGCAAAGCCCGAAGACCTAACGCAAGTGCTTTTAGGTTAATGGAATATTATCCACAAAGGGCGCATTAACTAAGTCTTGCGGCTTTTGCCGCCAACTAGAATTTGCAATAGTGGGTAAAGCTGCGGGGGTAGAATTCTACAGCTTAGATCGGCGGGTTGCCGCCCTCTCCACGACCGTTGCCGGAGAAAGCGACCGTTTCGATGAGCGAAGCGATTAATCAGAATCAGCCGTCGTTCGACGACGAGAAGATGTTCACCGATTTCGACCGCCTGGTGCGCGGAAAGATTTTCGGCGGACGACTGGCTGCCGTTATCCAGTTCGTCAACCCCAAGACGTTTGAACGCAACCGCGAAAGCTACAATATCGTGGTGCATTCGATCCGCTCGTTGATGTCGAAATACGAGGGCACGTTTTACACGCTGCACGATTATACGATCGTCCTGTTCGCCCGGCTTTCCGAGCGCTTCTTCGACCAGACCTTCGAAAAGCTGGTCCTCGAGATCGACGACATCCTCACCCGCAACAACATCGCCATCGGCCTGACCCCGGAAGAGGCCGAGAACGCCGTCCGCTGGTACCGCTTCGACAGCCAGTTCGAGGACCTGCAGGAGCTGATGGATGTCATCCAGCAGCGCTTCCGCACCTTCTCCGAGCGGCGCAAGCGCCTGCTGGCGAAAGCCGGCACCGCCGCCACCGGCGGCGACGGCGTACCGCTGACCCCCGGCGCGCTGCAGCAGATCGACGACATCCTGAAGAAGGCCGACGTCTCCACCTTCATGAAGCGACAGCCGGTGACGCTGTGCTTCGGCAACCAGCCGCCGCGGCCGATCTTCCAGGAGATCTTCGTCGGCGTGAACGAGCTGAAGCAGGCAATCGCGCCGAACGTGAACCTGCGCGGCGCGCGCTCGCTGTTCCACCACCTGACCCGCACGCTCGACACCCGCGTCTTCCGCGCCCTGCTGGACGGCTATGTGACGCGCAACAGCGGCCCGTTCAGCATCAACCTGAATGTCAGCACGGTGCTGAGCGACGTCTTCCGCGATTTCGACAGCCGCATCGGCAATATCGTCAAGAAAGAGCAGATCATCATCGAGCTGCAGCGCTACGATATCTTCTGGGATTACGGCGAATACCTGCTGGCCTGCGAATTCCTGCACAATTCCGGCTATCGCATCCTGATCGACGGCATCACGCCCGATCTCCTGCAGATGTTCGGCCGCAACGAGCTGAAGGCCGATTTCATCAAGCTGTTCTATTTCAAGGACCGCCACGAGGACTGGATCGACAAGGAGCTCGCGACCAAGATCGCCGAGTCCGACGCCAATCGCATCATCATGGCGCGCTGCGAGACGGAAGACGCGCTCAAGGCCGGCATGGCGGCGGGCATCCGCCTGTTCCAGGGCTGGCATATCGACAACATGATCCGCGCCTCGCGCGAAGTGGTGAACTGAGCGGCCTGCCGCTCGCAATTTCATTTGCAACAGTCAGGTGCGTCCCATGTGGAACCGGTCCAACCCTGCTCCGAAGTCCAGCCCGCCCGAGAACCAGGTCACCGAGTTCCGCGCCCCTGCCGCTGCTGCCGCCGCCCAGTCGCCGAAAAAGCTCGTCACGTCGAAGGATAACGAGCGGATCGAAAAGATCCTGGCCTCCATCGCCATCGACACCTCGCAGACCTTCAATGCGATGCTCGACTCGCTGATGGGCGAGCGTCCGGTCGCGCATCACGAGAGCAACCAGACGCGCGATTTCATCATCTCGGTATTCGACGACATCCGGCAGGAGAGCAATCGGGACGCCGTCGTGCTGGCGCGCAAGTTCGCCGATATGTGCATGCGCGCCGCCGACCAGCTGAACGACAATCACCAGCGCACCGTGGCGCGCTGCGTCAGCGAGCTGTTCGAGCAGTTCGCCGCCAAGCTCGACCATCGCGAGCCGGCGAACTCCAACTGATCCTTTCCGGATAACCGGATGCCGCGCCGGGCGCGGCCTACGCCGCCCTGGGCCGGTACTGCTCGAGCTCCTCGAGGAAGGCAGCGGCAATGCGATGCGGGTCCTCGCCGGTCGCTTCCTTGAACAGCTTCACGTCTTCCTTGCCCAGCCGGAGGATCGGCCGGATCAGGCCGTCGAAGAAGAGATAGAATTCGCGGTCGCCGAAGGGCAGCGCCTGGCCATCGAAAGACCGCTCGACGAAAACATTGGACGACAGCCCGACCGCGGTCGGATCGTGCTGCATCACCTTCATCACCCAGTCGCGGCGCGATTCGAAAACGCGGAAGGCGCGGATCACCCGCGCCATGACCTTGAAGAAGATCACCTTCGCGCGCGGATCGGCGTAGAAGGCCGCCCAGTCGAGATTGCCGCCGCTGGCGACGCGGATCTCCTCGGCCAGCGCCGCCGATTCTTCCGCCATGGCCTCGACATCGTCGCCGAACAGCGAGCGGACGAAAAAGAAGTAGTTGCCGATCAGCCGGCGATCCAGCTTCTCCTCGGCGAAGCGCACATCCAGCGGATGCACCAGCAGGCGGCCGAAGGCGTTGACCCGCGCGCCGCGCTGGTTGTCCTCCTCGATCACCTTCAGCAGCCCGTCATAGGAGGCCCGGTAATAGTGATCGTAATCCGGCGAGGTCTTCATCGCCTCGACCAGCTGCTTCAGGCTCTCCTGCGTCAGGTTGCCATGCATGCTGGCGCCCTTCAGCAGGGCGTCGAACAGCTTGTTGGCCATCTGGCGGAGGTAATCGGGACCGCGGGTCAGCATGGTATCGGCTTCGGCATCGGTGGGCTTATGCAAAGTCGTCTTCTGCGGGGGTCGCGGCCTGCGAAAACGGCCGGCCAGCAGCGAATCCGCCGCCGACAACTGCAGTTTATGCCGGAGCCCTGGGGGATGCGAGGCAATTCTTAACAAGGCAGGCGCCCCCTCGGCATCGAATGGATAACGGGAGGTTACCGTCCGGCGCCCCGCCAGCGTTGCGACCGTTCGGTGGCGTCGCTAGAGTGCCCCACGCCTTCCGAGACACAGCGCCGCCCTGCCCCGCTTACACATCCTCCGCCATGAGCCTCATCCTTACGCTTTCCTGCCATGACCGGCCGGGCATCGTCGCCGCGGTCTCCGGCTTCCTTGCCGCGCATCGCTTCAACATCCGCGATTCGGCCCAGTTCGGTGACGCCGAAACCGGGCTGTTCTTCATGCGGGTCAGCATTGAGGACCTTGATGGCGGCCGCTCGGCCGAGAGCATCCGCGCCGCCTTCGCGCCGGTGGCCGCTCCCTTCGGCATGACTTGGGCAATCCACGACGAAGCGGTGAAGGCCCGCATGCTGATCCTGGTCTCCCGGTTCGGGCATTGCCTCAACGACCTGCTCTACCGGTATTCGATCGGCGCGCTGCCGGTCGAGATTCCCGCCGTCGTCTCCAATCATCGCGACTGGTACCGCCGCGCCGCCGCGCATGACATCCCCTATCACCACTGGCCGGTGACGCCGAGCAGCAAGGAGCGCCAGGAACGCATGCTGCGCGACCTGATCGAGCAGGAGAAAATCGACCTGATCGTGCTGGCCCGCTACATGCAGGTGCTGTCGCCCGACCTGTGCCGCGCCTATGCCGGCCGCATCATCAATATCCACCATTCCTTCCTGCCGAGCTTCAAGGGCGCCAAGCCCTATCAGCAGGCCCATGCGCGCGGCGTGAAGCTGATCGGCGCGACGGCGCATTACGTGACCGACGATCTCGATGAAGGCCCTATCATCGAGCAGGAGGTCGCGCGGGTGGATCACGCCCATTCCCCCGACCAGCTGGCGGCGGTCGGCCGCGATATCGAAAGCACCGTGCTGGCCCGCGCGGTGAAATACCATGTCGAGCAGCGGATCTTCCTGAACGGCGACCGCACGGTGGTATTCCGGAGCTGAGCCGGGAGAGCGGAGGCTGCGATGATCGACCACGTTTCCCTGCCCGTCAGCGATCTCGCCCGCAGCGTCGCGTTCTACGAGGCCGTGCTGGCGCCGCTGGGCTATGCCAGGCTGGTCGAGCGCCCGGCAACCGTCGGGTTCGGCAAGAAGTATCCCGAATTCTGGCTCAACGCCCGCCCCGGCCTGGCGCCGGCGCCGGAGGATACCGGCCTGCATGTCGCCCTGCGCGCGCCCGACGCGGCTGCGGTCGCGGCTTTCCACGCCGCCGCGCTCGCCCATGGCGGACGGGATGACGGCGCGCCAGGACCGCGCCCGGCCGCGATGACCAGCTATTTCGGCGCCTTCATCCGCGATCCGGACGGCAACAAGGTGGAAGCCATGAGCTTTCCGCCGGCCGGCAATTCGTCGCCGTAATCCTCGCCGCAAGCCGGAAAGCCGCGGAATTCCTGCGCTTCCGGTTTCCGCTCGGCGTGAGAAATCGCAGCCGCCGGAACCGCCGGCAATCCTGCGCGTTGTGGAGTCTGCCGGACCGGCACCGCAGCGATCAGCAGGAGAGTACAATGCCCCACATCACCGAAAAGCTTCATCAGGATCACGAGAAGGTCGAGCAGCTATTCAGGAAGCTGCAGGAAACCAGCAGCGGTGCGGAAAAAACCCGGCAGAAGCTGTGCCAGCAGCTGGCGACCGAACTGCGCGCCCATATGGAATTCGAGGAGAAGGTCTTCTATCCCGCGCTGCGCCAATCGGCCGATGGCGCCGGCGACAAGATCAAGCATGCCTTCCATGAGCATAACGAAGCCAAGCAGATGCTCGAGCAGCTCGAGCAATGCGACCCGAAATCGGAGGAATTCCTCGACATCGCCACGCAGCTGCAGGAAGCCGTCGAGCATCATGTGCGCGAGGAAGAGGATTCGATTTTCGATCTCGCCCAGGACCGCATCGAGGATGATGATGCCGAACAGATGGCGGTCCGCCACGACAAGATGGCGCAGGAATACAAGCAGCAGCATGCCGCGCGCTGAACCGGGAGCCGGCCGGCGGCTAGCGGCTGCCGGCCGGCCCGTTGCGCGGGAAGAGTGGAGTCAGGACGCATGAATACCAGTCAACGCGACACGCAGGCCGCTTTCGAGAAACGCATCCGCGAGCGCGCGCACCAGATTTGGATGGAGGAAGGCCAGCCGGAAGGGCGCGAGGAAGCCCATTGGGAAATGGCGCGGGAACTCGTGGCGCAGCAGGATGGCCAGCATCTGGCGACCGAACCCAATCCGGCCGCCAAAGGAAAGCAGCGCGCCAGGCGGGACGAACCGGTCGAACCGCTGCAAGCCGTGGAAAACCTGGGCGATCTGCCAGGTCTTACCGATCAGGGCGAGGAACAGGCCTATCCAAAGCCACGCGCGACACCCCGCCGCCGCAAATAGCGAAACGCGGCCTGACGCTTCCGTCGCCCGCCAGCGGCGGCCCTGCCGCTGGCATTCAGCCGGGTGAGCGACATCAATGGCCGCACCGCACCGCCGTCACTTCCTGATCGCTGCCGGCTTCACGGCCGGCTGGACGGCAATCGGGGCACCCTCTTTCACGGCCGATGCCGCACCCATGCGGGATTTGGACAGGCAGCAGGTCGATCTGGCTCTGGTGCTTGCCGCCGATTGTTCCGGCAGCGTCAGCGGCGACGAATATACCCTGCAGCAGCAGGGTTATGCCGACGCATTCCGCCAGCGCGAGATCGTCAAGGCGATCCGCTCCGGGATCAACGGCGCCATCGCCGCCTGCTATTTCCAGTGGTCGGGCTACGGGCTTCAGACTCTGATCATCCCCTGGACGATCCTGCGCAGCGACGACACTATCGCCACCTTCGCCAGAGCCCTGCAGGATGCCGAACGGCGCCTCAACAGCGGCGGCACCGCGCCGGGCGGCGCCATGGCGTTCGGCCGGATACTGCTCGACGATCTGCCCTGGCAGGCGCGACGCCGGGTCATCGACATTTCGGGCGACGGCCGCACCAATACAGGCCCTCCGCCCGATCATGACCGTGCCGAGGCGATCGCGCGCGACATCACCATCAACGGCCTGCCGATCGAGAACCAGGAGCCCGATCTGGAGGAATATTACCGTCAGCACGTGATCGGCGGGCTGGGCGCCTTCCTGGTCCCCGCCCGCGACTTCGATGCTTTCCGTGAGGCCATACGCCGCAAGCTGGTACAGGAAATCGCCGGCCTTCCGCCGGGTCCTATCCGGTCGGGATAGGCGGTTCAGATTTCGCCCAGGACGCGGGCCACTGCCTGCTCGAGTTCCTCGTTGGTGAAGGGCTTCTGCAGGAAGGCGTCGACCGGCAGCTTCATCGCCATGATCCTGGCGACGGGAACCGCGGTCATCAGGACGATGGGCGTGTCGCGCAGCCGGCCGTCCTCGCGGATCGCGGCGATCAGGCCGGCGCCGTCTAGCCGCGGCATCATGTAATCCGTCACCACCAGATCCGGTTTCATATCCGTCAGCAGTGTAAGCGCCTGTCGGCCATCGACCGCATGGGCAACCTCGTGCCCGGCATCCTCGAGGACGCTTTCCGCCGACAGGGCGATCAGGAACTCATCCTCGACAAGCAGGACCTTTGCCATGCGGCAGAAACCCCGCTACTGCCCTGAAGGTGCCGGCCAAACGTTGCCCCGCAAAAAGGATTCGGCGTCGTCAGGAAGATCGCAGGTCTATTCCACCGCGCCGCTGCCAAGGCTGCGGGAGATTTTCTTCAGCAGCCGCAGCAGGGCGGCCCGTTCCGCGTCGCTCAGCGCCGCGACGATGTTTTCCTCGTGACGCTCGACCTTCGCCGTCAGGTCGGCCAGCAGCGCCTCGCCCCTTTCGCTGAGCGACAGCGCATAGGTGCGGCGGTCGTTGGCGGTACGCTCGCGGATGATCAGGCCCTTGCGCTCGAGCTGATCGAGCGCCGGCGTCAGCGTCGACTTGTCCAGGCCGACCGCGCGGCTGAGATCGGTCTGGTTGATGCCGGGATTATGCTTCAGCAGCATCAGCAGGCTGAACCGGCCGGGCGTCAGCTCGCCCATGCGGTCGGCCAGCCGGCCGACGATCTTCGAGAAATTCTCGAACACCGCCACCTGGGCGATGCGAAGGTTGTAGCCGTAATAGCCCGGCAGCGGGCCGCGATTGATCTGCCGCGGCGGGCTGCCGCTGCGCGCCGCCTTCCTGGCCGGCAGCGGAGATTTCGGCGATGCCGATCTGCTGACTTTCTGGGCCAAGGCTCTGCCGCTCGTCAGTTCATATGGCTGGGAAGATAGAGGGCGATGGCGGGGAATATCACCAGCAGCGCCAGCCGGATCAGGTCGACCAGAATAAAGGGCATGACGCCCTTGTAGATCTGCCACAGGCTGACATCGCGGGCGATGGAATTGATCACGAAGACATTGATGCCGACCGGCGGCATCACCATCCCGAGCGTCGTCACCATGACGATGATGACGCCGAACCAGATCGGGTCGAAGCCGAGCTGCAGCATCACCGGATAGATGATCGGCACGGTGACGAGGATGATCGCCAGCTCGTCCATCAGGGCGCCGAGGATCAGATACATGATCAGGATCAGCACCAGCACCCCGTAGGGGCCGACCGGCAGGCCGACGAGGAAATCGCTGACCTTCTGCGGCGTCTGGGTGATCACGAGGAAATAGCCGAACAGGAAGGCGCCGATCACGATAGTGATGATCGATGCCGAGGTGCGGACCGCGTCGGTGAGCGACTCCCTGATCTTCGCCCAGTTCAGCCGGCCGCGCAGGACGCCGATGAGCAGCGCGCCGATGGCGCCGCAGCCGGCCGCCTCGGTGGCGGTAAACACGCCGCCATACAGGCCGCCGACGATGCCGATGAACAGCAACCCGGTTGCCCAGATGTCGCGCAGCGCATCGAAGCGTTCGCGCCAGCTCGCCTTCGGGCCGCGCGGCAGCAGGTCGGGACGGAGCGCGCCGAAAACGCGGATGGCGATGATGTAGAGCAGCACGGCCAGCGTTCCCGGCAGGATGCCGGAGATGAACAGCTTGCCGATATCCTGCTCGGTGAGGATGCCGTAAAGCGCGAAGACCACCGAGGGCGGG
>CAYSCA010000140.1:0-8616 GCA_964429465.1 uncultured Rhodospirillaceae bacterium
AGCTGCTGCGGCACGACGCCGAGCTTCGCCAGCACCTGGCCGGCGATGCCGCCGATGCGCATCTTGAGGCCCTGGAGGTCGGCGACGGTCTTGATCTCCTTGCGGAACCAGCCGCCCATCTGGGTGCCGGTGTTGCCGGCCGGGAAATTGATGACGTTGTAGTCCTTCAGGAACGCCCGGGTCAGCTCGAGGCCGCCGCCGAAGCGCTGCCAGGAATTCTGCTGGCGGACATTCAGGCCGAAGGGCAGGCAGGCGTCGAAGGCGAAGGTCGGGTCCTTGCCGACATAGTAGTAGCTGACCGAATAGCCGCATTCGACCGTGCCGGCCTGAACGGCATCGAGCACCTGCAGGCCGGGGACGATCTCGCCGCCGGCAAAGGTGCGGATCTGGAACTTGTTGTCGGTCAGTTCAGCGACGCGGTTGGCGATCATGTCCGAACCGCCATGGATGGTATCCAGGCTCTTCGGGAAGCTGGTCGGCATGCGCCATTTGATTTCCGGCATGCTCTGCGCCAGGGCCGGGGCGGGGAAAGAGGCAGCAGCACCTGCGCCAAGGCTGCCAACGCCAGCCAGGGCGGCCCCTTTGAGGAATTTACGACGGATCATGAGTATCTGTTCTCCCTAGGATTAGTGCTCTCCGGGCCATCGGGGAGGCCGGGTCAACACAACGGGCTGTACACAGAGAATCTGTATACGGCGCACGAAAATACCCTTCCCGGTTTCAGCACGCAATCAACAGCGTGGGGGAGCGCTCAGGCCGGCTGGGGGCCCGGATCGGCGAGGGGGCGCCAGCCCTCGGGAGTCAAAGCTTCCAGGGGGCGGAAGCGCCGCTTGTAGGCCATCTTCCGGCTCTCGGCGATCCAGTAGCCGAGATACACATAAGGGTGG
Source organism: uncultured Rhodospirillaceae bacterium (assembly GCA_964429465.1). GTDB lineage: Bacteria > Pseudomonadota > Alphaproteobacteria > Ferrovibrionales > Ferrovibrionaceae > Ferrovibrio. The sequence goes on from CAYSCA010000140.1 coordinate 888, forward strand.
CCCAGTTCGATCGCGTTGCGGATATGCCAGAGAATGATGAAGCTGCCCGGGCTTCGCCGTTCAAAGGCCGGATCGAAATAACTGTAGACGAGCGATATCCCGTCATTCATCTCGTCGGTGAGGCAGACGCCGAACAGCCGGCCATCCGGGCAACGGAATTCGGTCAGCCCGCTGCGCACCGGGCTGTCTTCCACCATCGCCCGGTAATCGGCAAATTCCATATCCGCCATGCCGCCGCCATCGTGGCGCGCCGTCACATAGCGGCGGAAGACCTGATAATGCTCGCGCGTAGCGTAAGCCGGCAGCCGGCGCGTCAGCACCTCGTCATTACGGCGCCACACCCGCCGCTGGCCATCGTCGGCGACGAAAGAACTGGCCGGCACCCGAACCGGGACGCAGGCATTGCAGTTTTCGCAGGCCGGCCGATAGGCCAGATCCTGGCTGCGGCGGAAGCCGGCCTGACTCAAGGCATTGTGCAGGCCGTCGGGATCGTCGCCGGCCAGCAAGGTGACCACTTTCCGCTCCAGCCGGCCCGGCAGATACGGGCAGGGTGTTGGCGGCGTGGCAAAGAAGTGCCGCAAGGGTATCTGCAGGCGATGTTTCACGTCGCAGTCCGTCCGCTAAAAACTCCAGACAAGCTTAGCGTAAATGGCCGGCTTGGGGAGAGGTATTCTTGTGATTCAGCCGCGCCCGCGGCGATGGACAATCGTACCGCACAGAATGTCATGCAGACAGCGCCGGCGATTGCTGAACAAGGCCCAGAGCAGAATCAGTCCGCCGGTGAAACCCGTAGTCACATAAAACACGGCAGTGTGCAGAAAAGCCTGCAAATATCCCGGTTTGCCACCGTTCCAGACCGAAACCTGCAGGTCGAGGAGACGCATACCAAGAGTTGCCGAGCCTGGTCCGCCGATCGTCATGGTGTGATAGGCGATCGGAACCGCCGCCCACAGCAGGGCGAGAGGTGTCAGCGTTCCGAACGACACCACGATCAGCAGGCCCAATGCGATCTTGAACAGGATGAACAGGCCCAGCAGCACCGCGAGATCGATCAGATAGGCGAAGATGCGGCGCGAGGCCACGCCTTCAAATGCCCGTAGATCAGCAAACGGGTCTACGGGGACGTGATCGGCGGTTACGGTCGTGGACGGCGGCGGTTTATCGGTCATCGGCGCGTGGGCAGGGTGCGGATGCCGCCGCTGCCCGGCTCCGGCCCGCTGAGGCCCGGAGGCGGCGGTGGCGGCGGCGCGGGGCTGCGCAACACACCCCGTCGTGGTGCAGCAGGCTGCGATCCACCGGCTGAAGAACGCGGTACATCGGTCAATAACAAGATGGCGATGCGCCGGTTCCGCGGATCGAGCGGATTGTCCTTGATCATCGGATCCTGGTCCGCATTGCCTGTCACCTGGCGAATGCGCTCGGGCGGTACATTGGCTTCGATCATCGCGCGTCGCGCCGCATTGGCCCGATCCGCCGACAATTCCCAGTTGGAATAGGCGCCATTGCCCCGGAAAGGCTGCGCATCGGTATGGCCGCTGATCGCCAGCTTGTTGGGCAGTTTCGCGACGGCCTGCGCCACCTGCTGCATGAGGCGGCGTGCCTTCTCGCTCATCTGGGCGCTGCCGGACGGGAACATCGACGACTGATCCTCGTCGACCAGCTGGATGCGGAAACCTTCCGGCGTGTTGTCGAACACGATCTGCTTGGACAGTTCCGCGAGTTGCGGGTTGCTCTGGATCGCCTGGCGGATCTGCATTTCCACTTCGCGGAAGTTATCCGCCTCGAGTTGCTGGAGGCGTTCACGCGCGGCCTCGGCGTCGATCTGCTGCGGGTCGATGGCGCCGAGCTGAGGCTGCTGGCCAGCCCCCTTGTTGGCCTCTGCCGGGTCGGGGAACCGATCGCCCTGCTGTCCTGGCGCCGGAGGAGGCTGATGCGAATCTTCGTATTTCTGATCGTACTGGGGCTGATCCGGCTGGTCGGACTTCTCCGATGCCGGGCCGACGATCATTGTCGGCAGGCCGAAGCTGGAGATCTTGCCGCCGTCTTCGATGATCGTGCGGCCACCCAGGACGCCACCGGCGCCTGACAGGCTGCGACTGACCGAGGCGGGCGAGAAGTAGTCGGCGACGCCCTTCTTCTGCTCGTCGGTGGTCACGTTGAGCAGCCACAGCAGCAGGAAGAAGGCCATCATCGCGGTGACGAAATCGGCGTAAGCCACCTTCCAGGCGCCGCCATGGTGGGCGTGTTCGCCTTTCTTGACTTTCTTGACGATGATCGGGCGTTCGCCCTCGGTGGCCGCCATTGTTCAGCCTATTCCGCCGTCATACCGACTGGACCTTGCTGGTCGCTTCCTCGACTTCGTAGAAGGTCGGGCGGACATTGGACAGCAGCGATTTGCGGGCGAATTCGACGGAAACCGCCGGCGCATAGCCCTGCAGATGCGCAAGCAGGCCGGCCTTCATGCACAGCAGATATTTCTGGTCATGCTCCATGGTCGCCTTGGCAGCGGCCGCCATCGGCGCGGTGATGCCGTAAGACAGCAGAATGCCGAGGAAGGTGCCCACCAGCGCGCCGCCGATCAGACGGCCGAGCACTTCCGGCGGCTCGCTGATCGCGCCCATGGTCTTGATGACGCCCAGCACCGCAGCGACGATGCCGAGGGCAGGGAAGCTGTCGCCGAAATTGGCCAAGGCCTGGCCGGTCAGATGATCCTCGGCATGATGGACGTCCAGTTCCATGTCCATCAGCGATTCCATCTCATGCGGGTTCTCGCTGCCCAGCGTCATGAGGCGGAGATAGTCGCAGAGGAACTCCATGGCGTGATGGTCGGCCATGAATTTGGGGAACTGGGTGAAGAGCTTGCTTTCCTCGGGCTTCTCGATGTGCTGTTCCAGCGCCAGCATGCCTTTGCTTTTCGCCAGCTTGAACACGCTGTACATCATCGACAGCAATTCGAGGTAATCGTCCTTGGTGTATTTGGGGCCTTTGAAGGCAAGCTTGAAGCCGTTCAGCGCCGCCTTCAGGACGGGCTTGGGATTGCCGACGATCAGCGCGCCGACGCCGGCGCCGAAGATGATGACGAACTCGAATGGCTGCCATAGCACGCCAAGCTTGCCGCCCATGGCCATATAGCCGCCAAGCACGCAGCCTATGCCGACTATTGAGCCGATAATCACCAGCATTGTTGCCACTCCATGCCCGCGCCGCCGCGATTCTCCGGCCGCACGTCAACCCAACCCCTTCTTATCGTATGCTCTTGGTAAATAGAACATTGAAAAACGGCCGGTTTTATTGATTTCCGGTAAGCTGGATCCGGCCGATCGCCCCGGCCTCGAAGTCGGCGGGGCGGAGGGACATCGGGATGTACTGGACCGCGGCCCAGAGCGGGGCAAAATTAGCGTAAAACCGGGACAGCGGATGCCCGGACTGCCCAGTGGAATGCATGAACTGCGACCGGTTGAGATCGGCGAGATCGTAGACCGCCCGCAGCGATGCGGCATGGCGGTTGGCGAAGGGCCGCTCGTGATCTCCAAGATTGTTCCGCCCCACATTCACGGTGAAGGCGTCTCCGGGAGAGGGGACGTTAACCTCGAAGATTCGCCGCAGCACCGGAACATTGCTGAACGGCCGATGACTGGCCTTGGTCCGATGGGCCTCGCCCCAGCGCCAGCGGCTCATATCCGACCCGAAACGATCCTTCAGGTCGTCCAGGGCACGGTCGAGGGCCTCGGCGATCAGCTCCGCGCAGGATGATGGAGTTCCCGTGGCCACGTTGGCGCACCAGCGCGACTGACCGTTCACGTCGGTCAGGATGTTCCTGATCAGGGTCGGCCGGAACCGCCAGAGCGGCTCGAAGGCGTCGCCCAGCTCGTCGGCAAGGATCAGGCGGGTCAATTCCCGATACCAGGCCTGGAAGATCAGCGGCTCGTTGCGGTTGGTGGTCATGGAGCCATCCCAGGTCGCCAGCATCGCAAGGACGGTTGGCAATTCGCTGTTCACCGGAGAGGCCTTAGCCGGCACCGCCAGCATCAGCGGCAACAGATCCGCCACCATCAGAGACGTGGTGTCCGCCTGGATCTGCTTGAAGCTCTCGACGGAATGCACCGGGCGGTCGCGAAGCAACTGCTCGATCCGCTGCGCCCGATACGGATCGGCCCATTCCGAGGTGATGAAATACGGATAGCTGTCCGGCACGATCTTGTTATTGGCCGTCACCACCATGCCGCTGGGCGGATTGTAGGCCCGCGGCAATTCGTCGAACGGGATGAAGCCGGCCCAGTCGTAGCGCGCATCCCAGCCCGGTGCGGGAGCAAGTCCCTTCAGATCGTTCTGCGGCTTTCGGATCGGCACCAGGCCGGGCGCCAGGAAGCCGATATTGCCGGTGCGGTCGGCATAGACGATGTTCTGCTGCGGGGTGACATACCTGCGGAAATTTTCGACAAAACCATTCCAGTCGCTGACCTTCTCAAGACCGAACAGGGAATCCGCGGTCGTGTCATCGTCGCGCAAGGCGGTCCAGGCGAAGGCGAGCACATGGCCTTCGTCCAGCAACCGCTGCGACGGTTCGTGAACGTCGGAGATCACCGGCCCGTGACGGGTTTCGCGGACGGTCAGCACGAGATCGTCAGCGCCGCGGATCTTGATGATCTCCTGCCGCGTAACAAACGGCTCGCTGCCCTCAGGTGTCAGATAGCGCTGCGGATCGGCCGGATCGATCCGCTCGATGTAGAGGTCCTGCGTGTCAGGGCCGGTATTGGTGAAGCCCCAGGCAATCCGGCCGTTATGGCCGAGGACGATACCGGGCACGCCCGGCAGCGTCGCGCCGATCGCCTCTCCGTCGGGAGCGGCCAGATGGGCAAAATACCAGATCGCCGGCGAGGTCAGGCCGAGATGCGGGTCATTGGCCAGCAGCGGCGATCCGGTGACGGTCCGCGTTCCGGCGACGACCCAGTTGTTCGATCCGATGCCTTCGGGAGGAGGTTCGGGGAAAGCGTGCAGGAGTTGGGCGAGCCCGGTATTCGCCGCAACCTTCCGATAGAGCCCGCCCAGATCGGCCAAGGCAATCGGCGCATCGCCGGGATAGGGCGGGAAGAATTCTTCGATCTGCCTGTCGCTGAGCCGCTTGGCGAGGCCGAAACGGGCCAGCTCGTTGCCCCAGTTCCCGCTGAGATCCCAAGCCATCATCTTCAGCCAGCCCAGTGAATCGGCGGGCGTCCAGGGTTCTGGTTCAAGCTGGAAGGCGATGAACTCAGGCGGCAATCCGCCGCTATGGGAGGACAAGAAGGCGTTCACGCCATCGGCATAGGCCTGCAGATAGGCTCTGGTATCGGGTTGCAGATACGCAAGAGCCGCGGACGCCTTTCGCCGAATGCCAAGGGTGCGGAGAAACTTGTCGGTTTTCAGCGCGGCATCGCCGAAAAGCTCGGCCAGCCGCCCGGCAGCGATGCGGCGATTGATCTCCATCTGCCAGAGCCGGTCCTGGGCGTGGACAAATCCCAACCCGAAAGCGGCATCGGCACGACTTCCCGCACGGATATGCGGGACGGCGTAACGGTCGCGCAGGATATCGACCGGCGCCGCCATTGCCCGGTCGGTACTGATTTCTCCATCGAGATCCGGAAGGGATGACCGGGCGATGAAATAGATGGCGGCCGCAATGATAACGACCAGGGCAGCTGGAAGGAGGAACAGCCGCAGGACCCAACGCATCAAGACTCGCTCCCGATTAAAGATCGGGAAGGTTTAGCAGATTTGAAGCCGATTAGCAGGAATCAGAATAGCCTGGCGCCATCCGGTCCAGGAGGGGCGGAAGGCTTCAGGCCACCGCCAGCTGGCGTCCGCCGGTCAGGGTGTTCTGCAGGCTGGTGAAGGCAGCAGTTGCAGCGCTGGCCACCGAGGGGGCCACCGGGGCGATGGCAGGCGCCGCAGGAGCGCCCGAGCCGAAGCTCGGAGGCGCTGCTTCCGTCGTATCATCCTTCTGGCCGCTGAGATGCTGGCCAACCGTATGGGCTACCGGCAACTCCTCTTCGGCTTCGGAATGATCGCGAACGCGAAGGTCGGAATCTTCGGGCAGGTTCTGCTGATACTGTCGAACGGCCCGCGGGCTGGGATACTGCTGTTCCACCTCGCCAGACTGGCTGTCGCGGAACTCGACGATCGCCAGCCGCGTCTGCGGATCGAAACGGATGAAGGGGCTCAGATAAGCCGCGAGATGCGGGGCCGGGGACGGAATCTGGATGACATTGCCGCCGGTGTCACCACCACGCGCCTGAGATGCCGCGAAAGCAGCATTCGAAGAATCATTTGATATGGAACGGGCGCCGCGGGCACTCGCACCGCTGCTGCCCGCCAAGGCCAAATTGCCTATGGTTTCGAGCGGCATATTGGGCTTCTCCCATGCCAGATGCAGTAACTCATTGTCTTATGTAAGGTAAACGCGGCGTTTCTGCAAGCGTTAATTGTTTGTGCAGTGCACTCTACCGTAAAGAGAGAGGGCTGAAGATTGCCTGCTTCGCCGGGGTGGTGCACACTATGGCAACGTATACACCCTAAACCATTATAATAACAGATTTTTTGGAGGAATCATGGCGAAAGTCGCGTTCATCGGTCTCGGCGTCATGGGCTACCCGATGGCGGGCCATCTGGTGAAGGTCGGGCATACCGTGACGGTCTGGAACCGTTCAGCCGACAAGGCCGGCCGCTGGGTCGAGCAGCATAAGGGCCAGAAGGCCGACAGTCCGAAGGCTGCTGCTGCCGGAGCGGAATTCGTCATGGCCTGCGTCGGTAACGACGACGATCTGCGGTCAGTGGTTTACGGCGAGTCCGGGGCTTTTGCCGGCATGGCCAAAGGCGCGGTCTTTGTCGATCACACGACCGCCTCGGCCGATGTTGCAAGGGAACTGCACGGAAAGGCCAAGGCGGCCGGTCTGGGCTTTGTCGATGCGCCGGTCTCCGGCGGTCAGGCCGGCGCCGAGAACGGCCAGCTCACGATTATGTGCGGCGGCGATTCCGGCGACTACGACCGCGTCAAGCCCGTGATCCAGGCTTATGCGAAGATGCAGAACCTGATGGGGCCGACCGGCAGCGGCCAGCTCACCAAGATGATCAACCAGATCTGCATCGCGGGCCTGGTTCAGGGCCTGTCGGAGGCACTGGCGTTCGGCCGCGCCGCGGGTCTGGATGTCCTGAAGGCGGTCGAGGTCATTTCGAAGGGCGCGGCGCAGTCCTGGCAGATGGACAACCGCGCCAAGACCATGGTCGAGAGCAAGTTCGATTTCGGCTTTGCCGTCGACTGGATGCGCAAGGATCTGGGCATCTGCCTGGCCGAAGCCCGCCGCAACGGCGCGACCTTGCCGGTCACCGCCATGGTGGACCAGTTCTACGCCGAGGTTCAGCAGATGGGCGGCAATCGCTGGGATACGTCGAGCCTGATGGCACGGCTCGAAGCCAAGAAGACGAAGCGGTCCTGAGTTTCAGCTCAGGGCTGCTTGTTTTCGGCAATCATCCGGGCGATGTCGCGGGCAAAGTAGGTCAGCACACCGTCGCAGCCGGCGCGCTTGAAGCCAAGCAGGCTTTCCCAGGCCACTTTCGTGCGGTTCAGCCAGCCGCGCTCGGCGGCGCCGGCCAGCATGGCATACTCGCCTGACACCTGGTAGGCGAAGGTCGGCAGGCCGAAGGCCTGCTTCACGCGCCAGCAGATGTCCAGATACGGCATGCCGGGCTTTACCAT
>CAYSCA010000141.1:0-8577 GCA_964429465.1 uncultured Rhodospirillaceae bacterium
CAGTTCCCGCAGCCCCACCACGCCGACCGCGCGGCCGTCGACCCTGGCCAGCAGCAGCGCGCCCCGCGCGGCCGGCGCATATTTGCCCGGCATGCCGGCCAGCTCCTCGTCGAAGCCCTGGAAGCAGAGGCTGAAATCGAGCGACTGGGCATAGGCAAGGAACAGCGCCCGGGCGGCCGCGATATCCTCGGCGCCGCTGGCCGGGGCGATGGAAAGGGTCGGGGCGGAATCGGTCATGGCCTATCTGAAATGAAAAGGGCGAGGCGCTCAACAGGGGGAAGCGCCTCGCCCGACCGGCCGTCACTTGCCGGTATCGGCGGCATTCGGGGCAGCCGCCAATCCCAATCTCACAGCGTCACGCTGCCCTCCATGAAGGCGCGGCAGGACCCAGCCATGCGCACGCGGTCGCCGTCCAGGCGGCAATGCAGCGTGCCGCCGCGCTTCGAGGCCTGATAAGCCGTGATCTCGCTCCTGCCGAGCCGCTTCGCCCAGTAGGGTACGATGGTGCAATGGGCCGAGCCGGTGACGGGATCTTCCGGAATGCCCATCGCCGGCGCGAAGAAGCGCGACACGCAATCGATGCCCGGCCGGTCGCCCGGCGCGGTGACGATCACCGCGGCCTTGTCGAGCGCGGCAAGCCCGCGCATGTCCGGCCGCAGGCTGCGCACGGTTTCGGCATCGTCGTAGACCAGCAGATAGTCGCGCGCGGCCAGCGTCTCGACCGGCGGCACGCCCAGCGCCTGCAGCAGCCCGGCGCCGGCGGTTGCGGCCTGCGGCGGACGGGCGGGAAAATCCATTTCCAGCCGGCCGCTCTCGCCGTCCTGCGCCACATGCAGCACGCCGCTCCGGGTATGGAAATCGACGCTTTTGCGCGTACCATCCAGCTTGTGGAAAATTACCCAGGCGCTGGCGAGCGTCGCATGGCCGCAGAGGTCGATCTCGACTTCCGGGGTGAACCAGCGCAGGCCGTAACCGCCGTTTTCCGGCACGAAGAATGCCGTCTCCGCCAGATTGTTCTCGGCCGCGATCGCCTGCATGGTCGCGTCGGGCAGCCATTCCTGCAGCGGCATGATCGCCGCCGGATTGCCCTTGAACACTTCGTCGGTGAATGCATCGACCTGATAGATCGGCAGGCGCATCTCTTCCCTCCTCACACGAACAGCAATGCGGCGGATGCCACGGTCAGCCCCGCCATGGCGAAGTTGAACACGCGGCGCGCCGCATTGTTGTCCAGCACTTTCCCGATGCCGACGCCGAACAAGGCCCAGAGCGAAACGCAGGGCAGATTGATGATGGCGAAGATCACCGCGATCAGCGTGAGCTCGATCGCATAATCGCCGCCCGGCGAGGTGAAGGCGGCCACGGCGCCGACTGCCATCATCCAGGCCTTGGGATTGACATACTGGAACAGCGCCGCCTCGTGGAACCGCATCGGCCGCGCCTGCGCCAGGCTCTCCACCGCGCCGGCCCGCGCGAGCTGCCAGGCGAGCCAGGCCAGATAGGCGGCGCCGGCCAGCTTCAGTCCCTGATGCAGCAGCGGCGACGCGAGGATGACTGCGCCCAGTCCGAGGCCGGTGGCGAAGATCAGCGACAGGAAACCGGCGCCGATCCCCAGCATATGCGGAACGGTGCGGCGGAAGCCGAAATTTGCCCCTGAGGCGGTGAGCAGGATGTTGTTCGGCCCCGGCGTGATCGAGGTGACCAGGGCGAACAGCGTCAGCGGCAGCAGCAGGAAGGCGGGCGCGACAGAGGCGGCCTCTGTCATGCCGCGCCTCCCTGCATGCCGGCTGGGGAAACGTGAACCCTTGCTGTCCGGGCCGGCCCGGCGACGGCCCCGCGCGTCTCGGCGATAACGGTCATGCGTTATCGGAGCCAGAGCGGCTTGCTGAGCTGGGCTTCCACATCGGCGCGGGTCAGGCCGACATCTTTCAGAATCTCAGAGGGCAGCGAGGCCAGATGCGCGCGCTCGCGCGCCTCGCGCTGCCAGTCGAGCAGCATGAGCATGGCGGCCGTCGCGCCCCTGGCGCTGACAGCGGCTACGCGGTCGATGACCCGGCCGATCGTGCTGCCCGCGCGTTCGACCGGGCCGATACCATAAGGCCGGTCGATTGTACTGGTACAATCACTCATAACACCCCTCCAATTTTCGACGTATTTTTAAGAATTGCGCCCCGCCAATCGAGGCAATCGGATAATTGATTGACTCTTTGATTGGGTCAATGCAAAAGTTGTCACCATGACAATGTGGATCCCCAAGCTCGAAGACTTCCCGGGCCCGCGCTACCAGGCGCTGGCCTCGGCGATCGAGGCCGCCGTGCAGACCGGCGAATTGCCGGTCGGCGCCAAGCTGCCGCCGCAGCGCAATCTCGCCTGGAAGCTCGGCGTTACCGTCGGCACGATCAGCCGCGGCTACATGCTGGCCGAGCAGAAGGGCCTGCTTAGCGGCGAGGTCGGGCGCGGCACCTTCGTGAAGCCGCGCGACGGCAATGGCGCGGTTGCGGCGGTGAACAGCGAGATCTTCGCCGGCGAGGGCGAGATCCTGTCGCTGGCGACGCCCGGCGTGATCGAGCTGTCCCATAACGAGCCGAGCCTGCCGGAATATGCCGATCTGCTGCGCCGCTCGCTGCAGCGGATCGCCGCCAAGCAGGGTTTGCAGCATCTGCTCGGTTACAGCCGCACCCTGGGCGATCCGGCGCATCGCGCCGCCGCGGCGAGCTGGATCGAGCGCACCGGCCTGAAAGTGGCGCCCGAGCAGGTGATCGTCACCGCCGGTGCGCAGCAGGCGATCTCGGCCACGCTCTCGGCGATGACCATGCCGAACGAGACCATCATGGTCGAGTCGCTGACCTATGGCGGCGTGCACGAGAATGCGCGGCTGCGGCCGCTGCGCATGGAAGCCGTCGCCATGGACGACGAAGGCATGCGGCCCGACGCGCTGGCGGAAGCCGCCCGGCGCACCGGCAGCCGGCTGGTGCTGGTGCAGCCGACGATCCACAACCCGACCACCGCCACCATGTCGATGCAGCGGCGCGGCGATATCGTCGCCGTCGCGCGCCGGCACGACCTCACCATCATCGAGGACGACGTCTACGGCTTCGTGGTGCGCGATCGCGCCGTGCCGCTGGCGGCATTGGCGCCGGAGCGCAGCATCTATATCGCCAGCGCCTCGAAATGCATGGCGCCGGGCCTGCGCGTCGGCTGGCTGGCGGCGCCGCCGGCGCTGATCGAGCGCTTTGCCGATTCGCTGCATGCCATGTCGGTCAACAATCCGCGGCTGAACCAGGAAATCGTCCGCATGTGGATCGAGGACGGCACCGCGGCGCAACTGGTCGACCGCCTGCGCGAGGAAGCGGCTTTCCGCAACGAGCTCGCGAAGCAGGCTTTCGACGGCCTGACCATGCGCAGCCATCCCGCCAGCCTGCATTGCTATCTCGAGCTGCCCGCGCCGTGGCAGCCGAACGACTTCACCAACCAGGCGCTCGGCCAGGGCGTGCGGATCGCCAGCTGCACGTCCTTCGTGCCGGACAACCGGCCGAATCCTCCCCCCTGGGTGCGCATCTCGCTGGCGCCCTCGCCCGACCGCGCCCAGCTGGCCGAAGGCCTGAACCGCCTGCGCGGGCTGATCGAGCGCGGACCGGGCGCGCGGCGCGCGGTCGTCTAAGCCCTTTCCCGTGACCACGCTGCTCTATCTCGCGCCGATCGCGCTGGTGATCGGCCTGATCGCCAGTGGCCGCGTGCCGCTGATCGGCGCGGCGCTGGCCGGGCTGGCGGCGACTTTGCCCGCCGCCTTCGTCGCGCTCGAGCCCGGGCAGGCCTTCTCCGGCTTCGTGCTGCAGGAAAGCCTGAAGGGCCTGTGGCTCGCCTGGCATGCCGTGTCGGTGATCCTTGCCGGCCTGGTGCTGCATCACGCGGCGCAGCGCGAGGAGCATGCAGGCAGCGCGACAGCCGACACCGCCGACCGCCATGCGCAAGCCTATCGGCTGTGCTTCCTCGCCGGACCCTTCGTGGAAAGCGCGGTCGGCTTCGGCATCGGCTATGCCGTCACCATCATCGGCCTGCGCCGGCTCGGCACTCCCATGCATGGCGCCGTCGCGCTCGGCTATCTGAGCCAGATGCTGGTGCCCTGGGGCGCGCTGGCGATCGGCAGCGTGATCGGCGCCTCGCTGGGCAACCTGCCGCTGATCGAACTCGGCAGCAACAGCGCGCTGCTGATGCCGCCCTTCCTGCTGGCCCTGCTCGGCTGGCTGTGGTGGTGGTCGCATCGCCTGGGCTTCGGCTTCAGCCTGAAAGCCGCGCTGCGCGACCTCGTCTTCACCCTGCTGCTGGCGGGGCTGCTGATCGGCGCCAATCTGGCGGGCGCGGTGGATGCCGCCGGCGTGTTCGCCACCGGCGCGCTGCTGGCGCTTGCCTATCTGCCGGCCTTGCTGCGCGCGCCGATGACGCTGCTGCGGCCCGCCCTGCCCTATCTGCTGCTGGTTGCCGTGCTGCTGTTCACCCGCCTGATGCCGGGCATCTCCGGCTGGCTGCAGGCGACGGCGGTGATCGCGCCCTTCCCCGAACTGCCGGACTTTCCGCTGCTCTATCATCCGGCGATGCTGCTGCTGCTCGTCGCCGCGCTCCACGCCATCGGCAGCGGCCGCATGATGGCGGCCGGCGCGATCCTCGGCGCAAGCTGGCGCAGCGGCCGCATCGCGGTGGCAAGCACCGTCGTCTTCCTGGTGATGGCGCGGCTGTTCGCCACCTCAGGGATGGCGACGGCCCTGGCGGAAAGCTGGCAGGCGGTGGCGGGCGATGCCGCGCTGCTGGCGACGCCGGCCTTCGCCGCCCTGGCCGGCGGCATGACCGGCAGCAACACGGCCTCCAACTCGCTGATGCTGCCGATGCAGGCGGCCCTGGCCGGATCGGTCGGCGCCAGCATCGCCTGGACCAGCGCGCTGCAGAATGTGATGGGCAGCCTGTTCACCAGCTTCTTCCCCGGCAAGGTGGCCTTGGCCTGCGCCTTTGCCGGCTGGGCGGGCGGCGAACGCCAGGCCTATCGCACCATGCTGCCGCTCGGGCTGATTCTGCTGCCCATCGGCATCCTGATCGCGGCGTTCTTTTAGCGCTTTACCGTATGGGCGTGGTTGAGCGGGCCATGGCCGCGGCCGAAGCCCGGCGCCGTCTCGATCGCCCGGCGCACATAGGCGCGCGCCTCCGTCACCGCCTGTTTCAGCGGCCGGCCGAAGGCGAGGCCGGCGGCAATCGCCGACGCCATGGTGCAGCCGGTGCCATGCGTCGAGATCGTCTCGATCCGCGTATTCTCGAAGCGGTCGACCTGCCCGTCATGGGCCAGCAGGTCGACCAGCCGGTTGCCCGGCAGATGGCCGCCCTTCAGCAGAACGGCCTGCGGCCCGAGCCTAAGCAGCGCGGCCGCCGCCGCCGGCATGTCGGGTTCATCCTCGACCTTCAGGCCGGACAGCACCGCCGCCTCGGGCAGGTTCGGCGTGATCAGGGTCGCGCGCGGGATCAGCCGCGTCCGCAGCGCCGCGGCCGCATCCGGCTGCAGCAGCCTGGCGCCGCCCTTGGCGACCATCACCGGATCGACCACCAGCGGCACGTCAGGGGCATGGGCCGCGATCGCATCGGCGACGGCTTCGATGATATCGGCGCGATGCAGCATGCCGGTCTTGATCGCATCCGCCCCGATATCCTGCAGCACGACGCGGATCTGGTCGGCCACCACGGCAGCCGGCACGTCGAAGACGTCATGCACGGTGATCGTGTCCTGCACGGTCAGCGCGGTGATCGCGGTGGCCGCATAGCCGCCCAAAGCGGTGACCGCCTTGATATCCGCCTGGATGCCGGCGCCGCCGCCGGAATCGGAACCGGCGATGATGAGGACGCGACCTTTCATTACGCCGCGTGCTGCTCCAGCGCGGTGACGATATCGGCCACCACCTTCTGCACCAGCGTCTCGTCCTCGCCTTCCGCCATCACGCGGATCAGCGGCTCGGTGCCGGACGGCCGGATCACGATGCGGCCGGCCTTGCCCAGAGCCTTCTCGGCGCCCTCGATGGCGCTGCGCACGCCCGGCAGCTCAAGCGGCGCGCCGCCGCCATGGCGCACATTGCGCAGCAATTGCGGATAGGGCGTGAAGCGGCGGCAGAAATCGCTTGCCTTGCGGCCCGACTCAACGAGCGCCGCCATCACCTGCAGGCCGGCGATCAGGCCGTCGCCCGTGGTGGCGAAATCCGACAGGATGATATGGCCCGACTGCTCGCCGCCGAGATTAAAGCCTTCCTCGCGCATGGCTTCCAGCACATAGCGGTCGCCGACCTTGGTGCGCTTCAGCTCGATGCCGAGATTGTTGACGAAGCGCTCGAGCCCGAGATTGGACATCACGGTGGCGGCCATGCCCTTGCGCGGCAGGCGGCCCTGCTCGAGCCAGCTTTCGGCGATCACCGCCATGAGCTGGTCGCCGTCGATCACCGCGCCGCGCTCGTCCACCATGACGAGGCGGTCGGCATCGCCGTCCAGCGCCAGGCCGAGATCGGCGCCATGGGAAATCACCGCCGCCTGCAGCAGGTCGGGATAGGTCGAGCCGCATTGCCGGTTGATGTTGAATCCGTCGGGATGCACGCCGATGGGCACGACCTCGGCTTCCAGCTCCCACAGCACGGTCGGCGCTACCTTGTAGGCGGCGCCGTTGGCGCAGTCGATCACGACCTTGAGGCCCTTCAGCGTCTTGCCCTTGGGCAGCGTCGCCTTGGCGAATTCGATATAGCGGCCATCGGCATCGTCGAGACGCTTGGCGCGGCCGAGCTTCTCCGGCGCCGCGAGCGTGGGCGCCGTGTCGCCGGTGATCATCGCCTCGATCTCGCGCTCGGCCTGGTCGGAGAGCTTGTAGCCGTCGGGGCCGAACAGCTTGATGCCGTTGTCGTGGAAGGGATTATGCGAGGCCGAGATCATCACGCCGAGATCGCAGCGCAGGGCACGCGTCAGCATCGCCACCGCCGGCGTCGGCATCGGGCCGACGAGGAAGACATCCATGCCCACGGCGGTGAAGCCGGCGACCAGCGCCGGCTCGAGCATGTAGCCCGAGAGGCGGGTATCCTTGCCGATCAGCACGCGATGGCGATGGTCGCCGCGGGTGAAATAGGCGCCGGCCGCCATGCCGACGCGCAACGCCGTGGCGGGCGTCATCGGCTCGGCATTGGCCAGCCCGCGGATGCCGTCGGTGCCGAAGAATTTGCGTCCCATGCGACTCAAGACCCACTTGCTGAATTCGGGCCGGACTATGCCACAGAAAGCCGGCCGGCAAAAACCCGCGCGATGCGAATCGCCGCGAAAAACCCGGCTTTGTTACGACTCGTTACATCTGCCGGGGCTTAAAGCCTCTCGCTCGAAACCCCTCGCTCAAAGATCGTCACCCCGGGCGAAGACCCGGGGTCCCATTGCTCCGTGCGAGACCGAAACGGGATCCCGGCTCTCGCAAAAAGCTCGACCGGGATGACGAGGCATTACGGGCACGAGCCGCTCTCTCAATATTCGCCGCCCTCGGCGATAGCCGGGCGGGACGATTGGGCGGAGGGGACTGACTCTCCCGTGATGGCGCGCCAGACTTTCAGCGCCTGCAGGGTCTCGGCCACGTCATGGACGCGCAGGATGGCGGCGCCCTGCTGCACGGCCCACAAAGCGGCGGCCAGCGAGCCGGGCACGCGCCGCGCCGGCACGCTCTCGCCGGTCAGCGCGCCGAGCATCGACTTGCGCGACACGCCGACCAGGATCGGGCAGCCCAGGCCGCGCAGCGCGGCCAGCCCGTCGCGCAGCAGGGCGATGTTGTGCTCCACCGTCTTGCCGAAGCCGATGCCGGGATCGAGGATGATGCGGTCGCGCGGAATCCCCGCCGCCGCGCAGGCGGCAATCCGCCCGGCGAGATAGTCATGCACCTCGGCCACGACGTTTTCGTAATGCGGCGCCTGCTGCATGGTCTGCGGGTCGCCCTGTTTATGCATCAGCACGACGGGGCATTGCGCTTCGGCCACGACGGCAAGGCTTTCCGGGTCGCCCTCCAGCGCGGAGATATCGTTGATGATGGCGGCTCCCGCGGCCAGCGCGGCGCGCATCGTAGCGGCATGGCGGGTATCGACCGAGACGGGCACGCCGAGAGGCTTCAATCCTTCCAGCACCGGCAGCAGGCGGGCGATCTCCTCCGCCGCGCTGACCGGCTGCGCGCCGGGCCGGGTCGATTCCGCGCCGAGATCGATCAGATCGGCGCCGGCGGCGACCATCTGCCGCGCCTGGAATATTGCGGCCTGCGCGATGGCGGCGGCGGGGCCGGCCTGCGCGCCGCCCAGCAGCCCGTCGCCGGAGAAGCTGTCGGCCGTGACATTGACGATGCCCATGATCTGGGGCCGCGACGAGTCGAGGCCGCGGAGCGGCGATGCGCCGGCTGCCGCCCCCGCTGCCGTTCCAGGCAATGTCCCTGGCCCCATTCGTGGCAATGTCATCGCGCCCTGACTCCCGGCGGCCATCCGTCGCACCGCTGCGCACCGATCCGGACCGTTTCGCACCATTCCGGGCCGTTTTGAACCATTC
>CAYSCA010000142.1:0-8566 GCA_964429465.1 uncultured Rhodospirillaceae bacterium
AAACCGTTCTCACAAAATCGTCACCCCCGCGAAGGCGGGGGTCCATCCCAACCATCCGCATAACGGAACTATCGGTTCGACCCTAGGGACAAGCCCGAGGGTGACGATCTATGTGAGCGAGCGAAAACCCGGTCGGATCATGGAAGCCACGCGTCCTACGATCTCCGCTTCCGCCGCTTCGATTCCGTCAGCGCCAGGTCACGCGCGATCTCGGCCACCGCCTCCGCCATGTAGCTGTCGGGCTTGACCGGATAGGTGGCGGTGAAGCTCAGATCGGGCAGCTTCTGCTCGGCGCGCACCAGCCGCAGGCGCTTCTCGGCCAGCTCGCGCTGGATCACCACCGGCGGAATCGCGCTGATGCCGATCCGGTCGAGCGTCATGCGCACGATGGTGCTGAGCGACGCATTGCCATACATGCGGACATTCGGCATGTCCGAGCGCGTCATCATCTCGCGGATGGTGATGTATGGCCGCGTATTGCGCGGATAGGTGATGATCGGCCAGCGCGCCAGCACCTCCAGCGGCACCGGCTCCGGCCCGATATCGAGATCGGGGCTCGCTACCCAGGCCAGCGGATAGCTGGACAGCGCGACATTCTTCATCCGCGGCTCGCTCACCGGCCCGAGCAGGAAGGCGATATCGAGCTGATGCGAAACCAGCCGCTCGCGCAGGAAGGGCGAGGTATCGACCTCGATCTCCAGGGTGAGCGCGGGATATTCGGCATGCATGCGCTCGATCAGCTGCGCCAGCCAGGTATGGACGATGGTTTCGGCGACGCCGAGCCGCACCATGCCACGCATCGCCTTCTTTTCCCGCGCCGCCTGCAGCATGTCGGCGCGCAGCTGGGTCATCCGTTCGGCATAGGGCAGCAGCTCGTTGCCCTTGGGCGTCAGCACCACGCGGCGCGGCTCGCGGTCGAACAGCCGCACGCCCAGTTCCGCCTCCAGCAGCGCGATCCGCTGCGACACCGCCGGCTGGGTGGTATTGAGCTTCTCGGCCGCCGCCCGGAAGCCGCCGAGATGGGCGACCCAGACGAAGGTTTCGAGATTGCGCAGGTCGGCCATCGGATTCCCCCGGAAAACTGGCCTGACCATAAATTTTTCTTATAGCCGCGGCCATATGCGTCATTTGTTTCAACAAATATTGATATGAATCAAATGTTGCATGAGAAGCCGAAACCGGCTTGAATATCCCGCATGGATCCGGCCAACCGCATCACCGATGCCTTCGACAGCCTGCCGCCGCAATTGCAGGCCGCCGCCCGCTTCGTGCTGAACCATCCCGACGACGTGGCCCTGCTGTCGATGCGCGAGCAGGCCCGCCGCGCCGGGGTGCCGCCGGTCACCATGACGCGGCTGGCACGCCAGCTCGGTTTTGGCGACTACCAGGAATTCCGCGACCTGCATGCCAGCGCGCTGCGCCGCTCGCCCGCGCCGCGGACGGGTTTCAGCGACCGCGCCGGCAGCCTGCAGCAGAGCCAGAAGCTGAAAGGCGATGCCGCCCTCGCCGCCCAGATCGGCTGGGCCATGGCCGAACATGTCGCCACCAGCCACGACGATGCCGCCATTGCGGCGATGACCGACGCGGCACGACGGATGGAGAAGGCCCGCCGGGTCTATTTCCTCGGCCTGCGCTCCTGCCATGCGGTGGCATTCCACGCGCATTATGTCTACTCGCTGTTCCGCGACAACGGCGTGCTGCTGGACGGCGCCGGCGATACCGGCTGCGACGCCCTGCGGCATGCCAGCGAAGAGGATATCCTGCTGGCGATCAGCGTCGCGCCCTATGCGACCGGGACCATCGAGCGCACGGCCTATGCCGCAAACGAGAAGCGCGTCGGCATCGTGGCGCTGACCGACAGCAAGGTGGCGCCGATCGCCCGCAATGCGCTTTCCTGCCTGCTGGTGCCGACCGGCACGCCATCCTTCTTCCACGCCATGACGCCGGCCTTTGCCGCCGCCGAGACGCTGATCGCACTGATCGCGGCGCGGGCCGGGTCGAAGGCCCTGGCCGCGATCCGCAATTCGGAAGCGCAGCTCGACGCCTTCTCCACCTTCTCCGTGCCCCCCAGCCGCCGCAAGAGGATTCCATGAGCAGCCGTATCCTGCACCGTACGATCAACCACGCCTATCCGGTCGCCGTCGGCGGCCAGGGCATCACCATCGAGGATGCGCAGGGCAAGCGCTACATCGATGCCTCGGGCGGCGCGGCGGTGAGCTGCCTGGGCCACGGCCATCCGGACGTGACCCGCGCCATGCACGAACAGGCCGACCGGCTGGCCTTCGCCCATACCAGCTTTTTCACCACCGAGCCGGCCGAGCAGCTTGCCGACCAGCTGGTGAAGAATGCGCCCGCCGGGATCAGCCATGTCTATTACGTCTCCGGCGGTTCCGAGGCGATCGAGGCGGCGCTCAAGATGGCGCGGCAGTATTTCGTCGAGAAGGGCGAGCCGCAGCGCCGCCATTTCATCGCCCGGCGGCAGAGCTATCACGGCAACACGCTGGGCGCGCTGTCCATCGGCGGCAACGCCTGGCGGCGCCAGCAATTCGCGCCCCTGCTGATCGAGGCGCATCACATCGCGCCCTGCTTCGAGTATCGCGAGCGCCGGCCGGATGAAGCGGCCGAAGCCTACGGCCGCCGCGCCGCCGACGAGCTGGAGGCAAAGATTCTCGAGCTGGGCAAAGACAGCGTGATCGCCTTCATCGCCGAGCCGGTGGTGGGCGCCACGCTGGGCGCCGTGACCGCCGCGCCGGGCTACTTCAGGCGCATCCGCGAGATCTGCGACAAATACGGCGTGCTGCTGATCCTCGACGAGGTGATGTGCGGCATGGGCCGCACCGGCACCCTGCATGCCTGCGAGCAGGAAGGCATCGTCCCCGACCTCATGGCCATCGCCAAGGGGCTGGGCGGCGGCTACCAGCCGATCGGCGCCGTGCTGCTGCAGCAGAAGATCTTCGATGCCTTTGCGCAGGGCTCGGGCTTCTTCCAGCATGGCCATACCTATCTCGGCCATCCGATGGCCTGCGCGGCGGCGCTGGCCGTGCAGCAGGTGATCGAGCGAGACCGGCTGCTGGACAACGTGAAGGCGATGGGCGCCCATCTCTCAGACCGCCTCACCGAGCGTTTCGGCAAT
This sequence comes from uncultured Rhodospirillaceae bacterium, assembly GCA_964429465.1. Classification (GTDB taxonomy): domain Bacteria; phylum Pseudomonadota; class Alphaproteobacteria; order Ferrovibrionales; family Ferrovibrionaceae; genus Ferrovibrio. Next base: position 3,134 of record CAYSCA010000142.1, read on the forward strand.
CATCGCCATGTCGGCGACATCCGCGGCCGGGGCCTGTTCCAGGCCATCGAGCTGGTGCGCGACCGCGCCGACAAATCCACCTTCGACCCGGCGCTGAAGCTGCACGCCAGGGTGAAGAAGGAAGCGATGGCGCGCGGCCTGATGTGCTACCCGATGGGCGGCACCATCGACGGCAAGCATGGCGATCATGTGCTGCTCGCCCCGCCCTTCATCTGCAAGGCCGAAGATATCGATGCCATCGTCGAGCGTCTGGGCGATGCGGTGGATGCCGCGATCCGGAGCGCCGCCTGATGACCGCCGCAGCCATCATCGCGGTCGCCCCCAACGGCGCGCGCAAGCTGAAGAACGACCATCCCGCCGTGCCGCTCTCGGCCGACGAACTGGGCGTCTGCGCCGCCGCCTGCGCCGATGCGGGCGCTGCCATGATCCATCTGCATGTCCGCGAGCCGGCGAGCGGGCGGCATTCGCTGGATGCCGGCCTGTATCGCGAGGCGATCAAGGCGGTGCGCCGCGAGGCCGGCGACGGCATCATCATCCAGTGCACCTCGGAAGCCGCCGGCGTCTATAACCGTCATGAACAGATGACGGCGATGCGGGCGCTGATGCCGGAGGCCTGCAGCCTCGCCATCCGCGAAATCCTGCCCGATGCCGCCGCGGAAGCGGAGGGCGCCGCCTTCCTGGCCGAGCTGCATCGGGCCGGCGTGATGGTGCAGTACATTCTCTATTCCGACGAGGATGTCCGCCGTTTCCTTGACCTGAAGAAGCGTGGCATGATCCCGGGCGAAAAGCATTTCGTGCTGTTCGTGCTGGGCCGCTATACGGCGGGCCAGCGCTCTGAGCCAGCCGACCTGCTGCCCTTTCTCAACGCCTGGCCCGGCGAATCCGCCGGCGGCTTCGCGGTCTGTGCGTTCGGACCGAAGGAATCGGCCTGCGCGCTCACCGCGCTGTCGCTGCATGGCCATGCCCGCATCGGCTTCGAGAACAATCTTCACCTGAGCAACGGCGAAATCGCACCCGACAATGCCGCCCTGGTGCGCCAGACGGCCGCCGCCGCCGGCCTGATGGGACGCAGCATCGCCGATGCGGCCACCGCGCGCGCCATGCTGAAAGCCTGGCTCTAGCGGCGAACCTTTCCGGCGCCGGCGGGTTAGCTGCCTCGATCCAGTTCTGTCGAGGCAGCGATGCATTTCACGAGCAACCGTCGCGACTTCAACAAGGCGGCCATGCTGCTGGGCCTGGGCGCCCTCGCCGCCACGCCGTCCGGCGCCGCGGCGCAACCCGCTCCGGCCGGGAATATGGCGCCGCCGGGCGGCGACGCGCAGGTCCCGCTGGCGCCGCCCGACCGGCAGCCGCCAAAGCTGAAACTGCCCGAGCTCGTCGGGCGCAAGGCCGGCTGGGCCATCGTCGGGCTCGGGCAGCTGGCGCTGGAAGAGGTGATGCCCGCTTTCGGGCAGTGCAGATTGTCGCGCCCGACGGCGCTGGTCAGCGGCCATCCCGACAAGGCGCTCAGGGTGGCGGAAGCCTATGGCATCGAGGCCGCCAATATCTACGATTACAGCAGCTACGACCGCCTCGCCGACAATCCGGCCGTCGACATCGTCTACATCATCCTGCCCAACAGCATGCATGCCGAATACACGATCCGCGCCCTGAAGGCCGGCAAGCATGTGCTGTGCGAGAAGCCGATGGCGGTGAGCGTGGCCGAGGCCGAGCAGATGATCGCTGCGGCAAGGGAGGCGCAGCGCAAGCTGATGATCGCCTACCGGCTGCAATACGAGCCGCTGAACATGAAGGTCATCCAGCTCTGTGCCGAGCGCGCCTACGGCCCGATCAAGACCTTTTCATCCAGCAACTGCCAGACGGTCGGCGCGCCCAATATCCGGCTCAGCGCCAAACTCGGCGGCGGGCCGCTCGGCGATGTCGGCATCTATGCCATCAACGCGGCGCGCTACTGCACCGGGGAGGAGCCGGTCGAAGTCACCGCCATCGCGCATCAGCCGGATGACAATCCGCGCTTCCGCGAAGTGCCGGAAAGCGTCGCCTTCACGCTGCGGTTTCCCTCCGGCGTGCTGGCGCATTGCGATTGCAGCTTCAACGCGGAGGTCAGCCGGCGCTACCGGGTGCATTGCGAGAAGGGTTTCATCGAAATGGATCCGGCCTTTTCCTATAACGGCCTGAATCTGGTCGTGAAGGAAGGCGGTCAGGCCGGCCGCAGGACAGAGCTGCAGATCGAGCAGGTCAATCACTTCTCGGCCGAGATGGACCATCTTTCCGCCTGCATCCTCAACGGCGGCGAACCGCGCACGCCCGGCGAGGAGGGCCTGGCCGACATGCGGGTCATCGCCGCCATAGAAGAGGCGCTGCGCAGCGGCGGCGCGGCGAGGGTGAAATCCTGACCGGGCGTGCCTGATCAGACCGCTGCCAGGCTGAAATCCTGCATCGGCACCGGCGCCGGACGGCCCCCGATCTGCGCCGCAATCGCCTCCGCCGAGCCGAAGGCCAGCGTGAAACCAAGCGCGCCATGGCCGGTATTGAGCAGCAAATTGTCGATGCCGCTATGGCCCAGAACCGGCAGGCCCTTCGGCGTGGCCGGGCGCAGCCCGGTCCAGGGCGAAAGTTCCCGCCAGGCTCCCGCCCGCGGGAAGGTGGCGCGGGCCTGCCGCGTCAGTTGCGCGAGGCGGCCGGGATCGAGTTCATCGCTCGGCCCCACGATATCCGCCATGCCGGCGATACGCAGGGCATTGCCCAGCCGCGCATAGACCAGCTTCTGCGCCGTGTCGGTGACCGAGACGCGCGGCGCCGCATCGTCATTGGCGATCGGCAGCGACAGGCTGTAGCCCTTGATCGGATAGACCGGCAGGTCGAGCCCGGCGGTCAGGCCGAGACGGCGGCTCGCCACTCCGGCCGCCAGCACGTAAGCCTCGGCCTCGATCACGCCATCCGCGGTCTCGACTCCGCGCAGCTTCGAACCCTCGCGCAGCAGCCGCTTCACCTTGCGGCCATAGGCAAAGCGCACGCCGCCATTGTCGCCCGACAGCAGGGTTTCGATGCTTTGGCACAGCCGGTAAGGATCGGCCGCCTCGTCATCGGCGGTGAAGACGCCGCCCTCGATGCGTCCGGCGATGGATTGCAGGGCCGGCTCCCGCTCCAGGCAGCCTTCCCGGTCCAGGATCTGCTGGCGGCTGCCGAAGCGGCTCTGATACTCCGCCTGGGCCTGCGCGCCGGCGAGGCCCGCGGCGCTGCCGTAGATCACCAGCTTGCCGGCGCGGCGCCAGAGGAAATCCAGCGCGCGGATATCGGCGGCATTGTGCAGCACGTCGCGGCTCAGGTAAGCCAGCCGCAGCAGCTTCTCGGTGGTCGCCAGCGCCTCCGACCGCGTGCAGGCAGCCAGGAATTTCAGCAGCCAGCGATACTGGAAAAGATCGAGGCTGGGCCGGAAACGCACCGGGGAATCGCGCCCGAACAGGAGTTTCGGCAGTTCCAGCCAGATGCCGGGGCCGGCCAGCGGCGCCACATAGGAATAGCTGAGCTGCGCGCCGTTGGCCTGGCTGGCGCCCTGGGCGGCCGCATTGGCGCGGTCGACGACGGTGACGCGGTGGCCATCGCGCGCCAGCCGCCAGGCCGTGGTCATACCGACCACCCCCGACCCGATCACCACGATGTCCATGCTGTCCTCTTCTTCCCGCGCGATCAGCGCGCTGACCTGAACCTAGGAGCCGGGCCGGCAGACGGCCACTGCGGATCGGCATGCAGCCCATTACACCGCGTTATGCCGCGGCTTGGGCTTTGGCGCGCCGGAGGCTAGGATGCGCCGGCTCACAGGGGGAAGACGGCGGCCATGCATTTGCGCCATCTCGAAGTTTTCCATGCCATCATGCTGACCGGCACGATCACCTCGGCCGCCAAGCTGCTGAACATCTCGCAGCCTGCGGCGACACGCCTGCTGCTGCGCGCCGAAGACCAGCTCGGCTATCGCCTGTTCGATCGCGTCAAGGGCCGCCTGGTGCCGACCCGCGAAGGCCAGGTCCTGCATGCCGAAAGCGAGCGCATCATCAGCGGCCTGGAAAATCTGCGCAAACTGTCGCGCAACCTGGGGGCGGCGACCAGCGGCCATCTGCGGATCGCCGCCGCGCCGGCGCTGTGCGTGGACCTGATCCCGCTTGCCATTGCGCGTTTCCGCCAGAAGCATGCCGATGTCAGCTTCGAGGTCGAGACCCGCCAGTATGCCGACCTGGTGCGCGTCGTGCTGAATCACGAGGTCGACCTGGGCATCGGCTTCGATATCCAGGGCCATCCCGGCCTCGACCTGCAGCCGATCGCGGCCGCGCAGTTCTACGGCATCGCGCCCAAGGCCATGGAGGCGCGGCTGCCCGCCGTCCTGAAACTCGACTGGTTTCGCAAGCATCCTTTCATCGGCCTGCGCAGCGACGATCCGCTGGGCGCCGCCTTCGGCGCCGCGGTGAAGCTTTCCGGCGTCGAGCTACACCCGATCATCGAGGTCAAGACCAACCAGATCGCGCTCAGCCTGGTGTCGCGCGGCGTCGGTGCCGCCATCGTCGACCAGTATACGGCCGCCACCCGCGATCCCGGGCTGGTGGTCACCCGGCCGCTGAATCCCCGGATCGATTTCACAGTGCATACATTGCGCGCAAAGCACCAGCCGGCCTCGGTGCTGGCCCGGAAATTCATCGCCATGCTGGCACAGACCGAAAAGGCCGTATCCGCCACCCTGCCCGCGATTCCCCGTCCCTAGCGCGGGTTCCGGAGGGGGCTTGACGGATGGGCCACTCCGGGTCTCCATACCGTCAGGTTATGGAATCGGCACCGATACGCATGGCGGCACGCTCCGGCTTTCCGCTATCACAGGGGGCGCGACGTCCGGCTGTAACTAGAACCGGGCGCGGCCCGGTATTGCACCAGAGGTGCGGCCGCCTGTCGGCGGCATACCGCAGCAATTCACTTGGAGGGACTAACACAATGATCCAGTTCACATCTCAGCGCCTGGTCGGGGGTATCCTCGGCGCCGCCCTGCTGGCCGCCCTGCCCGGCACCGGCATGGCGCAGCAGAAATTCGTCACCATCGGCACCGGTGGCGTGACCGGCGTGTATTACGCCGCCGGCGGCGCGATCTGCCGCCTGCTCAACAAGGACCGCAAGACCCACGGCATCCGCTGCTCGGTCGAATCGACCGGCGGCTCGGCCTACAACATCAACACCATCCGCGGCGGCGAGCTCGACTTCGGCATGGCCCAGTCCGACGTGCATTACAACGCCACCAAGGGCGTGGCGCAGTTCAAGGATGCCGGCGCGTTCAAGGAACTGCGTTCGGTCTTCTCGGTGCATCCGGAGCCGTTCACCGTTCTGGCCCGCAAGGAGGCCAACATCAGCAAGTTCGAGGACTTCAAGGGCAAGCGCTTCAACGTCGGCAACCCC
>CAYSCA010000143.1:0-8562 GCA_964429465.1 uncultured Rhodospirillaceae bacterium
GCGAGCGCATGACGCCGAAGCGCGGCCGCACCTCGTCGCGGAACTTCCACTGGATGTGATAGAGGATCTTCGGCAGATCGCGATAACTCTTCCATTCCGAGGCGACGATGTCGGTCAGCATTTCCTCGTTGGTCGGGCCGTAGAGCAAGGGCCGCTCGTGGCGGTCGGTGATGCGCAGCATCTCCTTGCCGTAATCGTCATAGCGTCCGCTCTTCTGCCACAGCTCGGCCGGCTGGATGGTCGGCATGAGAAGTTCCTGGGCGCCGGCCGCATCCTGCTCCTCGCGCACGATCTGCTCGATCTTCTTCAGCACCCGGAAGCCCAGCGGCAGCCAGGTATAGATGCCCGCCGCCGACTGGCGCACCAGACCGGCGCGCAGCATCAGGCGATGGCTGACGATCTGGGCTTCGGAGGGATTCTCCTTGAGGACAGGCAGGAAGTAGCTGCTGAGCCGCATGTTTCTGAAGTTCCTGAAAGGCAAGGCGGTTTGGCGGGGTAATGGGGCGTTTTTAAGGCCGGGCGGCAGGCGCCGCAATGGCCCGGAAGTTCGCCTCAGCGCGGTTTTGGCGGGCGCGCGAGATATTCGCGGCAGGCGGTGACCACCGCATCCTCGCCGCGGTCTTGCAGCGGCCGGCCATTGAACGTCACCCTGCCGTTCAGCGGGTCGATGCCGACCTTCACGACACTGAGTTCGGAGACGCCCAGGCGCTCCGGCACGCTGCTGCCCAGCAGATCGGACAGCGTAATGCTGATGGGCAGTTCGAGCGGCCCGCTCAGCAGCGTCTGGGTGCTGCCCGGCAGATCGGCCGGCGCAACCGGCCGGCCGCGGGAATCGACATCGCGGCCGGGGCGGTAAGTGACATCGGCATCCGGCTGGTGCGCAATGCGGGCGGACTCGTGCTGCGCCACGAGGCGCCGGCAATCGGCGGCATCCAGCGAAATCACCAGCGGCAGCGCGCCCGGCTTGTTGGCCGGGGCCTGCGCCGCAGCGGCGAATCCGGCGCCGGTCAGGAGCGCCGCGATCACGAGGCGGATCGGGATTTGCTGCATGCTACAACCGTAGCGGGTCGCCATTAATATTCTGTTAGAAACTTGTCATTTTATGGATGACACCGGTTTCATCATTGGCTATAGATTTGTGCAACCGCTTGGTAACAGGCGGCCCAAGTCTGGGGAGGCTTAAACTTACCCGTGCGAGACGGGGTACGGAGCGAGGCAAGTCCTTGCTCCTTTCTTTTTTGGGCGCTCGACACGCCCATGGTTTTCCGGGGCGCCTGTGGCGCCCTTTTACTTTTCCGGCCGCCCCCGACTCGCCGGCCGAATCTCGTAAAAGTTGTGTATTTTCAGCGCGATGCTAGGTGCCGCGGCCGAACAGCGCGCCCAGGCCCAGCAGGTCGTAATAGCCGACCACGTAATAGATGCCGAACAGCACGGCGCTGATCGCGAAAGCCAGCAGGAACTTGAAGCCAAGCCGCGGATTGACCGGCGCCGAGGTGGCATGGCCGGGCTCGACCTCCTGCCCCGCCTCGTCTGCCGTCTGCACGCCGATCGGCAGCACGCAGAACAGCACCAGCATGTAGATGATGACGAAGGCGACGCCGTTGTTGAACCAGGTCATCGGCGATCAGACCTGCTCGATCTCCACCAGTGTGCCGGCGAAGTCCTTCGGATGCAGGAACAACACCGGCTTGCCATGGGCACCGATCTTCGGCTCGCCGTCGCCGAGGACACGCGCGCCCTGGGATTTCAGCTTGTCGCGCGCGGCGATGATGTCTTCGACCTCGTAGCAGACATGGTGCATGCCGCCCGAAGGATTGTTGGCCAGGAACTTGGCGATGGTGGAATTCTCGCCGAGCGGATGCAGCAGCTCGATCTTGGTATTCGGCAGCTCGACGAAGACCACGGTGACGCCATGGTCGGGCTGGGCCAGGGGTTCCGAGACCCTGGCGCCAAGCGTGTCCCGGTAGGTCGCTGCCGCGGCGGCGAGGTCGGGCACGGCGATGGCGACATGATTGAGACGGCCGATCATTCAGGCTGATCCTTCGAATCTGATTCCCTGCGGTGCAATGCAATATGGAATCCGGCCCAAGCCGCGGCAAGCCACTGCGGGCCACCCTGCCGCATATACCCGTAAACGGATAAAGGAATTGAAATTAACAATTTAAACGAGCAAAAATTCCGAGGGCTGGTTTTGGGGGGAAATCATGAAGCTCATCCGGATAACTGCCGCTACCGCGGCCGCAATCTCTGTCTCCGCTTGCAATCTGATCGAATTCTATCGCGTCGAGCCTCTGACGATCCGTGCGGCGGATCTGCCGAAGAACCAGGCAGGGGAGCAAATCGTTGAAGCGCCGGGAGGCGTGCTGCGATCGGTCAATCTCGACAGCTTCAAACTGAAGATCGGTGACGCAACCCTTGGCATCAATGAAGTCCAGACCAAAGAGCAGCGCAATGCCTGGATCAGCTTCCTGCTCAACCGGTCGGCCGAGCAATGCGACTACCACCAGGCCGCAATCATCACCACGCAATCGGCCGTCAATGGAATCGCGGGAGGAACCGCCGGCGTTCTTGGCGGCGCCGGCGCCCTGGTGACCGGCGCCACTGCGGCGCGCATCCTGTCCGGCTCAGCCGGCGCGGTCACGGGATTGCGCGCCCAGTATAACGAAGTCGTCTACCAGAACCTGATCTCCACGGCGGTGATCCGGAAGATCGAGGAGCTGCGCGCGCCGAAGCGAGCCGACATCAAAAAAGCGATGGAAGCCGATATCGGCAGATACAACATTCATCAGGCGCTGCTCGACATCAACGAATATCACAACCTCTGCTCCTTCCATGTCGGGCTGGTCGCCCTCACCGACGACAAGCAGAGCCTGAGGCCGCTGACGGGCAGCCTGGAGGCTCAGATCAACAGCGCCAAAGAGGCGATCGAAGATCTCGAGACCAGAATCGACAATGAGCTGGCAAAACTCGCGAATCCCTCTTCCCAGCAAGCTTCCGTTTCAAATGCCCGGATTGAGGAATGGCGCCGGTCCATTCGGGACCAGGAGGCGATCCGGCGATCGGCGCAGAACCAGCTGAGCATCGCGGCGACGCTTTCCGGCGACACCGGCAAGAAGAACGGGACGGCCGGGGATGCGGGGTCCGGGGGAAATGGCGCCGGCACAGCCGCCGGCAATGCCAATGGCGCAACGCCACCCCCTGCCAAACAGTGAGGCGGGGCCACAGGGCAGCCGTCGGGAACCGAGTTCGCCCTAGCCCGGCAGCCGGATCACATGCACATGGACGGTCGGCTTGCGCCCGGTCAGGCCGCGCAGGCCGGCGCGCAGCACGCGTACTGCGGTCTGTTCGAGATTGCTGTCATTGCGCGGCGGGCCGGGGCTGAGCTGGTCGATGGCTTCGGCGATCTGGCCGGCGATCTCGGCGGCCACCTGCTCCGGGTCGCCGTTCACCACGCCGGTCAGCGCCACTTTGGGCTGCCCCTGCCGCCCGCCCTCGCCATCCACCACCAGCCCGATCGAGGCCACGCCGTTGAAGGCAAGCTTGCGGCGCTGCGCCAGCGCACCGCCCTGCACCGCTACCAGTTCCTCGCCGTCGATGGCGAGCCGGCCGGCCGGCACCTGCTCGATCACCTCGGGCGCGCCGGGGCCCAGGCGGATCAGGTCGCCGTTGCGCGGCACGATGCCATGCGGCACCTGCAGGCTCTGCGCAAAACGGGCATGCTCCACCAGATGCCGCGGCTCGCCATGCACGGGGATCGCGATCTGCGGGCGCGCGAGGCGATACATCTCGGCCAGCTCGTCGCGCGAAGGATGGCCCGAGACATGGACGAAAGCGTCCTTCTCGGTGATCACCTCGATCCCTTTGCTGACCAGTTCGTTATGGACACGGTAAAGCGCGCGCTCGTTGCCGGGGATGATCTTGGATGAAAAGACGGTCAGGTCGCCCGGCTCGAGCACCACGCTGGGGTGGCTGCCGAAGGCAATGCGCGACATGGCGCCGCGCGGCTCGCCCTGGCAGCCGGTGCAGATATACATCACCCGTTCCGGCGGCAGGTAGCCGGCCTCGCGCTCGTCCACCAGGTTGGGGATGCTCTGCAGATAGCCGTTCTCCTGTGCCGCGCCCATGAAACGATGCAGCGAGCGGCCGACCAGGCAGACATGGCGGTCGAGATGCTGGGCCACGGCGATCAGGGTCTCCAGCCTGGCCAGATTGGAGGAAAAGGTGGTGACGGCGATGCGGCCCTTCTTGCCGTTCAACACCTGCATCAGGCTGTCATGCACATCGCCTTCCGAACCGGAGCTGCCGGGGCTGAACACATTCGTGCTGTCGCAGACCAGCGCCAGCACGCCCCTGTCGCCGTAGGAGCGCAGCGTCTCGACTTCGGTGATCGGGCCCAGCATCGGCCGCGGGTCGAGCTTCCAGTCGCCGGTATGCAGCACGACGCCGCGCGGGGTCTCGATCGCCAGGGCCTGACTCTCCGGCGTCGAATGGGTGATGCTCATCGAGCGGATTCTGAACGGGCCCAGTTCGATGGTGTCGCCGGGCTGATAGACATGCACCGGCACCTCGTCCTGCATGCCCTTCTCCGACAGCTTGCGATGCAGCACGCTGGCGGCGAAGCCGGTCGCCCAGACGGGGCAGCGCAGCTCGCCCCAGAGATGGCTGATGGCGCCGAGATGGTCCTCATGGGCATGGGTCAGCACGATGCCGAGCAGCTTCTCGCGCCGCCCGGCGATCCAGGTGACGTCTGGCGCGACCAGATCGACGCCCGGCATGCCCTCGTCGGCGAAGCTGGTGCCGAGATCGACCATCAGCCACTGATCCCCGTAGCCATACAGGTTCAGGTTCATGCCGATCTCGTTCACCCCGCCGAGCGGGAGGAAATACAGGCTGTCTTTCTCGATGCGTTCGGACATGCCGGATTATCTAGTGCTGCGGCGATAGATTTCGATCAGGCCGCGCACGGTGAGATCGGGGACGATCTGCTCGATGACATTGGTGGAACCGTCGAACACCGGCGCCAGGCCGCCGGTGGAGATCACCTTCATCGGGCGGCCGAATTCCGCCCGGATGCGGGCGACGATACCGTCGATCAGCCCGACATAGCCCCAGAAGACGCCGGAATGCATGCAGGCCACCGTGTTGGTGCCGATCACCGTCTGCGGCCGTTCCACCACGATGCGGGGCAGCAAAGCCGTGGCGTTGACCAGCGCCTCGATCGAGAGGTTGATGCCGGGCGCGATGACGCCGCCGCAATAGCTGCCCTCCTCGTCGACCACGTCGAAGGTGGTGGCGGTGCCGAAATCCACCACGATCATCGGCATCTTCGGGAACAGGATGCTGGCGCCCACGGTATTGCAGATGCGGTCGGCGCCCGCCCCGGCCCCCTTGATCTGGATGCCATATTTGACGCTGGGCTCGCCCAGCACCAGCGGCTCGGTCTCGAAATAGCGGGTGCAGAGCCGGCGCAGGTTGAAGGTGGCCTGCGGCACCACGCTGCCGATGATGGCGGCGTCTATGCTCTTGGGATCGATGCCTTCAATCTGCATCAGCTGCAGCAGCCAGACGGCGTGCTCGTCGGCCGTGCGCATGGCCGAGGTATGCTGGCGCCATTCGCCGACGATGCGGTCGCCATCGATCACGCCGAATTTGACATTGGTGTTGTTGGCGTTGATGGCGAGCAGCATGGCTTCTCCTCTCAGGCCGCCGGAAAGACATCGCCGGCGGTGATCGCCTGACGGCGGCCGTCCGGCAATTCCAGCAGAAGCGCGCCGCTGTCGTCCAGCGCCGCGAAGCGTCCGTGCAACTCGCCCTCGGGGAGGCGCACGACAATGGGCTCGCCCAGCCCCTGCGCGCGCTTCAGCCAGGCCTCGCGCAGCGGCGCGAAGCCTTCGGCCTTCCAGCGATCGTACCAGTAGCCGAACCGGGCCAGCAGCCAGTTGGCGAACTGCACGGGATCGGGGATCGCATCATGCTCGGCCAGCGCGGTCGCCGGATACAGCGTGTTCAGCGGCCGATGCGCCAGATTGGCGCCGATGCCGGCAATCACCCAGTCCAGGGCGCCGTCCGGCCGGGTCCGCGATTCCAGCAGCACGCCGGAAATCTTGGCGCCGTCGACCAGCACGTCATTCGGCCATTTGCAGCGGATCCGCCCGGCCAGCGCTGGGGCGGCGAGTTCGACGGATTCGCTCAAGGCCAGGGCCGCGAGGAAGGAAAGTTTCGCCGCCTCGGCCGGGGTTACCGCAGGACGCAGCAGCAGCGACAGAAAAAGGTTGCCCTCCGGCGACTCCCAGGAGCGCCCGCGCCGGCCGCGCCCCGCCGTCTGGCTTTTGGCCAGAATGGCGACGCCCTCCGGCGCGCCGGCCTCAGCCTGGCGCCGCGCCTCTTCATTGGTGCTGTCGAGGACGTCGAACGTCCGGAGATCCCAGTTCATGCCGGCTTCCGGCCGCCGGTCCGAGATCAGGGAAACAGCGCCTTGGCGGCATTGCCGGCCGCAGCCAGGATCGGCGCCGGAAAGACGAAGAACAGAATGACGAACAGGCCGGTCACCGTCATCACCACGCCCAGTTCACCGCGCACCGGCTTGGCAAGCGGCTCGGTCACCTCGTCGAAATACATCAGCTTGACGATGCGCAGGTAGTAATAGGCGCCTACCACCGAGCTGAGCACGCCAATCACCGCCAGGGTGTAAAGCTGCGCATTGATCGCGGCCATGAAGATGTAGAACTTGCCGAAGAAGCCGGCCAGCGGCGGCACACCTGCCAGCGAGAACATGAAGGCGGCCATCAGCAGCGCCATGCCCGGATGGGTGCGCGCCAGGCCGGCGAGATCGTTCACCCCCTCGACCAGTTGGTCCTTCTGGCGCATGGCAAGGATGACCGCGAAAGTACCCAGGGTCATCGCCACGTAGATCAGCAGATAGATCAGGATGCCGCGGACGCCCTCCTCCGTGCCCGCGGCCAGGCCGATCAGGGCATAGCCGACATGGCCGATGGAGGAATAGGCCATCAGGCGCTTGATGTTGCTCTGGGCGATCGCGGCGAAGGCGCCGAGGATCATGCTGAGCGCGCTGATGACAATAACGATCTGCTGCCACTCGGCCGCGATATCGCTGAACGGCGTCAGCATGGCGCGCACGAACAGCGCCAGTGCCGCCACCTTCGGCGCGGCGGCAAAGAAGGCGGTCACCGGGGTGGGCGCGCCTTCATAGACATCCGGCGTCCACATATGGAAGGGCACGGCCGAGGTCTTGAAGGCCAGACCGGCGATCAGGAAGACGATGCCGATCACGATGCCGATGGAGGCCTGGCCGCCGCCGGCGAAGGCCTGGGCGATCAGCGGGAAGCTGGTGGCGCCGGCAAAGCCATAGATCAGCGAGGCGCCGTAGAGCAGCATGCCAGACGACAGCGCGCCAAGCACGAAATACTTCAGGCCGGCTTCGGTGGCGCGGCCGGAATCGCGCTTGAAGGCGGCCATCACGTAGAGCGCCAGAGACTGCAGTTCGAGGCCGAGATACAGCGCGATCAGGTCGTTGGCCGAGATCATCATCATCATGCCGGTGGTGGCCAGCAGGATAATGACGGGGAATTCAAAGCGCTCCATGCGCTCGGTGCGGAGATAGCCCAGCGACAGCACGATGGCGAAGGCCGAGCCGAGCAGTACCAGCAGCTTGGCGAAGCGGCCGAATTCGTCGGCGATGAAGGCGCCGCCGAAGGTGCTCGCCGTTTCCGGCGGCTGCATCAGGATGAGCGCCGCCGTCACCGCCAGCACGACGATCGAAAGCCACGAGACCAGCCATGTCGAGCGGTCGCCGCGGAAGACGCCGAGCATCAGCATGGCCATTGCCGCGACGGCAAGCCAGATTTCCGGATAAGCAGGCGCGAGCAGCGGCAGGGTGGCGTTGGTCACGTTCGAACTCCTAGCGGGCGGCGGTCGCCACCGCCTTGGCGGCGGCCAGCGCAGTCTCGTGCTGGGCGAGCAGATGCTTCACCGACACGGCCATGACATCGAAGAACGGCGCAGGATAGATGCCCATCCACAGCGTCAGGATCACCAGCGGCGCGAAGGTGGCGATCTCGCGTGGGCTGAGATCGAGCATGGCCTTCAGGTCATCCTTGGTCAGTTCGCCGAACACCACCCTGCGGTACAACCAGAGCGCATAGGCCGCCGACAGGATGACGCCCGTGGTGGCCAGCAGGGCAACCCAGGTATTGGCCTGGAAGGCGCCGACCAGGGTGAGCAGTTCTCCGACGAAGCCGCCGGTGCCCGGCAGGCCGACATTGGCCATGGTGAACAGCATCAGCACCAGCGCATATTTCGGCATGTTGTTGGCAAGGCCGCCATAGCGCGCGATCTCGCGGGTATGCAGGCGGTCATAGATCACGCCGACACCGAGGAACAGCGCGCCCGAGACGATGCCGTGGCTGAGCATCTGGAAGATCGCGCCTTCGACGCCCTGCGTGTTCAGCGCGAAGATGCCCATGGTCACGAAGCCCATATGGGCGACCGAGGAATAGGCGATCAGCTTCTTCATGTCCTCCTGCATCAGCGCCACCAGCGAGG
>CAYSCA010000144.1:0-8415 GCA_964429465.1 uncultured Rhodospirillaceae bacterium
CTTCGATGTCGGCATCGCCGAGCAGCACGCCGTCACCTTCGCCGCCGGGCTCGCCGCCGAAGGCTACAGGCCCTTTGCCGCCATCTATTCCACCTTCCTGCAACGCGCCTATGACCAGGTCGTGCATGACGTGGCGATCCAGAAGCTGCCTGTGCGCTTCGCCATCGACCGCGCCGGCCTGGTCGGCGCCGACGGCGCCACCCATGCCGGCAGCTTCGACATCGCCTATCTCGCCTGCCTGCCTGACATGGTGGTGATGGCGGCGGCCGACGAGGCCGAGCTGGTGCATATGGTGGCGACGGCGGCGGCCATCGACGACCGGCCCAGCGCCTTCCGCTATCCGCGCGGCGAAGGCCTCGGTCTGGCCCTGCCCGAGCGCGGCCTGGTGCTGCCGCTCGGCAAGGGCCGCGTGATCCGCGAGGGCAGCTCGATCGCCATCCTGTCCTTCGGCGCCCGGCTGGCGGAAGCCCTGAAGGCCGCCGAGGAGCTCGGCGCCCGCGGCCTGCCGACCACGGTGGCCGATGCGCGCTTCTGCAAGCCGCTCGATACCGATCTGGTGCGGCAGCTGGCGCGGCATCACGAGGTGCTGATCACCATCGAGGAAGGCTCGGTCGGCGGCTTCGGCAGCCATGTGCTGCAGTTCCTCAGTCATGACGGCCTGCTCGATCACGGGCTGAAGGTGCGCCCGATGGTGCTGCCCGACCGCTTCATCGAGCATGAGGCGCCGGCAAAGCAGTATGACGACGCGGGGCTGAACGCGCCGCAGATTGTCGCCATGGCTCTGTCGGCCCTGGGCCAGTCTTCTCTGGGCCGACCGGCCGCCGAACAGCCCGTCCGCGCTTAAACCGGGATCCGCACCATGATCCTGACCGAGGCGCGGGCGACGCTCACGCTGGCGCTGCCGATTGTCGGCACCCAGCTGGCGCAGGTCGCCATCCACACCACCGACGTGCTGCTGCTGGCGCGGCTCTCCGAGCATGCGCTGGCGGTCGGCGCGCTCACCTTCGGGCTGTTCTCCTTCTTCTGGCTGGTCGGCACCGGGCTGGCCATGGCGGTGGCGCCGATCGCCGCGCAGGCGATCGGCCGCGATGCTGCCGACCTCGCCAGCGTGCGCCATGCCGTGCATGACGGGCTGATCGTCTCGCTCGGCTTCAGCGTTCTTGCCGCCTTGCTGCTGTGGTCCTGCGAGCCCTTCCTCGTCTGGTTCGGCCAGCCGCCCGAGCTGATCGCCGACACATCGCTGTTCCTGCGCCTGCTCTCGGCGGCGATGTTTCCCACGCTCGGCTTCGTCGTGCTGCGCTCCTTCATCGCGGCGCTGAGCCGGCCGCGGCCCGCGATGGTGCTGATGATCCTGGCGGTGGGGCTCAATGCGCTGCTGGTCTACAGCCTGGCCTTCGGCGCATTCGGGCTGCCGGCGCTTGGCATCCTCGGCGCCGGAATCGGCTCGGCCGCGGCCAACTGGATCGTCTTTCTCGCCTTCGCCGCGTATATCGCCCGGGACCGGCAATTCGGCCGCTACGACCTCTGGCGCGGCCTCTTCCGCAGCAGCCGGCAGCGGCTTGCCGAATACCTGCATATCGCCGGGCCGATCGCGCTGACCTTCGGCTCCGAGATCGGCATGTTCTCGCTGGCCGCGCAGTTGATGGGCCGGCTGGGCGCGTCGGAAGTCGCCGCGCACCAGATCGCGCTGCAATGGGCCTCGATCAGCTTCATGGTGCCGCTCGGCATCGCCCAGGCCGCCACCGTGCGCGTCGGGCTGGCCATCGGCGCGCGCGACCCCGCCGGCGCGGTGCGGGCCGGCTGGATCGCCATCGCCATGGGCATGGGCTTCATGGCGACGATGGCCGTCGTCTTCTGGTCCGCCGGCGCCGGACTGGTCGGATTGTTCGTCAGCGACCACGGCTCGACGGTGTTCGCGCTGGCGGTCGCCTATCTCGGCATCGCCGCGATGTTCCAGCTGGTCGACGGCGCCCAGGCGGTGGCCAACGGCGCGCTGCGCGGACTGAAGGATACCACCGTGCCGATGCTCTATGCCGCCATCGGCTACTGGCTCTGCGGCCTGCCGGCGGCGATCTGGTTCGGCTTCTACACCGACCTGCGCGGCACCGGCGTCTGGACCGGCCTGTGCGTCGGCCTGGCGGTTGCCGCCCTGCTGCTGGTCTGGCGCTTTGCCGCCTGGACGCATAGGCTGCGGCGCATGCAGGTGCAGCCGGCATGAAGGCGGGGCCCGTGAAGCCCGGGAAGATGCGGCTCGACCAGGCGCTGGTCGAGCGCGGGCTCAGCGAAAGCCGGGCCAGGGCGCAGGCCGCCATCATGGCCGGCCTGGTGTTCTCCGGCGAGAAGCGCCTCGACAAGCCGGGCCATCAGGTCGCCGCCGACGCGCCGCTGGAGCTGCGCGGCAGGCCGCATCCCTGGGTCAGCCGCGGCGGCATCAAGCTGGCGCATGGATTGCAGCATTTCGGCTTTCCGGTCGAGGGGCGCATCTGCATCGATGTCGGCGCCTCCACCGGCGGTTTCACCGATGTGCTGCTGCAGAACGGGGCGGCCAGGGTCTATGCCGTCGATGTCGGCGAGGGCCAGCTCGACTGGAAGCTGCGCAACGATCCCCGCGTCGTCGTGCTGGAAAAGACCAATGCGCGCCATATCTCGGCGGAGCAGATCCCCGAGGCGGCCGGCGCCGTTGTCTGCGATGCCAGTTTCATCGGGCTGAAGACCGTGCTGCCGGCCGCGCTGGCGCGGGCGGCGAAGGGCGCCTGGGCCGTCGCCCTGATCAAGCCGCAATTCGAGGTCGGGCGCGAAAGGGTGGGCAAGGGTGGCGTGGTGCGCGATCCGGCTTTGCACGAGGCCGTCTGCGCCGATATCCGCCTCTGGTGGTCCGGCCTGCCCGGCTGGACGGTGCGCGGCATCGAAACCAGCCCGATCCAGGGGCCGGAGGGCAATATCGAATTCCTGATAGGAGCCGAGTTCAGTGGCGCGTGATGTCGAAGGCGTGATCGAGCGGATCGGCGGCCAGGGCCATGGCGTGCTGACCAGGGACGGCGAACGCTATTACGTGCCGTTCACCGTGCCGGGCGACCGCGTCGCCGCGCGCGTGGGCGAGGCACGCGGCGACGGCTTTGCCGCTTCGCTCAGCGTGCTGGAGGAGGCCGGCCCGGATCGCACCGAGCCTCCCTGCGGCCATTTCCAGCTCTGCGGCGGCTGCGCGCTGCAGCATTGGGCGGAAGCGCCCTATCGCGACTGGAAGCGCGACAAGCTGGTGGCGGCGCTCCAGCGCCGCGGCTTCGCGGCGCCGCCGGTGGAAGACCTGATCGCCGTGCCCGATGCCTCGCGCCGCCGCGCCGAATTCGTGCTCCGCCGCATCAAGGAAAATGTCCTGCTCGGCTTCCACGAAGCCGCCAGCCGGCGCATCGTCGACCTCACCGGATGCGCCGTGCTGCGGCCGGCATTGCTGGACAAGCTGCCGGCCTTCCGCGCCGCGCTGATGCCGGTGCTCGGCGATGGCTGGGCGGTCGACCTGAAGCTGACCGAGACCGAAACCGGACTGGATGCGGTGATCACCGGCAAGCTGAAGATGCGCGTACAGGAGCGCATCGAGCTGAGCCGCGCGGCCAAGGCGATGGGCCTTGCGCGCCTGAGCTGGCGCTTCGATCCGCGCAGCGAGCCGGATCTGCTGTATCTGGGCGAGCGCGCGCCGCAGGTGCGCTTCGGCGCGGTCGCCGTGCCGCTGGCGCCGGGCGGCTTCCTGCAGGCGAGCGCGGAGGCCGAGCAGGCGATGGCCGGCTTTGCGCTCGATGCGCTGGCCGGCAGCAGACGGGTCGCCGATCTCTTTTCGGGCTGCGGCGCCTTCGCGCTGCGCCTCGCCGAAGCGGGGAAAAGCGTGCTGGCGGCGGATGCCGACCGGCCGGCGATCGCGGCGCTGAAGGCGGCGGCCGGGCAGGCGGGGCTGCCGGGCCGGCTCGAGGCGCAGGCCCGCGACCTGGAGCGCCAGCCGCTGATGCCGGCCGAGTTCAAGAAGCTCGATGCCATCCTTCTCGACCCGCCGCGGGCCGGGGCGAAGGCCCAGGTGGCCCAGCTTGCCGCCGCGGGCGAGGCGGCGCCGGCCGTGATCGTCATGATGTCCTGCGACGCCAACAGCTTCGCCCGCGACGCCCGCCAGCTCGCCGATGCCGGCTGGCGGCTCGAGAAGGCCGTGCCGATCGACCAGTTCCGCTGGTCGCCGCATCTGGAAATCGCCAGTCTTTTCAGGCGCTAGCGCCGGCGCGCAGCAGGGGTTGCAAAGGCGGGGGCGACGGGCTATATCCCGGCCCCGATCCCTGCTGGGGGATCGTCTAACGGTAGGACCCCAGACTCTGACTCTGGTTGTCTAGGTTCGAATCCTAGTCCCCCAGCCATTTCCTCCCAATCTCCATTCCCTCCCGATCCCATATGCAGCGGTTGTCGCCCGCATAGCCGTTTGCCGGCAGCCGTTTGAGATTCAGCGGCGGCTGCGCGACACTCGATGGCGCTGCCGGAGGGAATTTCTGCCGTCATGAAGCGCCTCGCCCCCGAACTCGCCGTCTCCCGCTGGTTCAACACGCCGGCGCCGCTCAGCCTTGCCGCCTTGCGCGGCCGCGTCGTCTATCTGCATGCCTTCCAGATGCTCTGTCCCGGCTGCGTCTCGCTTTCCATCCCGCAGGCGCAGAAGATCGAGCAGGTCTTCGGCCACACCGACCTGCAGGTGATCGGCCTGCACACGGTGTTCGAGCATCACGCCGCGATGACGCCGGTGGCGCTGGAGGCGTTCATCCATGAATACCGCATCACTCACCCGGTCGGCGTCGACCGGCCCGGCGAAGACGGCGGCCTGCTGCCGGTCACCATGGAGCGCTACCGGTTCCAGGGCACGCCCAGCAGCGTGCTGATCGGCCGCGACGGCACGCTGCTTCATGCTCGGTTGGGCGCCGAGGACGATATGGTGGTGGGCGCCCGCATCGCCTCGGCGCTCGGCATGCCGGCGCCGGCGACAATGGCGGAAACGGCGCCGGAGGCCGCCCCGGAAGGCTGCGCCGACGGAACCTGCGGCAAGCCGGCCTGACCTCTGCCGCAAAGCCGGGACAGCCGCCCGCCGCGTGGCGCCGGCTATTTTGCGAGCGACACGATGGTTGCGCCTGCGCAGATGAGCACGGCGCCGGTCGTCACGCCCGCCATGTCGAGACTCTTCCATTCCGAAAACACGATGGCGCCGACCAGGACCGCGACCAGGGCGTTGCTGTTGGTCATCGGTGCAACGACGGAAACCGGAAGCTTCAGCACGCCAAAGCCGTAAGCGATGCAGGCGATGGCGATCGACCAGGTCAGCCCCATGAGGCCGGCATACAGGCTGGCTTTCGTCGCGACGGCGCCGCCGGGGCCCACCAGGACGGCCCCCCAGCCGATCGCGGCAATCGTGGTGCCCACAACGGCGAGATACATCGGGATGGTCGTCCCGGCGCCGATGCTGGCGCGCATGAGCACGGTCCCAAGCCCGAGGAAGACGGCGGGAATGATCCCGCCGATGACGGTTCCGGCCATATTCATCGTCTCCCGCGCTATTGCGGGAAATGCTCGACATGGGTTTCCGCAGTGCGGCCGTAATAGAGCACGCGCCGGCCGAGGATCGACACGATGTAGCCCGCGCATCCGTTGGCGGTGACCTTCTCGTTGAAGGCGTTGTAATCGTAGTCGGGCGGGCTGAGCTGCGCCCATTTGATGGCGGCCGCGATCTCCGGCTGGTTGAACCGGGCGCCGACCGCGCCGTGGCTGTGCGGATTGGCCAGCAGCAGCGTTTCGCCGCCTGGCAGGTAATGCACGCGCGTGTTGCGGCGGTAATCGACGTGGTAGCCCTCGAAGCCCGCCTCCAGCAGCATCTTCACGCCTGCGGGAAAGCTCAGCGTGTTGTCGTAGGCGCCGTCGAGGCATTTTTGGGCAATGGCTTTCTGTTGCGCGTCCATGGCGCTCTCCTCATCCTGAAATGTCTGATTTGTCCGGCCCGGGTCAGTCGGTCGGCATGCCCGTCAGCTCTCGCGCCAGCACGATTTTCGCAAGCAGCCGCATGAGCTGCTGACGCTCATCCGTTTCGAGCACGTCGAAGAAGACCGCATCATTCTGATCGGCCATCGCCGCCAGCCGGGGCACAAGCGCCCGGCCCTTGGCATTGAGGGCAAGCGTATGGGCCCGCCGGTCCTCGGCATTGGCCTCGCGGTGCACCAGATCCTTGGCAACCAGGCGATCGGCCAGCCGTGACACCGCGCCTTTCGTCAGCCCCATGCGCTCCGCCAGTGCCGAGGGCGCGATCTGCCCGACATCCCACAGCATGCGCAGGAAAACCCATTCGGCCACGGTGACGCCGGCGGCCTCCATCTCGCGGGCAAAGCGTTGCGACACCGCGTTGGAAACGATCCGCATCCAGTAGCCGAGATGGGCCTGAAGGGCTGATGGCTGGGTCTCAGGGGGCATGGCGATCCTGTCGTTGTCTAGTAAACTATCTCAGTATGGTTGCCTAGTCAACAATAAATCCGGCCCTTTGGACATGAACCGGGCGGGCCGCGTCGGGAACAGAGCTTTTAATCTTATTTTCTTGAAATGTTCTATTTGTCTGCTATAATGGAACGTCTCCCCAGGAGGCTCCCCATGCAGAAACAGCAGAAAACCACCGATCTTCACGCTTATTTCAGCGAACTCTATCCCGACGAGCCGCAGCTGGCGGCCGATGCCGCCGTTGCGAACGAGCTGCTCGGCTGGACACCGCCCGGCGAAGCACCGCCGCCACGCGACCTTCCGACCGGCGCCCCTGCTGCCACTGCGCGTCGGTCGCGCATCGACTGGGGCAGGGCAGCGCGGCTGCTCGCCAGCGGCTGCAGCATCGAGGATGCGGCCCGCCAGCTGCGCTGCGATCCGCAGGCGATCCGGCGCAACCTGCGCCGCAGCCGCCGCTTCCGGCTCCGCATCGAGGGCGAACATGCGCATGGCCGGCTGATGGCGCAGCTGCGCTTCGGTGCGCTCGGCGATTACGCCATCAGTCACCTGAAGCTGCATTCCGACAATCCGCGCCTGCTGCAATGGCTGGGCGACCGCATCGGGCTTGGCGAGCTCGCCAGCGGGAAAACGGCTGGCCACAGCCTCGCACTGCGTTTCCAGGCCGCTTTGCGGCCGGGCCAGCGGATGCCGAGCGAGGATGAGGAGGCCGAGCGCGTGATCGGCGAGGCCGAGCTGGAGCGGATGCTGCGCGAAACCCGCGAATGGCACGAAACCAGGGACGCCTACGACCGCGCGATGGCGGAGAAAAAGGCCTTCGAGCAGGCGCAGCGCGGGGAGGAATAGCGGCAAACCGGGGAATCCGATGCGGATCGTGCGGCAGAACCGGGATTCCACTGGCCCGAGCTGGCTCGAACTGGCTCCAATTGGCCCCAACTGGCCCGAATTGGCTCGCACTGGCCTGAACTGGCCCGCACCGGCTCGGCGTCCGGCGCAGCTTACGACCAAAGTCTGCGACAATTCCGCGCAAGGGGTGGGGGGCGTCGCTGTTGCACCGCCATACCCCTTATGCTAGTTAAGCGCGGCTTTCGCGCCAGGGGTCGCGGAAACGCGGCCAAAGCGTGCCAATTCCCCAGGTTAGTCAAAGCCTTACACGATGCGTCGCGGCGCGTCGGAGTCAGGGCGGATCGTTAACGTCCGTACCCGGTCCGATAGTCCGGCGCGCTATAAGAAGAAGGGTCGTTCGTGGCTCAGGAAACCATCGTCTCCGGCATCGCCGGCCGCTATGCGACTGCGCTGTTCGATCTGGCGCGGGAGGCCGGCCAGCTCGATGCCGTGGCCAAGGATCTCGATGCATTGTCGGCGATGCTGGCCGAATCCGCCGATCTCACCCGGCTGGTCCGTTCGCCGGCCTTCAGCCGCGACGAGCAGGCGAAGGCCATCGCCGCGGTCGCCGGGCGCGCCGGCTTCCAGGACCTGGTGCGCCGCTTCCTCGGCCTGACCGCGCAGAACCGCCGGCTCTTCGCGCTCGCCGACATCATCCGCGACTTCCGCAGCCTGCTCAGCCATCATCGCGGCGAGGCGCTGGCCGAAGTCACCTCCGCTGTGCCGCTCAATGACGCGCAGCTGCAGCAGCTCAAGTCTTCGTTGTCGTCGGTCGCCGCCGGCAATGTCGTGATCAACGCCAAGGTCGATCCCGGCCTGATCGGCGGCCTGGTCGTCAAACTCGGCTCGCGCATGATCGATGCCTCGATCCGCACGAAGCTCAATAACCTCAAGTCCGCCATGAAAGGTGTTGCGTGATGGACATCCGCGCCGCAGAAATTTCGGAAATCCTGAAGACGCAGATCAAGAATTTCGGCGCCGAAGCCGAAGTCTCGGAAGTCGGCCAGGTGCTCAGCGTCGGCGACGGCATCGCCCGCG
>CAYSCA010000145.1:0-8414 GCA_964429465.1 uncultured Rhodospirillaceae bacterium
GGCTCGATCGAAGTCGCGCTTGATCAAGGTCCGCACCTTCTGCGCCTTCAGATAGTAGGCGTCGTAATAGCCGGCCGACAGCACGTAGGTGCCGATCATGATGCGGCGCTGCACCTCGCGGCCGAAACCTTCGCCGCGGGTATTCTCGTACATCTCGATCAGGTCCTTGCCCGGCACGCGGAGCCCGTAGCGGACGCCGTCATAGCGCGCGAGATTGGACGAGGCCTCGGCCGGCGCCACGATGTAATAGGCCGGCAGCGCGTAATGGGTATGCGGCAGCGAGATGTCGACCACCTCGGCGCCGGCATCCTTGAGCCACTCCTTGCCTTTGGCCCAGAGCGCCTCGATCTCCCTGTCCATACCGTCCATGCGGTATTCGCGCGGGATGCCGATGCGCAGGCCCTTCACGCCGGCCTCGAGACCGCCGACGTAATCCGGCACCGGCAGGTCGACGCAGGTGCTGTCCTTCGGATCGAAGCCGGCCATGGCCTGCAGCATCAGCGCGGAATCGCGCACGCTGCGGGTCATCGGTCCGGCCTGGTCGAGCGATGAGGCGAAGGCGACGATGCCCCAGCGCGACACGCGGCCATAGGTCGGCTTGATGCCGGTGATGCCGCAGAGCGCGGCCGGCTGGCGGATCGAGCCGCCGGTATCTGTGCCGGTGGCGCCGAGCGCGAAGCCGGCGGCGACCGCAGCCGCCGAGCCGCCCGACGAACCGCCGGGCACCAGCCTGGTGCCGTCCTTGGCGCGCCAGGGATTGATCGCCGGGCCGTAATAGCTGGTCTCGTTCGACGACCCCATGGCGAATTCGTCGAGGTTCAGCTTGCCCAGCATCACCGCGCCCTGCTGCCACAGCCTTGCCGTGACGGTGCTTTCATAGGCCGGATGGAAGCCATCGAGGATATGGCTGGCCGCGGTGGTCAGCACGCCCTCGGTGCAGAACAGGTCCTTGATGGCGAGCGGAATGCCTTCCAGCAGGCCGGCCTCCCCCTTCTCGCGGCGGGCATCGGCCGCCTTCGCCATCTCCAGCGCCTTGTCCGGCGTCTCGGTGATCATGGCGTTCAGCGGCTTGGCCGCCTGCATCGCCTTGATGCAGGCCTCGGTCAGCTCGACCGAGGTGAAATCCTTCTTCGCCAGCCCGTCCAGGGCAGCGGAAATGGTCAGCGTTGCTGGATCGATACTCATCACTCGATGACCTTCGGTACGGTATAGAAATCGCCCTGGCGCTGCGGCGCGTTCTTCAGCACGGCTTCCGGGTTGCCGCCGTCATTCACCTCGTCCGCGCGCTGGCGCAGCTTCATGGGCTGGACCGAGGTCATCGGGGCGACATTATCGGTATTCACCCCCTGCAGCTCCTCCACGAAGGAGAGGATCTGGTTCAGCTCGGCGGTCATCGCCTCGAGCCGTTCGGGTTCCATTTTCAGCCGGGCCAGCTTGGCGATCTTCGCCACGGCCGCTCTGTCCAATGACATGCGCTGTCCGCCTCGGTAATGTTGACAAGGAATTCTTTGAAAAGGCGGCGGAAAGTATCATTCGTGACCGGGCCCGGCAACCCTGCTCCCCCCTCCGGAGAGCCCCCGAAAAAGACGCCATTCCGGCCCGCAGACGGCCCGGTCCGGCTGCAGCCCGGCCAGCGCTATCTCGGCCTCGATCTCGGCACCAAGACGATCGGCCTGGCGCTGTCGGATGCCGGGCACCGGATCGCCTCGCCCTATGCGACGATCGCGCGCAAGAAGTTCGGCACCGATGCCGCCGAGCTGCGGCGAATCATCGCCAGGGAAGGCGTCGCCGCGCTGGTGCTCGGCCTGCCGGTGAACATGGACGGCTCGGAAGGCCCGCGCTGCCAGGCGGCGCGCGCCTTCGCCCGCAACATGGCGCAGCTCGAGCCGCTGCCCATCGCGCTGTGGGACGAGCGGCTGAGCACCGTGGCGGTCGAGCGAATGATGGTGGAAGCTGACCTGAGCCGCGCCCGGCGCGCCGAACTGGTCGACAAGCTGGCCGCCAGCTACATCCTGCAGAGCTATCTCGACTGGATTGCGGGGCAGGCATAGCTGCCCTGCATGGCAACGAAACCATCCGGTTACTTTCCCCTTTCCGCAGACGGATAATCTGCTAGCCTGAGGCGAACCGGCGGCACAGCCGGATTGCCACCCAGACCGTCCGCAGGCCCAGAGATGACCGATTTCGCCCTTCCCGCCGGCCAGCCCGCCGCACCCGCCAACCGTGACCTCAAGGTGATGGCCCTAATCGGCGTCGCGCATGGCTGCAGCCATTTCTTCCAGCTGGTGCTGCCGCCGCTGTTCCCCTTCCTGAAAGACGTCTTCGCAGTCAGCTATACCCAGCTCGGCCTGGTGATGACGCTGTTCTATGTCACCTCCGGCCTGCTGCAGACGCCGGCCGGCTTCCTGGTCGACCGCGCCGGCGCGCGCAACGTGCTGATCGGCGGCCTGGGCATCTACTGCACGGCGATCCTGCTCTACGGCCTGGTGCCGACCTTCTGGATGCTGCTGCCCGTTGCCGTGCTGGCCGGCATCGGCAATTCCGTCTTCCACCCGGCAGATTTCTCGATCCTCAATGCCTCGGTGGACCAGAAGCGCCTCGGCCGCGCCTACGGGACGCATACGCTCGGCGGCAATCTCGGCTGGGCGCTGGCGCCGGTGCTGATGGCCGGCGGCGCGGCCCTGTTCGGCTGGCGCGCCGCGCCGATCATCGCCGCGATCGTGGGCTACGTGATCCTTGCCGCGCTGCTGCTGAACCGCGACCTGCTGAAGGAAGATGCCGGCGCCGCGCGG
Source organism: uncultured Rhodospirillaceae bacterium (assembly GCA_964429465.1). GTDB lineage: Bacteria > Pseudomonadota > Alphaproteobacteria > Ferrovibrionales > Ferrovibrionaceae > Ferrovibrio. The sequence goes on from CAYSCA010000145.1 coordinate 2,793, forward strand.
CGCGAAGCGGCGGCAAAGGGCCAGGCGCAGGCCGCGCTCGGCCCGCTGCTCACCATGCCGGTGGTGATGTGCTTCATGTATTTCCTGCTGCTGTCGTTTGCCCTGATCGGGGTGCAGAACTTCCTGCCCGCCACCCTGGATGCGCTGTATGGCACGCCGCTGGCGCTGGCGACCACGGCGCTGACCGCCTTCCTGCTCGGCGCGTCCGTCGGCGTCATGGTCGGCGGCTATGTCGCCGACAAGGGCGTGAAGCTGGAGATGATCGTCATTTCCGGCCTGCTCGGCGCCGCGGTGATGATGCTGCTGGTGGCGAACCTGAACCTGCCCGGCTTCCTGCTGGTCGGCGCCATTGCCGGGGCCGGCTTCCTGCAGGGCTTCACCACGCCGTCGCGCGACCTGATCGTGCGCGGCGCGGCGCCGAAAGGCGCTTCGGGCCGCGTCTTCGGCTTCGTCTATTCCGGCCTCGATGCCGGCTCGGCCCTGGCGCCGCTGGTGATCGGCCTGCTGCTCGACCACGGCCTGCCCGAGCGTGTGCTGTGGTTCGTCGCCGCCATGCTGGCGCTGACGACGCTGACCGCAGTGGTGATCCGGCGGAAATCGAACGTGGCGGCGGCAGCCTAGCGGCTGCCGATCCACGCCAGCAATTCGCGGTCGAAGGCTTCCGGCTCTTCCAGCATCGGCGCATGGCTGCTGCGCTCGAAGACGCGGATCGTGAGATCGCGGAAGCTGTCGCGGACCCGTTCCCAGGTATGCGCCGGCGGCACGAGGTAGTCGTAGCGGCCCAGCCCGAGGAAAACCGGCATCGGCAGATCCGGCGCGAGGGCGGCGATATCCATACCCGGTATGACCTTGCCCCAGACATGGTCGAACATCGTCATGTTGGTCTCGATGCCGGCCCAGAGCGGCGCGGCGTCGAAATTGTAGTCGAACCAGCTCTTCGCCGCCGTGGCCAGACAGAACGACACGAAAGCCTTTTCCGGCGCGGTTTCGATCATCGCCGGCAGCTTCGCCATCGCTGCGGCCAGCGCCGCCTTGCGCTCCGGGCAGACCGATTCCGCCAGATGGCGCTCGGCCGCCGCATGGCCGGCCGCCGTATAGTCCGCGCCGCAGCAGAGCAGCACCAGATGCGAGACATGCTGCGGGTGGCGGCGCGCATATTCCAGCGCCATGAAGGCATGGCCGGAATGGCCGATCATCACGATGCGGTCCAGGCCGAGCTGCTGCCGCACGCGCTCGATATCCCCGACCAGCAGGTCCATTTCGTATCGTGCCGCATCGGTGCTGCTGTTGCCCGTCGCGAAGCCGCGGTGATCCATGAAGGCGAGCTTCAGGTGCCGGCGCAGGTCCGGCGAGAAGCAACGGGCATAATACAGGGCGGAACCGACGATCAGCGCCGGACTGCCTTGCCCCTCGACAATGTATTGCAGGTTGAAGCCATCGGACACGATGACTCCGCGTTCGCTGGCAGACATGAGCAGGAATCCGGTTCAGGCCGGCAGGGTCTCGGCGTGGTAGGTCTTGCTGATCACCTGCCAGCGGCCATCCAGCCTGATCAGGCTGAGATAGTCGGTGAAAAGGCGCGGCAGGATGGCGCAGTTGAGCTTGACCATCGCGGTATCCGGCCCGGTGAGGTCGACCGAAAGTATCCGCTCATGCTCGCGGCCCTGGCCCTTCGCTTTCGGCGACGGGCGCCCGGCCACCATCTCGCACCATTGCTCGCGCGGCACATGGACCAGCTTGCCGTCGATCGACGCGAACAGGCTGGAGGCCGGATGGAAGGCCTGGCGCAGCTTCTCCGGATCGCCCTCGTAGAGGCCGTCGAGATAGACCTGCACCACGGCCAGGATGTCGCCGATCTGGGGATTGCTCATCACCGCCTCCGCATCGCTGTGTGGCGGCAGGTAAGCAGCCGTCCGCAGGACCGTCAAGCGATGCCATGCAGGCGCAGATTCCGCTTCCGCCCGGGCCCCCGGCGCGCCATGCTGGCGCAGCCTCGAGGGGGAAACGATGCGGCTGGAATGGGACGATCTCGGCTCCGGCAAGGCGGCCGAAACCCTGCATGGGCAGCCGGTGGAGATCGCCGGCTGGATCGCGCCGGCCGAGCCCGGCGAGGACCATGATTATTTCGCCCTGCTGGCCGAACCGGCCTGCTGCTTCGGCCATCTGCCGCGCGACCCGGCCCGGCGCGTCGAGGTCTTTGCCGCCGCCCCGGTGAACGCAGCCGATCCCTATCTCCGGCTCTCCGGGTTATGGCAATGCATCGATGACGGCAGCGGCTGGCGCTACCAGCTGCGGGATGCACGGCCTATCGCCACCGCTCCTGCCGTGCATCCCGGTTTCACCCGGCGGCAGGCGATAACCGCCGGCGCCGCGCTCGGCCTCTCGGCCTGGATGCCGCTGGCCGCCTGCGCCAGCGCCACGGCGCCGGAAACCGCCACGGCCCGCGAGGCGCTTACCGAATTCGCCAGCATCGATATCCATAGCCATGCCGGCTCGATCCTCGGCCTGCGCCGCATCGAGCAGAATGCCCCCTTCTCGCCGGTCGCCGCGCCGATGCGCGAGGGCGGCATGGCGGTGATCTGCCTGAGCATCGTGGCCGACAGCCCGGCGACGCGCGCCACCGAAGACCGTCGCATCCGCCCGTTCCGCGAGCCCGCGCCGGGCGAGCTCTATGCCTACAGCCAGCGGGCCTTTCAGCGCGCCCATGCCATGATCCGGGCGGAGGGGCTGGCCGTCATCACCGACGCCGCGGCGCTGCAGGCGGCACGGCCGGACCGGCCATCGGCGATCGTCGCCAGCGAAGGGGCCGATTTCCTCGAGGGCCGGATCGAGCGCCTCGACGAGGCCCATGCCCGCTGGCAGCTGCGGCATCTGCAGTTGACGCATTACCGGGTGAACGAACTGGGCGATATCCAGACGGAACCCGCCGTGCATGGCGGGCTGACCCCGTTCGGGGCCGAGGTGATCCGGCGCTGCAACCGGCTCGGCGTCGTCGTCGATATCGCGCATGGCACCTTCGACCTGGTGAAGCAGGCCGCGGAAGTGACGGCCAAGCCGCTGGTCCTGTCGCATACCTCGCTCAACCGGACACCCTCCGCATACAGCCGGACGATTTCCGCCGATCATGCGAAGCTGGTCGCCCGGACCGGCGGCGTGATCGGCATCTGGCCGCCCAGCACGATCTTCCCCACCATGGCGGCCCTGGCCGCCGGGATCGCCCGGATGGCGGATGCGGTCGGCGTCGACCATGTCGGGCTGGGCTCGGACATGATGGGCCTGCTCAGCTATTCCGTGCTGCCGAATTACCGGCACCTGCCGGCTCTGGCGGCAGCATTGCAGGCGCAGGGATTCAACTCGGAGGAAGCCAGGAAGATTCTCGGCGGCAATTATGCCAGGGTGTTTGCCGCAACCATGATCTGAGGCGATACTCCTGCCCGGAACTCGCGCGAAAAGGGTTGCGCGGACGCGTCGGCCTGCTTAGGCTCTTATATCTCAGATACGAAAACAGCGTCCGGCAGTTTCAACGACCGGAGCCAGGAGAGGAAACTTCTTGTTCACCGCCGGAACCGGCGGTCCCCCAGACTAAGTGGCGGCTCCATCTGAAATCGTTGCCGGCGCCGTCCAGCGTTTTGATGTGTTGAAGATTGCCGGCCTGCATCGCAGGCCCGGCCAGAATTCCAGACAAAACCCCATGGGAGGACGTATCGGCATGTCGGATTTCACTAGGCGCGATGTCATCAAGACCACCATCGGCGCAGCGGCCGCGGGAGCCGGCGGCGGATTGCTGCTGCCCAAGCATGTGATGGCGCAGCAGGCGCCGAAGCTGAACATCGAAAAAGGCGCCAAGCTGCGCCTGCTGCGCTGGAGCCAGTTCGTCCAGGGCGACATCGATGTGTGGATGGCCAATACCAAGAAGTTCACCGAGAAGACCGGCGTAGAAGTCCGCGTCGATCGCGAGGCCTGGCCCGATATCGCGCCGAAGGCTTCGGTGGCCGCCAATGTCGGCTCGGGCCCGGATATCGTGCTCGACTTCTTCGACGTGCCGCATCTCTTCGCCGAGAAGCTGGTCGACCTGAGCGACATCGCCAATTACCTGGGCGGCAAGTACGGCGGCTGGTTCCCGGTCTGCGAACGCTATGCCAAGCGCGACAACAAGTGGATCGGCCTGCCGCTCGGCGCCGCCGGCGCCTGCATGGTCTACCGCAAGAGCCATGTCGACGCCGCCGGCTTCAAGGAATTCCCGAAGGACACCGACGGTTTCCTCAAGCTCTGCCAGGCGCTGCATGCCAAGGGCACGCCGTCCGGCTTCGCGCTCGGCAATGCGGTCGGCGACGGTTCCTGGACCTACTGGCTGATCTGGGCCTTCGGCGGCAAGATGGTCGACGACAACAACAACGTCGTGATCAACAGCCCGGAGACGCTGAAGGCGCTGGAATATGCCAAGCAGCTCTACGCGACCTTCATCCCCGGCACGCTGGGCTGGCTCGACCCGAACAACAACAAGGCGTTCCTCGACGGCCAGATCAGCCTGACCAATAACGGCATCTCGGTCTATTACGCGGCCAAGAATTCGAAGGACGACAAGATCAGGGCGCTGGCCGACGACATCCAGCACGCCAACTTCCCGATCGGCCCGGTCGGCAAGCCGACCGAGCTGCACCTGTTCAGCCAGGCTTACGTCTTCAAGTATTGCAAATACCCGAATGCGGCGAAGGCCTATCTCCAGTTCATGTGGGAGAAGGAGCAGTACGAGCCGTGGCAGGAAGCCGCCATCGGTTATGTGACGCATCCGCTGAAGGCTTACGAGAAGAACAAGGTCTGGTCGTCGGATCCGAAGAACCTGCCCTACCGCGACACGGTGAAGAACATGCTGTGGCACGGCTACTCGGGCAAGCTCGGCTATTCCTCGGCGGCCGCGCTGAACGACTACATCGTCAACAACATGGTCGCCCAGGCGGCGTCCGGCTCGAAATCGCCGAAAGAGGCGATGGAAGAGGCCGAGAAGCGTCTGCTGCGCGTCTACAAGGTCTGACCCGGCGCGGGGCGATGCTGCGGCATCGCCCCGTTCCTCTCGTCCGCGTACTGCAACAGATCGGCCTGCATGACCCGTTCTTCCTCGCTTTGGGAGCGCCTGAACAACAACACGGCCCTCCTGTCCGTCCTGTTCATGGCGCCCGCCGCCCTGCTGCTGCTGGTCTTCCTCACCTATCCGCTGGGTCTGGGCATCTGGCTCGGCTTCACCGACACCCGCATCGGCCGGGCCGGTGTGTTCATCGGCTGGGAGAATTACGCTTCCCTGCTGGATGACTCGATCTTCCTGAAATCGGTGTTCAACACCATCCTCTACACGGTGGCCGCCACCGTGGTGAAATTCGCGCTCGGGCTCTGGCTGGCGCTGCTGCTGAACCGGCACCTGCCGATGCAGGCGATCATCCGCGCCGTGGTGCTGCTGCCCTACATCGTTCCGACCGTCCTGTCGGCCATCGCCTTCTGGTGGATCTACGATTCCCAGTTCTCGATCATCTCCTGGGCGCTGATCGAGCTCGGCATCATCGACCAGCGTATCAATTTCCTCGGCGACCCGACCAATGCTCGCGCGGCGGTGATCGCGGCGAACGTCTG
>CAYSCA010000146.1:0-727 GCA_964429465.1 uncultured Rhodospirillaceae bacterium
TCGTGCCGGTGATGACATCCACCGAAGGACGCTGGGTCGCCATGATCAGGTGGATGCCCGCCGCGCGCGCCATCTGCGCCAGGCGCTGGATTGCCGCCTCGATATCCTTGCCTGCGACAAGCATCAAATCGGCCAGCTCATCCACGATGACCACGATAAAGGGCAGCGGATTGAGGTCGATCGGCCGCTCCTCATACATCGGCTTGCCGGTTTCCGGATCGAAGCCGGTCTGCACGGTGCGGCCCAGAGTCTCGCCCTTGGCATGGGCCTGCGCCAGGCGCTCGTTATAGGAGGCGATATTGCGCACGCCGAGTTCCGACATCTTGCGATAGCGGTCCTCCATCTCGCGCACGGTCCATTTCAGCGCCACGACGGCCTTGCCCGGCTCGGTGACCACGGGTGCCAGCAGATGCGGGATGCCGTCATAGACGGAGAGTTCCAGCATCTTCGGATCGACCATGATGAAGCGGCACTGGTCCGGCGTCATGCGGTAGAGCAGCGACAGGATCATCGTATTGATCGCCACCGACTTGCCCGAGCCGGTGGTGCCGGCGACGAGCAGATGCGGCATCTTGGTCAGGTCGGCGATGATCGGCGAGCCGCCGATATCCTTGCCCAGAGCAAGCCCCAGCTTGGTCGACGGCGCCTCGAATTCGGCGGACGACAGCAGTTCGCGCAGGTAGACCGTCTCGCGCTTGGCGTGCGGCAGCTCGATGCCGATGGCAGT
>CAYSCA010000146.1:737-8334 GCA_964429465.1 uncultured Rhodospirillaceae bacterium
GCCGGGGATCACGGCGACGCGCGCCGACAGCGCGCTCATCGAGCGCGCGATATCGGCGCTGAGGCCGATCACGCGGCTCGACTTGGTGCCGGGCGCGGGCTCGAGCTCGTAGAGCGTGACGACCGGGCCGGGGCGCACCTTGGTGATCTCGCCCTGCACGCCGAATTCGTTCAGCACGGATTCCAGCATCCGGGCATTCTGCTCCAGCGCGTCCTCGTTGATCTTCTCGCGCGCGGAATCGGCCGGCGCCGGCTTGAGCAGCGAGAGTTCCGGCAGCTCGAACTCGCTGTCGCCGAGATTGAACGAGGTCTGCGCCTCGCGGGCGGCGCGGGTGCCGGCCTTCGGCTTCTCGATGCGGCGGGACACGCGGCCCTCATCGGCCCGCTTGGCGGCCGGCAGGCGCGGCAGGTCCTCGTCTTCATCCTCCTCGTCGATCTCGTCGTCGAGATCGGCGGGATCGACATACTCATCCTGGATCGCTGCTTTCGCGCGTTTCAGGCTCGGCTCGCGGTCGCGCAGCACCGGCTTGTCGTCATCGTCCTCGCGGCTGAACAGCGCGCGCAGCCGCGCCCAGACACCGCCCAGCATGCCCGGCGCTTCCTGGCCGGCACGGGCCACGGCCTTGCCGCCGCGATAGATGCCCTGGGCTGCGATGCCGGTGGTGGCGGCAGCGCCGAAGCTCAGGCCCGCGCCCATGCTGCGCCATTCGCTCATGCTGAGGCCCGAGGCGAAGTAGAAGGCCAGCACCGCGAGGCCGAAGCAGAGCGCGGCGGGGACGAAGGCGGTCAGCGGCATGCCGAAGGCGACGCCGGCTGGCACCAGCTGATGATACAGGATGAAATCGCCGAGGATGCCGCCCAGGCCGGTGCGCAGGCTCCACACGGTCGGAACGGGAAGCGCGGCGGCGAAGCTGGAGAACAGCAGCAGCGTCAGCGGCACCAGCGCGACATTCAGCCACCAGCGCGGCAGGCCGCGATGCGAGACGATGCGGAAGCCCCACATGGCGAGCAGCAGCACCAGCAGCCAGGCCGACAGGCCGAGCGTCTGCAGCAGCAGGTCCGACATATAGGCGCCGGGCAGGCCGAGCCAGTTCTGCGGCGCCAGCGGGGTGGCATGGTTGAAGTTCGGGTCGGAGGGATCGAAGGTGGCCAGCGCCAGCGCCAGCAGGAAACTGAAGCCCAGCAGCAGGACGCCGCCGCCCTCGGCCGCGCGCTGACGCAGGAAGACCTCGAATCCGTCGGGAAAGAACCGCGCCTTCTTCTTCGACCTGGCTGCCATACCCCGCCTCGCCTTATTCGCTGTTCTGCGATTAACCATAAAATTCCGGACAGACTCGTACTGCGCCGGGACGAACCCGCCCCAGCCTGAGAATCTATCCCCCCAGAACGTTACTGAATCGTTGCAGCGCCGTGCGCGTGGACTCCAGGTCGCTGACCAGCGCGATCCTAAGATACGGTTTTCCGGCCTTTTCGCCGCCGTTTTCCGGCCGTGTCAAATACAGGCCCGGCAGGGTGCGGATGCCGGCCTCCTGCCACAGCTTCTTCGCCGCGGCCTCCGAATCACCGACATCCAGCCACAGGTAGAATCCGCCGGCCGGGCGGAAGAAGCCGAAGCGGTTGCCGATAATGCTCTGGGCAATGTCGAATTTCTGCCGGTAGAGTGCGCGGTTGGCCTCGACATGGGCCTCGTCGCGCCAGAGCGCGGCGGAGGCCTGCACCACCGGCATCATCAGCCCGGCGCAGCCGTAATTGCGCAGCTTGATGAAGGCCTGGGTGATCGCCGCATCGCCGGCGCAGAAGCCCGAGCGCAGGCCGGGCACGCTGGACCGCTTCGAGAGCGAGTGGAAGACCACGACATTCTTCAGCGCGTCGGCGGTGACCCGGCCGCCCGAGAGCGCCATGCAGGCCTCCAGTCCGCCCGGCGGCGGCACCTGGTCGTAGATCTCGGCATAGCATTCGTCGAAGGCGACGGTGAAATCATGCTCGCGCGCCAGTTCGATCAGGCGCGTCAGGTAATCCAGGCTCGCCACCGTGCCCTGCGGGTTGGCGGGCGAGCAGAGATAGACCAGCGCCGTGCGCGCCAGGACATCGCGCGGCAGCGACGCGAAATCCGGCAGGAAGCCGTTTTCGGCGGTGGCCGGCACGAAATAGGGCTCGGCGCCGACCGAGACCGCCGCGCCGACATAGGTCTGGTAGAAGGGATTGGGCATCAGCACCAGCGGCCGCTCGCCTTTCGGACCCTTCTTCTCCGGCACGACGACCTGGGCGATCATGTAGATGCCTTCGCGGGTGCCGTTCAGCGGCACGACCTGGCGCTCGGGGTCGATCAGCGCGTCGGGCAGATGATAGCGGCGCTTCAGCCAGGCGGCGATGGCGGCACGCAGGTCGGGGCTGCCATTGGCGGTTGGATAGCGGCTCAGCGAAGACAGATCGGCGGTGAGTTCGCGGGTGACGAAATCCGGCATCGCATGCTGCGGCTCGCCGATGGACAGGTTGAGCGGCGTCACCCCCGGCGGCAGCGGCTCGGCATCGAGCAGCGCGCGCAGCTTGGTGAAGGGGTAATCGGACAGCAGGTCGAGACGGGGATTGAGCATGGCCGCTTGAACAAAGAGCCCGCGAATCGGGCCGGAATGCATTCCGCCGCAATCTACGGCTTGCGGAGTCCGGGGGCAAGGCGGTCGTCCTTGGACGGACGACAGGTCTGGTGTAGGAAGAGGCGGCAAGGGGGAATCATGACACGCATTCTTTTCGCCGCTCTCGTGGCAGCCGCCATCGGCCTGACCGGCACCGCCCAGGCCGAGAGCCTGACCATGCCGGCCCGGCAGTATCTCGATGCCAAGGGCGTCAAGCCGATCACCGGCGAGGCGCTCAAAACGCTGGTCACCGGCAACACGCTCTATCATATCGTGCCGCAGACCGGCTTCCGGGTCCCTCTGCATTACCTGCCGGACGGCACCCGTTTCGTGCGCATCCGCGGCCAGTAAACCAAGACGACCTGGCGCATCGAGCGCGACATGGTCTGCGAGGAAAGCGTGGTGCTGAAGCGCGAGGTCTGCCGCTCGCTGTTCCGTTCCGAAAGCGCCAACGTGATCTGCGAGGAAGGCGAGGCGATGTGCAGTTCCGGCCTCGACTGGGCAGCCGGCAACCCGGAAAAGCTCGGCATGTGAGTCCGCACGGGCTGGGATGGAGCATGGGCCGCCCGCCCGCCTCGCCCGCCTGCTCGCTTTAGCGGGAAGGCCGCGGCGCAGCGGAAAACAAAGCGAAAGACAGCGCCGGCCCGAATGCCTACAATAGGCGATAGAAACGACACGCCACTGCCTTACCGGGGTCTTTCCTGCGCTCCCTCCTCCGCAACACCTCCCTCGTCATCGAATTTCTGATTGTGGTCGGAGGCGCCTTTGGCCTCTCCATGATCGCGGGCGTCGCGGAATTCCTGTCGCCGACCGCCGTGCCTGTTTTCACGACCGTCAATCTGTGGATGTCGGTCGCCTTCGAACTGATCATCCTGATCCTTCTGGTCCTGTTTCTCTGGCTGCGGGGCTGGACTCCGGCGACGGTCGGCCTGCAACCGAGCACGAGCGGAACCCTGATCGGATTGGGGATCGGCGCCGGCCTGCTGTGCGGCACCACCGCCCTGACCTGGCTCGCCGGTCAAGTCTTCGACCTGTCCGATTACGAGGCCTTCTATATGCGCCTGGTCGGACCAGATGCCTCCTTGGCCTCGATCGTCGCCGTGTCCGTCGTCAATCCGCTTTATGAAGAGCTGTTTCTCTGCGGCTATGTGATTACCGCGCTGCGCCGCCATGGCAGCGTCGCGCTCGCCGTCAATGTCAGCATGCTGATCCGGCTGACCTGTCACCTCTACCAGGGGCCGCTCGGTGTCGCCACGGTCATTGCGTGCGGGCTTGTATTCTCATGGTGGTATGTCCGCATCGGCCGGCTGTGGCCTTTGCTGGCCGCGCATGCGGTATTGGATTTCTTCCCGCTGATCTCATATTGGTGAACGGATCGCCGGCTCAGAGACCGGCCCGGATTCCCGACCGCGACGCCACAGGATGACAGGATCGCCGCGCAACCCATCCGCCTCGCCCGCCTGCTCGCTTTCGGAAGCGCCGGATGCCTATCGCGGCTATCTGACGCCGGCGGAGATCGTCGCCGAGGCCGCCGCCATCCTCGCGGCGCTTGAGCGGGACGGACGCGGCGACCTCGCCGGGCAGCTCCGTGCCGTGTTCCCATCCTTGCCGGAAGCAAAAGCCGCGGACGATGTCTCGACCGCCTTCAGCCGCCTGCTGCCGCGCATCGCCGATGACGGGCTGCATGGCCGGCTGCGGGCGATCCGCGACGCGCTCTGAATACGCGAACTCGTCGCATTCCAATCTGCATATTCTCTGATCCAGCGCAAATTCGCCTGCGGCATTGGGTTCATACTCGTGCAATGCAGGAACGCGCGGGAGAAAGCCCATGAAAACCGTCGCCGTCTGGGATCCGCTGATCCGGATCGGGCACTGGCTGCTCGTCATTCTGTTTGCTCTTGCCTATATCGTCGAGGACGATTTCCTGACGGTCCATAGCTGGGCCGGATACGCGATCGCCATCATCGTCGTGCTGCGCGTGCTGTGGGGCTTTGTCGGACCGCGACATGCACGCTTCAGCGACTTCGTCACGTCGCCCCGCGCGGTGTTCGGCTATCTTTCCGATCTCGTCCGGTTCCGCGCGCCGCGGCATCTCGGCCACAGCCCGGCGGGCGGCGCGATGACCCTGGCCCTGCTGCTGTCGCTGGCGCTTACCACCGGCAGCGGCATGTGGGCCTATGCCGTGCGCTACGAGCGCGGGCCGCTGGTCGGCTATGTCACCGAGATGCCGACGCGGCCGCCGCCGGACCACGCCGTCGCCAAGCAGGCGCGCAAGCACGACAAGCGCGGCGCCCTGATCAAGGAACTGCACGAGATTTTCGTCAACATCACACTAGTGCTGATCGCCCTCCATCTCGGCGGCGTGGCGCTGGCCAGCCTGGTACATCGGGAAAACCTGCCGCGCAGCATGATTACCGGGCACAAGCGCGCCGATCAGGACCCGCCCGCATCCTCGTCCGGCACCTGACCGGTTGCTGAAGCCCCCTCCTGCCGGATCCGCAGCGGCGGCGCATTGCCCTTCCTGTCCTCGCCGAAATAGATCGTGCGATGCGGGCGCGGAATTTCGATGCCGAGTTCGTCGAAGCGCTTCTTGATGCGCTTCTGGAACTCGCGCTTCACGCTCCATTGCTGCGCCGGCAGGGTCTTGAAGCGGGCGCGGATGACGACGGCGGATTCGCCCAGCGAATCGACCCCCCAGATCTCGAAGGGCGCGAGGATGCGGGCGTTCCAGTCCGGCTCCTCGCGGAATTCCGCCGCCAGCTTTTCCAGGACGGCGAATATCTCGTCGATATCCTCGCGGTAGGAGACGCGCAGATCGAACACCGCCTGGGCGTAGCCGCGCGTCATGTTCTTGATCTTGGTGACTTCGCTGTAGGGAATCGTATGCACGATGCCGTCGGCGTCGCGCAGGCTGATGGTGCGGATCGAGATATCCTCCACCACGCCGGCATTGCCGCCGAGATCGACGATATCGCCCACCGAGATGGTATCCTCGGTCAGGATGAAGGTGCCGGTGATGACGTCCTTCACCAGCGTCTGCGCGCCGAAGCCGATGGCCAGGCCGATCACGCCGGCGCCGGCCAGCAGCGGCGCGATATTGAGGCCGAGTTCCGACAGCACGATCAGCCCGGCGATGACGCCGAGGACGATCGATACCGTGCGGCGCAGCAGCGGCAGCAGCGTGCGCACCCGGCCCGACCGCACCGCCGGCTGGCCGTCCGGACCCGGCTGCGTCAGGTAATATTCGATGCCGGTGGCGATCGCCTCCCACAGGGCCAGCGTGACCAGCAGCACCAGCAGGATGGTGACGGTGCGGGCGACGATGCCGCGGCCGAGGTCGCTGGCCAGCCAGCCGACCGTGTCGATGCCCCAGGCCTGCAGGATGGCGAAGACGGCCATCACGTAGATCACGGCGCGGATGACGCCGATCAGCAGCGGCAGATAGCGGTTGGCGCGCGCCTCCAGGCCGGGAAAGCGCCGCCGCGTCTCCGCGCTCACCGCGAACAGGCGGGCGAAGCCCCGTTCGGCGGCGAAGCGCAGCACGCGCACCGCGAACAGGATGACGATGGTGAGCAGCGTGCCGCGCAGGATGATGGCGAAGCCGTCGCTGACGGCGAACGCCCAGACCCCGTAGGTCGCCGCGATGTAGAGCAGCGCCAGGACGTGCCAGATATCGCCGAGCCGCTGGCGCAGCACGCGCCAGGTGCGGCTCTGCTCCGGATCTTTGGCGACGCTCGGCGCGGCCGGATCGGGGGTAACCGGCATCGCTTCGGCCGGCTCCGCCTCGGTCGGCGGCAGGTCGCCGCGGATGCGGCTCGCCACCGGCTGCCTGATCTGCAGGATCAGCACCGCCAGCAAGGCGGCAAAGGCAAAGCCGATCAGCTTGGCGATGGTATCCACGCCGTCGGGCGGGATGCGGACGCGCTCGGCGATGCGCACCACGGCATAGCCGTAGATGCCGAGCGCGCTCAGACGCCGCACCCAGAGCAGCGCGTAATGGGCGTTTTCCTCATCCAGCCGCAGCAGCCGCAGCGGCCTGCCCTGGTTGAGCAGCTTGTCGGCCACGATGCCGATGGCGTAATGCGCGACGAAGGCCAGCACCACGATCTGCGCCAGCCGCCTGGTGCCGCCGCTCGAGGCCAGCAGTTCCAGCATGCCATAGGCGGTGATGGCGAATACGGTGATCGGCACGAGGGCGACGATCGCGCGGAGGATGGTGAGCACGAATTGCAGCCAGAGCGAAGGCGCGCCATGCCGCGGCGTCCGCAGGGCGGCCAGCGGCCGCCTGACCGCCCAGCGGGCCAGCAGGAACAGGATGGTTGCGGCCAGCAGCGTTGCGCCCAGCTTCACCAGCATGTCGGCCCACAGCGCGCGACGGCGCGGATCGTCGATCTGCCGCTCCGCCCATTCGGCGATGGCCGGCAGGTCGGCGAACAGGGCGCCCATCGCGGCAAAGGCGCTGCCGGCGCGCCGCATCTGGTCCAGCACGCCATCGATGATCGCCTGGCCGGGATCTTCCGCCAGGCCGGGCTCGGCGGTCTCGCTCTCCGCGTCGCGCGCGGCGGCGAGCGCCCGCAGCGACGTGATCAGCTTCTGGCGCTCGGCCTCGTCCTGCAGGCGATCGGCAAAGGCATTCAGCTCGGCAGCGGAAAGCGGCGGCGGCGCTGCCGTTTCCGCGGCGGCAGGCGCAGGCAATGTCTGGGCAGCCGCCGGCATCGCCGGAAGCAGGCCGGCCAGCAGGACAAAAAGGATGGCAGTGAGCCGCCCGAACCGGCGCGGCGGGAGGGAGGTCGCGGTATCGGTCATCTGCGGGATACTAGCCCGGTGAATCCCGGTTGCCACCCCGAGCGGGCGCGAAAATCCGCGACAATCCCGGGAACATCGCAGGCAGATCAGGAGATGCGGGAGAAATGGTGCCCAGGGACGGAATTGAACCGCCGACACAGGGATTTTCAGTCCCCTGCT
>CAYSCA010000147.1:0-8313 GCA_964429465.1 uncultured Rhodospirillaceae bacterium
ATAGGGATTCTGGTAATTCAGGTGGACGACGAAGCCGACCGCCACCTGGTTGTCTTCCAGGTGGTACATGAAGCTGCCGCCGCCAGTTGCGCTGTCCAGCGGCCAGCCCTGCGTGTGGATGACCAGGCCGGGTTTGTGCTTGGCCGGGTCGATCTGCCAGAGTTCCTTGATGCCGATCCCGAATTTCTGCGGATCGACGCCGTCGCGCAGGTTGTATTTCTGCATCAGTCCCTTGGCGAGCGAGCCGCGCACGCCTTCGGCGATCAGCGTGTATTTGGCATGCAGCTCGACGCCGGGCGTGTAGCTCGGCTTCTTCTCGCCGTCGCGGCCGATCCCCATGTCGCCGGTGGCGACGCCGATCACTTCGCCCTTTTCGCCATACAGAATCTCGGCGGCGGCAAAGCCGGGGAAAATCTCGACCCCGAGTTCTTCGGCCTGGCTGGCCAGCCAGCGGCAGACATTGCCGAGCGACACGATGTAGTTGCCGTGATTGCTCATCAGCGGCGGCATGACCAGGTTGGGGATCGGGATATGGTTCGCCTCGGTCAGGATCCAGAAGCGGTCCTCGGTGACCGGGGTTTTCAGCGGCGCGCCCTTTTCCTTCCAGTCGGGGATCAGCTCGTTCAGCGCAATCGGATCGACCACGGCGCCGGATAGGATATGGGCGCCGACCTCGGAACCCTTTTCGATGACGCAGACCGATACGTCTTGGTCTCCCTCGGCAGCAAGCTGCTTCAGGCGGATCGCCGCCGCCAGGCCGGCCGGGCCTGCGCCGACGATGACCACGTCGTATTCCATCCTTTCGCGTTCCATCGCGGGGCACCTCTGCTGCTGGTCTTTTTTTATTTGCTGGTCTCGTCAGCCTGTGAGCTTGACGCTGCCTGCCTGCTTACCAGACTATGGTGAGCAAGCCAACGGCGCCATCTTGCCGTAAAGTCATATGCCGCCTCGATTAAGGCCAATTTTGGACCGATGAACGCCAGCCCCGAAACGGCCCCGCCCAGCCTGCTGGAGATCGCACTTTTCTATGCCGAGGCCGGCTGCGACGAGGCGATCGGCGATCAGCCGGTCGACCGCACCGCGGCACCTCCGGCAAGGCCGGCGCCGGCTTCCCCGGCGGCCGTCGGCGCCATACCGCCGCAGGCCCCGGCCGCGCCATACCGGCCGGAGCCCATGCCGCGTCCCGCCGGGGGCGGGGCTCCGGCGCTGCTCTCGGTCCAAGCCATTGAAACCGCGGCGTCGCAGGCCGCCAATGCCTGCCGCTCGATCCCGGAACTCGAAGCGGCTATCAAGGCCTTCGAGGGTTGCGCCCTGCGCAACACCGCAACGAACACGGTGATCGCGCGCGGCAACCCGCAGGCGCCGCTGATGATCATCGGTGAGGCGCCGGGCCGGGACGAGGATGCGCAGGGCGCGCCCTTCGTGGGCGAAAGCGGACAACTGCTCGATCGCATGCTGAAGGCCATCGGCCGCGACGAGAGCAACGTATATATCAGCAACATCATCTTCTGGCGGCCGCCCGGCAACCGCGATCCTTCCACCGAGGAGATCGTCGCCTGCAAGCCGTTCATCGAGCGGCTGATCGAACTGGCCCGGCCGAAGCTGATCGCCTGCGCCGGCAAGTTCTCGGCCGCCACGCTGCTCGGCACGACCCAGGGCATCACCCGCGTCCGGGGCCGCTGGCATGAATACCGCCGCGGCGATCTGGCCATTCCCGCCATGCCCCTGCTGCATCCGGCCTATCTGCTGCGGCAGCCGGGCGTGAAGCGGGAGGCCTGGCGCGACATGCTGGCCCTGGCGGAAAAGCTCGACAGCCTGTCATGAGCGAAGCCAGCCTGCGTCCCGCCGCGCGCATCTTCTATGGCTGGATCGTGGTGTTCGCCGCCTTCCTGACGATGTTCACCGGCTTTGGCGCGGCCTACACGTTTCCGGCCTTCTTCGAGCCGCTCAGCGATGCCTTCGGCGCCTCGCGCGGCACCGTGTCGCTGGTCTTCTCCGTCGCCGGCTTCCTCTATTTCGTGCTGGGTGCGGTGAGCGGCCCGCTGGCCGACCGCATGGGGCCGCGCCGGGTGGTCGGCTTCGGGATGACCTGCATCGGGCTCGGCCTGATCGCGGCCAGCTTCGCCGAGAGCCTGGCGGCCATCATTCTCTTCTATGCCATCGGCGTCGGGATCGGGGTCGGCTTTTCCTACGTGCCGGCGATCGGCACGGTGCAGCGCTGGTTCGCCGCCAAACGTGGCCAGGCTTCGGGCTGGGCGGTGGCCGGAATCGGCATCGGCACCATGGCCGGTCCGCCGGCCGCGGCCTATGCCATCGAATTGCTCGGCTGGCGCGGCGCCTATGTGCTGTTCGGCGTCGCCGTGCTGGTGCTGGGCGCGCTGGCCGCCTGGCTGCTGCGCGGCTCGCCCGCCGAGATGGGATTGCAGCCCGATGGCGCCCCGAGCACCAGGACGGCGGCACCGGCGGCACAGTCCGCCGTCCCGCCGGGCGGGCTGGAACTGCGCGCGGTCCTGCGCCATCCGGTCTTCTGGCGCCTCTATGCGGTCGGCTGGCTCGGCTGCCTGGGCACCTTCGTACCCTTCGTGCATCTGGCGCCCTATGCGCAGGACCAGGGGCTGAGCCGCCTGGAGGGCGTCTGGCTGGTCGGCCTGATCGGCGTCGGCTCGACGCTTGGCCGCTTCGTGCTGGGCGGCATCGCCGACCGCATGGGGCGCGGCCGGGCGCTGGCGCTGATCATCCTGATGACCGGGGTGACCCTGCTCTACTGGCTGACCGCGACGGGCTTCGTCGCCCTGGCGGTCTTCGCGCTGGCCTTTGGCCTGTTCTACGGCGGCTTCGTCGCCCTGATCCCGGCATTCACCGCCGACCTGTTCGGCCTGCGCGCGGCCTCGGCGGTGATCGGTGTGCTCTATACCTCGGTGGCCTCCGGCACCCTGCTCGGCCCGACCCTTGCGGGCTGGGCCTTCGATGCCACCGGCAGCTACACCTGGCCGATCGTCATCTGCGCCCTGGGCTGCCTGATCGCCGCAGCGATCGTCACCCGCCTGCCGAGCCGGTTGCAGGCCTGACCGGAGGGCAACCGCAAGCTGCGGTTTCCCGCCGTTCGGCTTGTTCCTTAACCATGATTGGGGTATCCGGGGCGGCAAATGCGACAGCTCAGCCTTATCGCGGCCCTGCTCGCGGCGCTGTTCAGCGCCGGTCCGGTTGTCGCCCAACCTGACTCCGCCGGCGATCTGCCGGCGATCCTGTCCACCGCCGACGCCGAGCGCTACCAGCGCATCTTCGAAGCCCAGGCCGACGCCGACTGGGCTGCGGCCGACCGCGAGATCAAGGACCTGAAGGACCGCCTGCTGCTCGGCCATGTGCTGCAGCAGCGCTACCTGCACCCGACCGCCTATATCAGCTCGTTTGCCGAATTGTCGGCCTGGATGAAGCATTACCGCGATCATCCGGGCGCCGAAGCGATCTACGGCCTCGCCATGCGCAAGAAGGGCCGCAAGGAAAAGGCGCCGCCCAAACCGCTCGGCGTCGATCTCGGCGATTACGACGGCGATCCGGGCCTGGTGGCCACCACGCGGCGCCAGCCGCGGCCGCGCGAGCGCGATCCCGAGCATGCCCGCGCGATTTCCCGCGCCGCGAGCCAGTTCAATGCGCTGCTGCGGCGCGACCGCCTGAAGCAGGCCGAGAAATTCCTGCAGCAATCGGATATCCGCGCCAGGGTCAGTGCGTCGGAATACGACGACTGGCGGCGGCGGCTGGCCTGGCTCTATCTGCTGGAGAATGAGGACGAGAAGGCGCTGGCGCTTGCCGCGCCTGCCGCCAAGCGTTCGCGGCTGCGCGTGCCGGAGGCCGACTGGGTGGCGGGCCTGGCGGCCTGGCGGCTCGGCAAATACGACAATGCCGCGCATCATTTCGAGAATCTGGCGTTCTCGAAAAATGCCAGCGGCTGGGACCGCGCGGCGGGCGCCTGGTGGGGCGCGCGGGTGCAGTTGCGCCTGCGCCAGCCGTCGGAGGCGATCCGGCTGCTGGAGATCGGCGCGGCGGAGGAGCGGACCTTCTACGGCCAGCTCAGCCTGCGGCAGCTCGGCCTCGACGCGCCCTTCTCGTGGACGCCGCCGCCGCTGGAGGCGCAGGACCTCACGCGCCTACTCGCCATTCCCGCCATCCGCCGCGCGCTGGCGCTCAGCGAAGTGGGCGAGGCGGTGCCTGCCGACCGCGAGATCACCCGGCTGTTTGCCCAGGCGCCCGACGACCTCGTCGGCCCGTTGCTGGCGCTGACCAGCCGCATGCAGGCGCCTGCCTCGGCGATGCGCATCGGCATCGCCTGGTACAATGTCAAAGGCGAGAGCCACGATCATGCGCTCTATCCGCTGCCGCCCTGGGAGCCCGAGGGCGGCTTCATCGTCGACCGGGCGCTGGTCTTTGCCTTCATGCGCCAGGAAAGCGCCTTCAATGCGCGCGCCATGAGCTCGGCCGGCGCGACCGGGCTGATGCAGCTGATGCCGCGCACCGCCAGCGGCGTCGCCGGGGACCGCAGCCTGCGCTACAAGCGCGGCCGGCATAAGCTGTTCGCGCCGGAATACAATATCGAGCTCGGCCAGCGCTACCTGCAGACCCTCCTCGACATGCCGATGATCCGCGGCAACCTGCTGTATCTCGCCGCCGCCTATAATGGCGGGCCGGGCAACCTGCAGAAATGGCTGCGCGAGAATCCCAGCCATGCCGACGACCCGCTGCTGTTCATCGAGACGATCCCGGTGAGCGAAACGCGCGTCTTCGTGGAACGGGTGCTGACCAATTACTGGATCTACCGCAACCGCATCGGCCAGCCCGATCCGAGCAGTGCCGAGGCGATGGCCAACATGGCGCCGCTCTACCGCGCGCAGGATGCCGATGCGCTGACGGCGGCCCGGAAATGAGGGAGGCAACATGACCGACCTGCAGCCGCAATCCTTCATCGATGCCGAGGGCCGGCGTCTGTTTGTGCCGGTTCGCATCGCCGTGCTGACCGTGTCGGATACGCGCAGCCTCGCCGACGACAAGTCGGGCGACACGCTGACCGCGCGTCTGACCGATGCCGGCCATATCCTGGCGGCGCGCGACATCGTGCCCGACGAGATCGAGGCGATCCGCCGGCGCGTGCTGGCCTGGGCCGACGATCCCGAAGTGGACGTGGTGCTCTCCACCGGCGGCACCGGGGTCACCGGCCGCGATGTCACGCCCGAAGCCTTCGAGGGCATCTTCGACAAGCCGATCGCCGGCTTCGGCGAGCTGTTCCGCATGCTCAGCTACCAGAAGATCGGCACCTCGACGATCCAGTCGCGCGCCACTGCCGGCGTCACCCGCGGCACCTATCTTTTCGCGCTGCCCGGATCGCCCGGCGCCTGCCGCGACGCCTGGGACATGATCCTGAAGGATCAACTGGACTATCGCCACAAGCCGTGCAATTTCGTCGAGCTCTTCCCCCGCCTGCGCGAACACGAGCGCCGCACATCCAGCTGAGAGACACGATGACCGACATCACCATCCGGCCCGTCGCGGCCGGCGACCGCGCGGCCTGGGAGCCGCTCTGGCTCGGCTACATCGCCTTCTACGAGAAGCGCGTGCCGCAGGCGACCACCGACTTCACCTGGCAGCGGCTGCTCGATCCGGCCAATCCGATCGAAGGCCTGCTCGCGGTGGACGGCACCGACAGGGCGCTCGGGCTGGTGCAGTATCTGCTGCATGAGTCGACCTGGAATACCGGCGGCAATGTCTATCTGCAGGATCTCTTCGTCGTGCCGGAGGCGCGCGGGCTGCGCATCGGGCGGCGGCTCATCGCGGCGGTGACCGAAATCTCCAGGAAGAAGGGCGCCGGGGTGCTCTACTGGCAGACCGAGGAATTCAACGGCACGGCCCGGCGGCTCTATGAGCGGGTGGCCAAGCGCGCGCCCTTCGTGCGCTACAATATCGAGCTGTAAGCCCTGGGCGTTCCTGCCTATTACCGGCCAATATTCCTAAAACACCATATTTTCTTGAAAAGTTCTCGCGGCGAGCTATCCTCCCGCCCATGAGCAAATTCACCCCGCGCGCCATTTCCACGCCGGCCGACCACGCCCATCCCGACGCGCGACATGGCCGCGGCGCCCTCACCAATGTCGGCAGCCGCTACGATTCCGAGCGGCGCCACAGGGAGGATGACGGCTGGGACAATCTGGAGCAGGCGGATGCGATCCGCACGGTGCTGCACAATGATGCGACCCGCAGCATCATCGCCCGGAATACCTCGCCCGATATTTCCTTCGACCGCTCGATCAATCCCTATCGCGGCTGCGAGCATGGCTGCGTCTACTGCTTCGCGCGCCCCTCGCATGCCTATCTCGGCTTCTCGCCGGGACTGGATTTCGAGACCCAGATCATGGTCAAGCGCGACGCAGCGGCGCTGCTGCGCAAGGAACTGGGGGCGAAGAGCTACCGCGCGGCGCCGATGGGGATGGGGACCAACACCGATCCTTATCAGCCGGTTGAACGCGAGCTGAAGATCACCCGCTCCGTGCTGGAAGTACTGCTGGAGACGCGGCATCCGCTCACCATGGTGACCAAGAATTTCCTGATCACCCGCGATATCGACATCCTGGCGGAGATGGCGAAGCTTAATCTGGTGAAGTGCTTTCTCTCGGTGACCTCGCTGGACCGCAGACTGGCCCGCGCCATGGAGCCGCGCGCTTCCACGCCGCCGAAACGTATCGAGGCGATCAGGCTGCTCAACCAGGCCGGCATTCCCTGCGGCGTGATGACCGCACCGATGATCCCGGCGCTCAACGACATGGAACTGGAGCGCATCCTGGAAGCCGCCCATGAAGCCGGCGCGCGCGAGGCCGGCTATGTGCTGCTGCGCCTGCCGTTCGAGCTGAAGGAGATCTGGCGCGAATGGCTGGCCGAGCATTACCCCGACCGCGCCTCGAAGGTGATGAAGCTGGTGCAGGAAAGCCGCGGTGGCAAGGATTACGAACCCGATTTCGGCGACCGCATGCGCGGCGAGGGCGCCTATGCCATGCTGCTGTCGCAGCGTTTCCGCCTGGCGACCAAAAAGCTGGGCTTCAACCAGCGGCGCCTCAGCCTGCGCAGCGACCTGTTCACGCCGCCGGCACGCGACGCGCGCCAGGGGCGGTTGTTCTAGCCCCGGTAAGTCAGATTACTCCTCCAGATCCGGCTGCTCGGTGATATCCAGGATCGCGCCGACGCCTTCGCGCTGCTGCCGCGACGAGCGGTCATGGCCCAGCACGAAGAGCAGTAGCGAGCGTGCGGTCACCTGGTAGACATGGCCGAAATCGAAGCGCATCTCTTCCAGCCAGTCCGGATCGTTGGTGTCGATCAGCCGCAGCCAGCGCCGGCCCTCCGTCACCGAGGGCAGGGTGAAATTCACCACATCGTCATGGGCATTGAGCAGGACCAGCAGCGTGGCGTCCGAACCGCGCTTCTTGATGCCGCTGGCCTGGGCGCGGCCATCCAGCAGGATGCCGAGGCTTCTGGCGCTCGGGTCCTCCCAATGCTCGGGCGTCATCTCATCGCCGGCGGGAGTGAGCCAGGTGACGTCCTTGACGTCGCGCTCCTCGTTATACTCGCCGCGCAGAAAGCGGCTGCGATGCAGGATCGGATAGGCCTTGCGCACCGCGATCAGCTTGCGCACGAAGGCATTCAGGCGACGGTCCCGCGCGTCGACCGTACCCCAGTCCAGCCAGGTCATCTCGTTATCCTGGCAATAGGCATTGTTGTTGCCGTTCTGGCTGTGCCCGGATTCATCGCCGGCCAGCAGCATGGGCGTGCCATGCGACAGCATCAGCGTGGCGAGCAGGTTGCGCTTCTGCCGCTCGCGCAGTTCGATGATCTCCTGGTCGTCGGTGGGGCCTTCGGCGCCATGGTTCCATGAATAATTGTTGTCGTGGCCGTCGCGGTTCTCCTCGCCGTTGGCCTCGTTATGCTTGTCGCTGTAGGACACGAGGTCATGCAGGGTGAAGCCGTCATGGGCGGTGATGAAGTTGACGCTGGCCCAGGGCTTGCGGCCGCGCTGGTCGAACAGGTCGGCCGAGCCCGAGAAGCGCGCCGCCAGATCCGGCAGCCGGCCTTCGTCGCCTTTCCAGAAGCTGCGCACCATGTCGCGGTATTTGTCGTTCCATTCGGCCCAGCCCGGCGGGAAGCGACCGACCTGGTAGCCGCCGGGGCCGATATCCCACGGTTCGGCGATCAGCTTGACGCTCGAGAGCACCGGGTCCTGGCGGCAGGAATCGAGGAAGCCGCCGCCCTCGTCGAAACCATAGGGCTCGCGCGCCAGGA
>CAYSCA010000148.1:0-8281 GCA_964429465.1 uncultured Rhodospirillaceae bacterium
CGAGGTTCTCGATGCGGATGCCGTAGGCGCCGGTCTTGTAGTAGCCGGGCTCGTTCGAGACGATCATGCCCGGCTTCAGCGGCACGGGGCTGCCCAGCTTGGCGATGCGCTGCGGACCTTCATGCACTGAGAGATAGCTGCCGACGCCGTGCCCGGTGCCGTGGTCGTAATCCAGCCCGATATCCCACAGGTAATGCCGCGCCAGCGCATCGAGCTGCTGGCCCGAGGTGCCTTCGGGGAAGCGCGCCATCGCCAGCGCGATATGGCCCTTCAGCACGCGGGTGAAGCGGTCGCGCATTTCCTCGCTCGGCTGGCCGATCGCGACCGTGCGTGTGATATCCGTCGTGCCGTCGGGATACTGGCCGCCGGAATCGACCAGATAGAGATTGCCGGGCTCCAGCCTGCGGTTCGTCTCGGGCGTCACGCGGTAATGCACGATGGCGCCGTTCGGGCCGGCGCCGGAGATGGTGGAGAAGGAGAGGTCGCGCAGCGCGTTGCTGAGCTGGCGGAAGCTCTGCAGTTGTTCGGCGGCCGCGAGCTCGTCCACCTGTCCCGTCGCGGCGGCGGTATCCAGCCAGGCGAGGAAGCGCGTCACCGCGGCGCCGTCACGGCAATGCGCCGCCCGCGTGCCTTCCAGCTCGGCTTCGGTCTTGCAGGCTTTCGGCAGCAGGCAGGGATCTCCGGCGCGCAGCAAAGTGGCGCCGGCTTTTTCCAGCCGCTGCAGCACATAGACGCCTGTCGTGGCGGGATCGACCTGCACGGTCTTCTTCGCCTGGCCCAGCGCATCCAGCGCGGCCGGGAAGGCAGCGGGCTCATGCAGCCGCACATCGCCGAGATGCCGGCGCACCTCGGCGTCCAGCTTGCGGCCGTCGATATAGAGATCGACGCCGCCATCGGCGCCCAGCACGGCCATGGCGAGTGGCAGCGGCGTATGCGGCACGTCGCTGCCGCGGATATTGAGCAGCCAGGCAATCGATTCCGGCAGGGTCAGCACCACGGCATCGGCCCCGCGGGCTTTCACCGCGGCGGCGATCTCGCTCCGCTTCTCGGCCGCGCTGCGGCCGGCCAGGGCGGTATCATGCACGCGCACCGGCCCGAGCGGCGGGGGCGGCTGGTCCTGCCAGGCGGCATCCACCGGATTCTGCTCGGCCGCGACGAGTTCCGCGCCGGCCGCCTGGCAGGCGGCGGCAAAGCGCTTCACGCCCTCCTCGGTATGCAGCCAGGGATCATAGGCAAGCTTGTCGCCGGCTTTCAGCGCGGTCCTGAGCCAGTCGGCCGGCGGATCGTCGCCGATATGGCGGCGCTCGAACAGCGTGCCATCGACCTGCGCCTCGAGCTGCAGGGTATAGCGCCCGTCGCTCCAGATCGCCGCACGATCCTGCAGCACGATGGCGATGCCGGCCGAGCCGGTGAAGCCGGTGAGCCAGCTCAGGCGCTGGGCGCGCAGCGGCACATATTCGCTCTGGTATTCGTCGGTCAGCGGCACGATCACGCCGGCCAGGCCGCGTCGCGCCAGTTCGGCGCGCAGCGCCTTCAGCCGTCCGGCCACGGCGTCGCGATTCTCGATGGCGGCGGCAAAGCTCTCGGCCAGCATCGCCACCATGGCCTCGACCTTGCCGCGCGATGCCGGAAGCTCCCCGGGCAGCAGGTCGAGGCCGGGAAAGCGGCCGAAAATCCGCGGTGCCGCGGCAACACCGAGCAGGTGATCGGCAAGGCCAGCAGGCAGGGCGGCTAGGTCGGGCGGACGCAGGGTCATGCGATAACTCGTTGCGGTACCATCATAATATGAGAGTTAAACCGGGCGCCGTCGAGAGCAAGCCATGCAGTTTTTGCAATGCAGCGTACGCAAACAAGAATATATAAGTCATTGAAATTTCATAGGTGCAGTGCAATATTTCCCCCGTGGACGCGATGCGAGAAGCCCGGACCACTGAACGGAGATGAACATGAACACCCTGCGCACCCAGACCGCTTTCGGCTATCCGGCCAACCTGGCGCCCTTGAGCGCCGTTGAGATCGAGGCCTACGCGCGTCGTATCCGCGCCGAAGCCATTGCCAACCTGATCGTTGCCGGATTCGGCACCCTCAAGGGTCTCGTCGCGAAGGTCCAGGCCTATCTGGCCGACCAGCGCGCGATGGCCGAACTGAACGCCCTCGACGACCAGATGCTGCGGGATATCGGGCTTTCCCGCTCGCAGATTCCTGCCGCCGTCGCCGGCCTGATCGAGCGCCGCGCCACGGTCGCCGCGGTGAACGAGAATGTCGCCACCGCCAAGGTGACCCGCCTGGTGCCGCGCGAGGCGGCCTAAGGCAACCCGTTTCGGCGCCGGGCCCGGCAGTCCCGCCTTTCTCCTCCCCCGGGCAGGGATAGCGGGTCCGGCAGCCGATCACGAAACGCAGTCCCTCGGGGCTGCGTTTTTGTTTTTACAGCCATTCTCTCCTCGCATACCGGCTGAAAAGCCGGGCGGATCCGGTTCCCCTGGCCGGCGGCCCGAAAACAGGTCATCTTGCCCAGAATTTCTACATAATTGAAATTTAACATAAATTTAAAAATCGGCGCTTGCCGATCCCATACTGCAGCGCAATATATAAGTCAGTCATGCTGACATAGTTTCGGAGAAAACCGGCGCGTGACCGAGGAACACCCGGGCGGCTTTTCCAGCAAACGGAGACAGCCATGCAGACCCCGCGTTTTGAAGACCGACCCATCAGCCTGAACAGTGCCCCTTACCACTATCTCGGCCTCACCGATTATGTGGAGCTCGAGCGTGCCGCCCGCCGCCTGCGGGCGCAGGCGCTCGCCGCTGCTCTGACCGGCATGTTCCGCCGCCTCCATGCCGGCATCGCCCGGCGGGTGACGGTCGCGCTGGAGCAGAGCAGGGCAAAGGCCGAGCTCTACGCCCTTGATGACCGCACGCTGCGCGATATGGGGCTGAGCCGCTCGGCGATTCCGGCGGCGGTGGCCGGCACACTCACTCGCCCCGCTCCGGTCTCGAACGAGAATGCCAAGGTCGCGGTTCTGAAGCCGCAGGCCGACGCGGCCGCCTGACCGTGCGCCGCGCGGGGCTAGCGGCGCCGGCTGAAGACCAGCGTATGCCAGCCCTCGCGCGGAATGCGGCGCTTCAGCTGCAGGCCGGCGGCGCGATAGCGCGCGACGATCATCCGCTCCTCGCGCGCCAGCAGGCCGGAGAGAACGAGATGCCCGCCTGCCGCCACCAGCGCGGCGAGGCCATGCGCCATCCGGGATAGCGGTTCGGCCAGGATATTGGCGACCACCAGATCATAAGGCCCCCGGCTGCGCAGACGCGGATCGTCCGGGCGGCTGGCGGTCAGCGCCGCGATCCGGCTGCCCAGGCCGTTGCGCCGCGTATTCTCCCGCGTCACCGCCACGGCCACCGGATCGATATCGGCGGCCAGCACATGACCCGCGCCGGCCTTCGCGGCGGCCATCGCCAGCACGCCCGAGCCGGTCCCCATATCCAGCATGTTGCGCGGCGGCCGGATGCGGCAGAGATCGTCGATCGCCTGCAGGCAGCCAAAGGTGGATGGCGCACGACCGGTGCCGAAGGCGAGGCCGGCATCCAGCAGCAGGCCGAACGCGCCCGGCGGAACCGCGTCGGCATCATGGGCGCCATAGAGGAAGAAGCGCCCGGCGCGGACCGGCGCATTCAGCTTGTTGGTATGCCGCACCCAGTCCTGCGCCGGCAGATGGCCGAAACGGATGACCGGTTCGGCGATGCCGAGACCTTCGGCCACGGCCGCGAGGCGGGTGCGCCACTCGGCTTCGTCCGGCGGCGCATCGAACAGCACCTGCACGCGCCAGTCCGGACTGACGGCAACTCCCGGCCGCGGCACCTCATGGGAGGTGAGCGCCACGCCTTCATCGCCGATCATCTCCTCGGCCGCGGTGACCAGATCGGACGGCACGTCGAGTTCCGCCGACCAGAATTCGGGAGAAAGGGGCATGGCCCGTCTCAGGCTTTCTGCACGAAGGAGGCGATGACGCGCTTCTCGCCGGCCTTCTCGAAGCCGATCAGCAGCTTGTTGCCCTCCACATCGCGGATGCGGCCATAGCCGAATTTCTGGTGGAAGACGCGGTCGCCGATGGCGAAAGCCGCATCGTCGGGGCTGTGCTGGACGAAATCGTCGTCGTCCTTCACGCGGCGCGCGCGGCCTTCGATCAGCCCGCCGCCGCGCGGGAATTTGGGCGCGAAGTTGTAGCTGTGGCCCTGATAGCCGCCCGCGCCCAGGGCGCTCTCGCTGAAACCGCTGCCGGCATAGCCGGTGCGCTGGTTGAGACTGTACAGCCCCGCCGTCTTCCGCTCCTCGATATGCTCCGGCGGCAATTCGTCGATGAAGCGCGAGGGAATCGACGAGGTCCACTGGTTGTAGATGCGGCGGTTGGCGGCAAAGGTGATCTGGGCCCGCTTGCGCGCCCGCGTCAGGCCGACATAAGCCAGCCGGCGCTCTTCCTCCAGGCCGGCCACGCCGTTGCCTTCCAGCGACCGCCGGCTGGGGAACAGTTCTTCTTCCCAGCCGGGCAGGAAGACATGGTCGAATTCCAGGCCCTTCGCCGCATGCAGGGTCATCAGGCTGACCATCTCGGCATTGTCGTCATTTTCGGTATCCATGACGAGGCTGACATGGTCGAGGAAGCCGGCAAAATTCTCGAACTCGCCCAGCGCGCCGATCAGCTCGTTCAGGTTTTCCAGCCGGCCCGGCGCCTCGGGCGACTTGTCTTCCTGCCACATCCGCATGTAGCCGGATTCCTCGAGGATGATCTTCGCGACTTCGGTATGCGGCAGGTCGGCCGCCTGGCCGCGCCAGCGATCGAAGTCGGCCAGCAGGTTGCGCAGGGTGCTGCGCTGCCGGGGCTTGATCTCGCCGGTCTGCAGCAGGTCGCGCAGGGCGGCGACCAGCGATCTGCCCCCGGCCCGCGCCGCCTTGTGGATGATCTGCATCGTGCTGTCGCCCAGGCCGCGTTTCGGCAGGTTGACGATGCGCTCGAAGGCGAGGTCGTCGTCGGGTTGCATCAGCACGCGGAAATAGGCGATCGCATCGCGGATCTCGCGACGTTCGTAGAAACGCAGGCCGCCGATCACCCGATACTTCAGCCCCACCGTCATGAAGCACTCTTCGAAGGCGCGGGTCTGGTGGCCGGCGCGCACCAGGATGGCGATCTCGTTCAGTGAAACCTTGTCGCGCTCCAAGGTCTCGATCTCCTCGGCGACAAGGCGTGCTTCCTCGTCGCCATCCCAGACGCCCTGGACGATCACCTTTTCGCCCTCGTTGATGTCGGTCCACAGCGTCTTGCCCAGCCGGCTCTCGTTCTTCGCGATCAGGCCGGACGCGGCGCCCAGGATATGCGGCGTCGAGCGGTAATTGCGCTCCAGCCGCACGATCTTCGCGCCGGGGAAATCCGTCTCGAAGCGCAGGATGTTGCCGACCTCGGCGCCGCGCCAGCCATAGATCGAATTGTGGGTAACAACGCCTTCGGCAATGAAGTTGTGCACCGGCGTGACATCGATATCGAAGATGTTGCCGCGATACGATACCTGCTTCACCTCGGTTACGATGTCATGGCGACCGTCACCCAGGGCCAGCACCATCCCCGGCACGATCTGGGATGCAGGGCGCATTGTGAGGGCCTTACCCAGGATATTCGCTTTGCGGACGACGTTTACGTCGAATTCGGCAGCAAGTTTCCGCCGGATCGCATCCACCTGGGAGAAGTCGGTCAATACCTGCTCGTAGCGCCAGTTCTTTGGGTTGCGCTTGTACAAACGGCAGGTGAAGCCGAGTTTTTGCAGTTTCAGCAGCCCTTCTGCGTCATTACCGCTCATTGCGATCCGATGTACGGTGCGATCGCCGCGCCGTTCGGCATTGAGGATCAAAATAAGATTGCGGCGCCGTCCGGGATGGCCTTGCGGCCGATAATGCGGATGGTCGGGATCGAGCCCATAATCCTGCATCAGTTCGTCGACCCGCCCTGTCTCTGCCAGCGACTTGTGCAACCGGTCGAGCCGGATCTGATCGTGCACGAGACCATTCACCGAGCCGCCCTTGCGGGCAAGGAAGGGGAAGGTGGTGATGCCGTAAGCCAGGCTGAGCCGATGCTCGAGTTCGCGGGCATCGGCCTCGTTGGCAAACGGGCGAATCAGCCAGACCGCATCGCCACCTTCCTGCAGGCAGCGCTGCTGGTAGCCGATCACGGGATGGCGGTGGCCGTTGGTGTAGATCTGCGATGTGCCGAGCCGGTAGCCGAACCCCTTCTTGTGCATCAGGTAGGTGAAGTGCTTTTGCGGGCTCTCGTTCAGTATGATATCGGCGAAATGGGTGTGCTCCGGCGTGGTGCGCAGGCGCATCCCGGCGGCAGTCTCGATCTGCACCAGATTTCCGCTGAAGCGTCGGCGATGGACCTTTCGGACGGTCCCCGCGCCATAGACTCCCGCGCCGAAGGATGAACGAACAAGATCGCCCGGCTTGAGGGCTTCGATCTTTCTGCGGCGCCCGTTCGCCAGGGTGACGCGCGTACCTTCCGGCACACACTGGTCGTCGTCTCCCACGCAGCAGATATTGCGGTGTTTCTGCGCCAGCAGCCGCAGCCAGAGATACTGCGCCACGTTGGTGTCCTGATATTCGTCGACCAGGATGTAGCGGAACTGGTGCTGGTATTTCTGCAGCACCTGGTCATGCTCGCGGAACAGCGTCAGGTTATGCAGCAGCAGATCGCCGAAATCGCAGGCGTTGAGCTGCAGCAGCCGCTCGCAATAAAGCCGGTAGAGCTTCGCGCCGCGGCCCTCGGCAAAGCCGGTCTCGCTGTCGGGTATTTTCGCCGGCGTATAGCCGCGATCCTTCCAGCGGTCGAACTGGCCCTTCAGGTTGCGCGGCGGCAGCTGCTTCTCGTCGATGCCTTCGGCCTCGATGATCTGCTTGAGCAGGCGCAGCTGGTCGTCGTCGTCGAGGATGGTGAAATTCGGCTTCAGGCCCACCAGTTCGGCATGGCGACGCAGGATGCGGTTGGCGATGCCATGGAAGGTGCCGAGCCACAGGCCCTCGACCGCGCTGCCGACCAGGCGCTCCACGCGCTCGCGCATCTCGCGGGCGGCCTTGTTGGTGAAGGTGACGGCCAGGATCTGGCTCGGCCAGGCCAGCCGGCGGTAGAGGATATGCGCCAGTCGCGAGACCAGCACGCGGGTCTTGCCGGTACCGGCGCCGGCCAGCACCAGCAGGGGGCCGTCCAGATGGTCCGCCGCCTCGCGCTGCGCCTCGTTCAGCCGGGCCAGCCAGTCGGGCGGGGGCAGGGCAGCCGCCGCGACCGGCGTGTTCGGCGCAGGAAGATTTTCCGGCTCGAATCCGGACAGATCAAACGGGTCGGCGGGCATGGCGCCTACATAGCGTATGAGGGCTGGGCATACCACCCATGTGGGGCAATAAGCCGCGCGCGGCGGTGCCTTGCGGATTGCCGGGGCGGCGACAAAGCGTTACCTCTTGTGGATACCCGGAGGAAAAACGCCATGGCCCTCGCCGCTGCCGCCCAGCCCCGTCTTTCGCCCGCCGCCACCGAGGCTGCCCTCGCCGCGCTGAAACAGCTGCTCGGCGACCGCCTCACCACGGCCAATGCCGTGCGTGAGCAGCATGGCCGCGACGAATCCTGGGCCCTGCCATCGCCGCCCGATGCCGTGGTCTTTCCGCAGAGCACGGAAGAGGTGGCGGAGATCGTGAAGATCTGCGCCACGCATGGCCTGCCGATCATTCCCTACGGCGCCGGCACCTCGCTGGAAGGCCATGTCACCGCGCTGCAGGGCGGCGTGACGGTCGACCTGATGCAGATGAACCAGATCCTCAAGGTCAATGCCGAGGATCTCGACGTCGTCGTGCAGCCGGGCGTGCGGCGCAAGCAGCTCAACGAATATCTGCGCGATACCGGGCTCTTCTTCCCGATCGATCCGGGCGCCGATGCGTCGATCGGCGGCATGGTCTCCACCCGGGCGAGCGGCACCAACGCGGTGCGCTACGGCACGATGCGCGAGAATGTGCTCGCGCTCACGGTGGTGATGGCCGATGGCCGCGTGATCCGCACCTCCAAGCGCGCCAAGAAGTCGGCCGCGGGCTATGACCTGACCCGGCTGTTCGTCGGATCGGAAGGCACGCTGGGCATCATCACCGAGATCACGCTGCGGCTCTATGGCATCCCCGAGGCGATGTCGTCGGCGATCTGCAGCTTCGCGACGCTGGAAGGCGCGGTGAATACCGTGATCCAGACCATCCAGGCCGGCAT
>CAYSCA010000149.1:0-8126 GCA_964429465.1 uncultured Rhodospirillaceae bacterium
GTGCTCCAGGTCAGGTTGTAGTTGAGGCCGTTGGCGGGAAATTGCGGCAGGGCGCCGGTGCGCAGGCGCAGGCTGTCGAGCTGGTCAAAGCGCTGCGCCAGGTGATGGGCGGCGATCGAGACGAAGCCGGGCGCCAGGCCGCATTGCGGGATCAGGGCCGAGCGGGCCTGGCGGGACAGGTCCTTGACCAGGGCGGTGGTGGCGACATCCTCGGTGAGATCGAGATAATGCACGCCGGCCGCCACCGCGGCGGCGGCGATGGCACCGGTGACCTGGAACGGCACGGCGCTGACCACCGCGAAGCGGCCGGCCAGCGCGCGGCGCAGCGCGGCGCCATCGGCAACATCGAGCTGCAGGAATGCCGGGGCGGCGGGCGCACCGCCCAGCCCCTGCCGTGGCGCTGCTGCCGGTGCCCCGGGGTCGGGCAGGCGGTCGGGCAGGGTGACGTCGGCCAGGGTGACGTGATAGCTGCCGCAGCCGGCGAGCAGCTCGGCGATCATGCTGCCGATCTTGCCGGCACCGATTACCAGAATGTCGAACGCCATGACCCAGATGCCTTTCCCAAACCGTTCGCCTGGCCGGCATCCTTGCGCTTTTGCGGATCGAGGAAAGCGGCGTTACTGACGGAATGGCGGCGATCTCCGCCACAAGCGCCGGGTGTCGCCGACGCTTTGGCGGACACTGTAGGAGCCCGTCCATCTGCGTGGTGCAGGAGCGCCGGTGGATCGCGCTTTCCGGCAGGTCTGGCCGGGTTGCTGGCGACGATGGATGGGGCCGAAGCCGATGGTCGCTCCGGCGGCCTCTGACGGCAGGATAAAGATGTCTTTCAATCCCTCGCCCAAGCGCTGGACCGGCCCCGCAATCGCAGGAACCGGTTGCTCTATTTCGGAGAAGCAACAGAGCCAGAAATCACCGTCGACATGCACGATTGCGACCGCGCGACACATGAAAGGGACGATCCAAGTGCCGTGAAGATCGGCGCCGAAGGTCTTTTCAAGGACCCCTGGCGCTGACCGGAGACATGCCGTGCAGGGCTGAAAAAGTCAGGGCGCAAATCGACGCTTGGGCAGCGGCCTTTCCGGATCACGACCCAGGATAAGATTCCAATAAGCCCAGGAGCGAGGATCAATGACCCCTGGTGGCGCGCGATCCAGCGCGTCCCGCAGATCATCGTCGCTTACATATCGGCGCACGGTTCTGGCATCCTCAGGGGTGCCATATGCAAAGAAATACGCGAGAAAATGCTCCGGGTTCTGCAACGCCTCTTCCGGTGACTTGAACCACACAAGGCGCGCAGCGACCGCTTCAAGCTCAGCGGATTTTGGGAGCTTTGTCATCGCTCAAAAGCCCCCTTCACGATCGATATCGCAAAAGCGCTCAAGGTCCGGCAGCCGCTCAAGATCAACGCACTTGACTGCGGCTTGTAGACGTTTCTTGAGATCATCGGGGAGAACAGCGAGTTCTGCCTCTCCAAAATAGCTAAGGGCTTTTAATGTGACCTGAGGATTGAATTGGCTTTTGTAGATTTCCAGCCCCGCCGAAAGCGCCATCGGCAGTGAAATATCCCCCCTTGTCATCAAGGCATCCAGATCCAGATAATCCTTTGCCTCGGCTCTTTGCTGGATCACAGCCGCTTTTGTGCCCGCGATGTCTATTAGTGAGGCGACTTTTATGTTGTTTCCTGCGGCGATATCGGGTCGGGCTATTCTGGCTCCATCGACCTCTCGATACCGGCTGCGGCGGCTTAAAGAAGTCGCGCCGTATGTCTGCATGATGGGCGCCATGGTAACTGAAAAACGGCCAACAGTCGATCGGCTGGAAATATCCGTTGCTGATACCTATCTCTACTTCCGAGGAACAGATGTGAGAATCGAACGCCATATAAGCCACTGATTATATTGAGTATTTCAGGTCTCGCTGCGTCAAAATGGCCTTGACATTTGCGGGATTCCCTCTTACTTTTAGGGCAAGCTTTCGTGGTGAGAAATTCGTTGCCTCACGCCCCTTGCGTCCAGCGAGGGCAATGTACCGGGTGAAAGCCCGCGAACGAGATGCCGGTGTAACGATCGGTCGAAAGCTTTCAAAAGCCCCGGGCAACCGGGGCTTTTACTTTTTGACGGTCACGATCTGGCCGTTGCCAAGCCGCCGCTCAATGGTGCGCTTGTTAGCGATATAGAAGCTGCGAGCCTCGTAATTGCCGTGGATGTTCCTGTCGGTGCTGATGGGCAGGACCACAGCGCGTTCTTCATCCAAAGTGAGGTAGTAATACGCGACGGTCATCCCAGAACCACCTGGCTGAGGTTGACCGAAATACACTGGGTCCTCGATGCCCTTGCTTAGGACTGCGACAGCCTCATCGAAATCTTCAGCGTGATCGTTTTTCGCGTGGGCCAACGCCCGATCTGAGATAACGACAAGCCCGGACTCGGCTGGCCGTCCAGTTGCTTGCCGCATGGCAATTGTTGGGGCCTTCCCGATGGTGCGGAAGCCACCGCCACCGCCACCGCTCTTTTTTCCAGAACTATTCGTCACGCCGACGTCCTACCCCGAAACCCTCAGCCGCTTTACATCAGCGTGATGAAGGACGCCAGCCCCTCATGGGTGTTTTGGCGGATACCAGGACAAAGCTAGCGTCGGATCACTTGCTATCTGAACACTCGATTGTGCGGTAATGGCTGATATCAAATTTCAGCTCACGCGCGCTCAAGGCCGCATCGATTTGTTGGTCCAAATCGCGAAGTTCAGCTTGAAGGGCTTCCTGCTCTGGAGGCGTTAATAGACGGCTGCCAGCACAGGACGTGGGCTTCGGATTTAATGAGGTATGGTTGGTCATGTGTAATCACCTGATGCCGGGGCCAATAGCTATCCCGGTTTCTTCAACCACGGCACCATCGCGCACGAAATACGCTATGGCATCAGGTTCGCCGCCGCGCTCATGCATTTCCTTGAGGGTGGCCTGACAGCGATCCGCTTCTTCCGTGAGGCCAGCTTCTCGCAAGGCCATTCCGTAGGCCCTGATGGCGCGTATGTACGGCCGGGTACCCAACTCCCACCACCACTTCACCTGTATTTCGCCGGTCAGTCCTGGCGCCCAGGCCTCGTTGCCGATTTCGACGGCCTGGCGCATGTAGGCGATCTTCTCCTCCTGAGTGGGCACATAGAAGCCCATCATGGTCAGGGCCTCGATGTGGCCGGGATTGATGCGCAGAATCTGCCGCGCCAGTCGCAGCCTGTCTTCCTGCGTGGCGGCGCCCACGATGGCACCATGCAGCTCGGCCATCTTGTCGGAGCAGAGGTCGCCGTCGATGTACCAGCCATACCGGCCTCGCTTCAGGCGCGTCTGTCTCTTTCGGGTCACGGTATTTGGTCGCATTGGCAGGCCTGCGTGAAATGGCTTCACAGCAGTTTTGCCTGGCCGAATGCATAGGGGTGGACTGGTCGATATCAGCCGTCGGCGCCTGTTCGGCGTCAACAAATCAAGGATTCAGGACACTCGAATTTCAGAGGGCACTAAGTGGCGGTAATTGATCGACGAAGGATCGGTTTGGTGGCGTTTGCAACCCCATACCGGTCGCGTTCAGCTCCTCCCATAACTCCCTTTGAGGGGACGGCAGTATCTCCAAGTGAGGAGAAAACAACATTTGACGACTCATTCAACATTTTTACCACAAAACGAGAAAATCCGCATATCGGTCTCGCCATAAGCCATTGATCGAGAGGCCTATCCCGGCCCGGAATCCCTCAGGCAGATGTAAGTGCAGATCGAGCCGGTCATTTGCGCGCCCGGCCGCGTGCTCCAGAAACGCATGAGAGCGGCCGCGCAGGGCTGCGGGGGTTCCAGGGGGATGGCGGCAATCCCCACCGCAAGCGCCGGGTATCACCGACGCATTGGCGGAAATGCCGCCAAGGCCGGAGGCCTGCCTGCTGGTTCCCGCGCGGTGCCGGCGACAGCATCGCAGCGATCGTGCACCCGCCTTGCGCGCGGGATCGCCGATCCGCCTCTGATCCTGATCACGGAGTCCGCCATGCCGAAATCAGCTTCCGCCAGTCCAGCCGGGGCGCCCCCTGCCGGAATCGCCGCGGTGGAGCCCGCCCGATCGGATCTGCGCCGCTCAGATGATGCGGGTGCAGACATGGCCTCGGAGATGAGCGGTGCAGCGATGCTCACGCCGGCGGCCTTGAGCGCGCGCGCCCGGAGATTGCTTGCCGCATTGCAGGTGGCGACCCTGGACGAAGGGGAGCCGCGGCGGCCGGGAGCCGCATCTCTGACGGTCACCTCGCCGCTGACCGGGACGCCGCTGGCAACGCTTGCCGGCACGGAGCCGGCCGCGCTTGATGCCGCGATCGGCCGGGCGGCGGCGAGCTTCCTGACCTGGCGGCTGGTCCCGGCGCCGGCGCGCGGCAATCTGGTCAATGCCTTTGCCCAGGGCCTGCGCCGCCACCGGCAGCTGCTGGCCGAGCTGATCACCCTGGAGACCGGCAAGATCACCGCCGAGGCGCTGGGCGAGGTGCAGGAGGCGATCGACATCTGCGATTTCGCCGTCGGCCTGTCGCGCCAGCTGCATGGCCTGACGATTGCGAGCGAACGGCCGCAGCATCGCATGATGGAGACCTGGCATCCGCTCGGCGTCTGCGGGGTGATCACCGCCTTCAACTTCCCGCTGGCGGTCTGGGCCTGGAATGCCGCGCTGGCATTGGTGGCCGGCAAATGCCTGATTTGGAAACCGTCGGAGAAGACGCCGCTGACCGCGCTCGCGGCGCAGGCCCTGCTCGAGCAGGCCCAGCGGGCCAGCGGCTTTGCCATGCTGCCCGGCCTGAGCTTTGTGGCGCTCGGGCGGGCCGACCTGGGCGGCCAGCTCGTCGACGACCATCGCATCGCCCTGGTATCCGCCACCGGCTCGACCGCCATGGGGCGGCAGGTCGCGCCGCGTCTGGCGGCGCGCTTTGCCCGGGCGATCCTGGAGCTCGGCGGCAATAACGCGGCGATCGTCACGCCATCGGCCGATCTCGCCCTCAGCCTGCGCGCCGTGGCCTTTGCCGCGATGGGCACCGCCGGGCAGCGCTGCACCAGCCTGCGGCGCCTGTTTGTCCATGAGACGGTCTATGACCGCCTGCTGCCGCAGCTCCGGGCGGCCTATGACAGTGTCACTGTCGGCAATCCGTTCGATGCCGCAACCCTGGTTGGCCCGCTGATCGACGCGGCGGCCTTTGCCGGCATGCAGCAGGCGCTGGCTGCGGCGCGCGCGCTGGGCGGGCGCGTCACCGGCGGCGCGCGCTGTTATGAAGCGGCCGGCGCTGCCGCCTATTATGTCCGCCCGGCGCTGGTGAGCATGCCGGTGCAGGCCGGACCGGTGCTGGAGGAGACCTTCGCGCCGATCCTCTATGTCATGCGCTATGGCGCGCTGGACGAGGCGATCGCCGCCCAAAACGCGGTCGGCGCCGGCCTGGCCTCGGCGATCTTCACCCATGATCTGCGCGAGGCGGAATGCTTCCTGTCGGCGGCCGGCTCCGATTGCGGCATCGCCAATGTCAATATCGGCCCGTCGGGCGCCGAGATCGGCGGGGCGTTCGGCGGCGAGAAGGACAGCGGCGGCGGCCGCGAGGCCGGCTCGGATGCCTGGAAGGCCTATATGCGGCGCGCCACCAACACGATCAATTACGGCGACAGCCTGCCGCTGGCGCAGGGGGTGCGCTTTGACCTCGGTTAGGCAAGCGGCTGATCCCGCCGCTGGCGGCGCCGCGCCGGTCTGTCCGCGGCTGGCCGGCATCGGCATCTCGCCGATCCTGATGCTGGAAAGCCAGGTGGCGCAGCGCCGCGCGGCCGGCCATGACGTGATCTCGCTCAGCGCCGGCGAACTCGCCTGCGACACGCCGCAGCATGTCAAGCGCGCGGCCTGGCAGGCGATGGAGCGCGGCGAGACGCGCTATACGGCATTGACCGGCAGCGCGGCGCTCAAACGCGCCATCGCCAACAAGCTGCTGGCCAGTCATCAGCGCGATTTCCGGCCCGACGAGATCATCGTGTCGGCCGGGGCCAAGCAATGCATCTTCAATGCCCTGATGGCCAGCCTGCAGGCGGGCGACGAGGTGATCCTGGCGGCGCCCTACTGGACCTCCTATCCAGACATCATCCGCCTCTGCGGCGGCCGGCCGGTGCCGGTGCTCGGCGATGCCGCCACCGGTTTCAAGCTGACGCCGGCTGCGTTGCAGGCCGCGATCACCGGGCGCACGCGCTGGGTCCTGCTGAACTCACCGGCCAATCCGACCGGCGCGGTCTACACGCCACAGGAATGCCGCGGCCTGCTTGATGTGCTCCGGCAGCATCCGCAGATCTGGCTGATGTCGGACGAGATCTATGAGCCCTTCGTCTTCGATGGCCGCAGCGCCGGCTGGCCGGCGGCGCTGGGCGGCGACCTGCAGGATCGCATCCTCACCATCAACGGGGTCTCCAAGGCTTACGCGATGACCGGCTGGCGGATCGGTTATGCCGCCGGCCCGGCGCCGCTGATCGCGGCCATGGCGGTGGTGCAGAGCCAGTCGACCTCGTGTGCGTCATCGATCAGCCAGGCGGCCGCCGCCGCGGCCCTGGGCGGGCCGCAGGATGGCGTCGCGGCGATCCGGCGCGATCTGCAGCAGCGCCGCGACATGGTGCTGGCGGCATTGCAGGGCAGTCCCGGTCTGCATTGCTGCCCGCCGCAGGGCGCCTTCTATGCCTTCGTCGGCTGGGCGCAGGACCATGCCGGCGGCGGCGACCCGGAGGAGCCCGACGACCTGCAATTCTGCACGGCATTGCTGGAGCGGTATGGCGTGGCTGTCGTGTCTGGCGCGGCGTTTGGACAGGCGGGGCATTTCCGCCTGTCCTATGCCCTTGGGCTGGCCGAACTGACCGAGGCGCTGGACCGTCTGCGCCGGGGATGCCTTGAGCTTAAGCGGTGAATCGGCGGCGGAGCGCCAGGGTCGATCGCGGGCGGCTTTCCAGCTGACATCGCGCTCAGGTTGGCATCTGCAAGACGCTATGGTGTTCCGGACAGGCCCGTGAGGCTGTTCAAGAATGGGCGCAAATCAGGCGGTCCGCGTTCCCCGCGACGTCGAATTGCCCGGCGCGGATGCGATCAGGCGTAAGGACGGCGACCGGCGCATTATCGAACCTGCTCAGCCGATATCGTTACCGGCCGTCATTGCACGGCGCGGACCGCCCGCAGCGGCGTTTCCGGCAATCTCCGCTCTACCCCGCCCTGTCGAACCTTGCGACGCCGTCTGCCCGACACCCAGATCGCTTCCGGCCTTGTGCGCAATCCGCAGGGTCGGTGATGGCGTGCATCCGCCAAGTTGGCAAAGCGCTGCTCCGCGCCAGCATCATGGTTGCGGCGGAGCTCGGATATGGCACGGCCAAGAGGGGGGCGCCACCGCTCAGCCCGCAGCCGTCCTTGCGGCGGTCGAAGTGATACCGTTTGAAGCCCCTGCCGATGCCATCCATGCGCCATCGGGCATCGCGAGGTCTAAGTGCTGCAGGTATCGGCCGGCGCCATCCTGCCGGGATGGGCGCGCGCCATAGCGGTCGGCATTGGCGGATCACGCCGCCGGCCGCGACCGGCGGCCGCCCCTGTCCGGTCGGGCAGCAATGCCGCGGTGATCCCGCAGCGCTGACCGATGCGGGCCAGGATCGCCGGCGCGACCGGGATATGGGCCGCCGCGATCGACTGGCGCCGCGCCGGCCTGGCCTTGGCATAGCGGATCGTGCAGCCGCGGGCGGCCAGCACATGGTCGAAGACCCAGCGCGGCATCAGCGCCAGGTAGGCCTGGATGCCGCGCGCAAGCCCGAATTCCTGGCAGCCATGGATCAGCTCGCTGAGCACGCGCCGGCGCAGCCCGGCCGGCAGGTCCCGATCGCAGCCGAAGCGGCTCGCCTCCCAGATCCTCGGATCCTGCGGCACATCGTCACCCAGCAGATCCGGCCACAGCGTCTGCAGCATGTAGGGCTGCGTGGTCGGCACCAGCCGGACGGCGCCGCGGGCCTGGCCGGCGGGATCGAGCCAGAGCAGGTAATGGGCGGCCGGATTGTCGAACTGGTCGAATTCGAGCCCGCCAAAGCTCGGGACCGCCCAGTTCTGGCGGTCGATGAACAG
>CAYSCA010000150.1:0-8059 GCA_964429465.1 uncultured Rhodospirillaceae bacterium
CCTGTTCGACACCGTGCCGCTGCCGACGATCGCGCCGGCGCGCAGCCGTCGCGTCTTGGCGGCATGGGCGATCAGATCGGCCAGGCTGAACTGCATGTCGACGCCGGCTTCCGGCTCGCCGAATTTCTTGCCGTTCAGATGCGAGACCAGCGGACGGCAGACCTTGCTGTCCTTCCAGGCGTCGCCAAGCTCGTCGGGAGTCACCGCGACCGGCGAGAAGGCGGTCGACGGCTTGCCATGGAAGAAGCCGAAGCCCTTGGCCAGCTCGTTCGGGATCAGGTTGCGCAAGGAGACATCGTTCACCAGCATGAGCAGTTTGACATGCCGCGCGGCATCCTTCGCCGACACGCCCATCGGGACATCGTCGGTGATGGCCGCAACCTCGCCCTCGAAATCGATGCCATAGGCGTCGTCGGCGACGAGGATATCTTCCACCGGCCCGATGAAATCATCCGAGCCGCCCTGGTACATCAGCGGGTCATGCAGGAATTCCGGCGGCATCACGGCCTTGCGCGCCTTGCGCACCAGTTCGACGTGGTTGAGATAGGCCGAACCATCGCACCATTGATAGGCGCGGGGCAGAGGGCTCGCCAGCTTTTCCGACGCGAAGGCGATGGCACCGGATGCCTCGCCCTTGTTCAGGGCATCGTAGGCCGCCTGCAGCTTCGGCTGGCTGGTCGACCAGGAATCGAGCGCCATCTGCATGGTCGGCATGAGCTGGTCGAGCGGCAGCATTTTGGTCAGGTCGCGGCTGACGACGCAGAGGCGGCCGTCGCGGCCATGACGAAGCGAGGCAAGTTTCATGGTTGATTGCTCCCTGGAAAAATCTCAAGGCGTGATGCCGGCCTCAAGCCGGCACCGCACCTTGAATCGAAAAGCGGGATTCCCGCTGTCGCGGAAATGGCAGAAAAGGTTGCGTCCTACTCCGCCGCGCTGCGGAAGCCTTCCGGATTCCAGCTGGCGGCGTAGCCTTTGAACTCGACGCTCTCGGCAGCCGCGCCCACATCCAGCGCATCGCGGGTATCGATCATCACCGCGACCTCGTCGGTCTCGGTCTTGGTCGCCTTGGTATTGGCGGCGAAGGCCTTGGGATGCGGGCCATGGGTGAACCCGCAGGGATGCAGGCTGATCATGCCGGGATGGATGTTGTCGCGGCTGAAAAAGCTGCCCCGATGATAGAAGATCACCTCGTCGTAATCGTCGTTGTTATGGAAGAACGGCACCTTCAGCGCCTCCGGGTCGCTTTCCATCGGACGCGGCACGAAGGTGCAGATGACAAAGCGGCTGGCCAGGAAGGTGGTATGCGCCGATGGCGGCAGATGATAGCGATGGCTCATCAGCGGCCGAATATCGCGCCAGTTCAGCTTCACCACGGATAGATCGCCCTTCCAGCCGACCACATCCAGCGGATTGAACGGATAGGTGACGGTGGAAAGCTGGTCGCGCCGCTTGATCACGACGCGCCAGTTGCGGGCCGGCGCGGCCTGCTGCGCCTTGAACGCCTCGTCGATCTTCGGCGCCTGCAGCACGGCCGGATCGAAGATGGCATGCGGCCCGACCAGGCCCTTGTCGGGCAGGCGGTAGCTGTCGTTGGTTGCCTCGATCAGCAGAAGCTTGGTCGGCGCCGCCGGCTCCAGCCGCCACATCGTGCCGCGCGGCAGCATGATGTAGTCGCCCTCGGTGTAGGAGAGGTGGCCGAAATCGCAGAACAGTTCGCCCTGGCCGTCATGCACGAACAGCATCTCGTCGCCGTCGCCGTTGCGCACCAGGTGATCCATCGGCGCGGTCAGCAGCAGATGCCGGTATTTCACATGGGCATTGCTGAGGATCATCTTTGCCTTCCACGGGCAGTCGACGGCCTCGGCGAATTTCGCCGTGTCGAAGGCGCGCGGCTTCAGCGGACCTTCCCAGTCGATCCAGCCGGTCGGCGGGTGCTGGTGATAGAGATGCGCCGCCGGGCCGAAGAAGCCCTCCTTGCTCATCTCGCGCTCGTAAGTGCCTTTCGGCAGGGCGACATGGGCCTGCCGCGAGGCTGTGCCCTCGCTGCGGCTCGCCGGAATCCAGGTCTTTGTCATGTCAGCCTCCTCAGGCGTGGGGTTTCAGGACGCCGCGGCGGATCTGGTCGAGCTCGATCGATTCGAACAGCGCCCTGAAGTTGCCTTCGCCGAAACCTTCATTGCCCTTGCGCTGGATGATCTCGAAGAAGATCGGGCCGATCACCGTGTCGGTGAAGATCTGCAGCAGCAGGCCCTGGTTCTTGGTCGGCGCGCCGTCGATCAGGATCTGCAGTTCCTTCAGGCGGGCGAGATTTTCGCCATGGCCCGGCACCCGGCCCTCGACTTGGTCGTAATAGGTGTCGAGCGTGGACTGGAACGGCACGTCGCGGCTGCGCATCATGCTGACTGTGTCGTAGATGTTGTCGGTCCCCAGGGCGACATGCTGGATGCCCTCGCCGTGATAGGCGTTCAGGTATTCGGCGATCTGCGACTTGTCGTCGGAGCTTTCGTTGATCGGGATGCGGATCTTGCCGCAGGGGCTGGTCATCGCCTTCGACTTCAGGCCGGTCAGCTTGCCTTCGATGTCGAAATACTTGATCTCGCGGAAATTGAAGAGGCGCTCGTAGAATTCCGCCCATTCCGCCATGCGGCCGCGATGCACATTATGGGTGAGATGGTCGATATAGGTCAGGCCGACGCCCTTCGGATTCCTTTCGGCGCCCGCCAGCGGCTGGAAATCGACATCATAGATGGTGCCGCGCTCGCCATAGCGGTCGACCAGGTAGATCATGCTGTCGCCGATGCCCTTGATGGCCGGGATGTTCAGCTCCATCGGGCCGACGCGGCCTTCCACGCCCCAGGCGCCCAGCTTCACCGCGCGCTTGTAGGCGGCCGCGGCATCCTTCACGCGGAAGGCAATGGCGCAGATCGAGGGGCCGTGGATGCGGGCGAAGCTCTGGGCGAAACTTTCCGGCTCGGCATTGAGGATGAAATTGACATCGCCCTGGCGATAGAGCGTCACGTCCTTGGAGCGATGCTTGGCGACGGCGGAAAAGCCCATCCGCTCAAACAGGGCGGCAAGCTTGGCGGGCTCGGGGGCGGCATATTCGATGAATTCGAAGCCGTCGGTGGCCATGGGATTGTCGAACAGGTCGGCCATGGAATCCTCCGGAAATTGGGTTTGCGATTGCCTTCCATATTAGTTACAATTGTAACTAAATCAAGGCGCCAGTTGGCGCAGCGACCGAGCCGGGGGAAGGCCATGGCCACTGGGCCGTTGATTCTGGAGCGTTTTCTGCCGTACCGGCTGTCGGTGGTGACCAACCGCATCAGCGGTGCATTATCGCGACATTATGCGACGCGCTTTGGTATCGGAATACCGGAATGGCGGGTCATCGCCAATCTCGGGCGCCATCCGGGCGTCAGCGCCAACGAAGTCGCCGAGCGCACGGCGATGGACAAGGTGACAGTGAGCCGTGCGGTCGCGGCGCTGGAGCACAAGGGCCTGCTGCAGCGCGCCCGCGACGCTGCCGACAAGCGCCGGTCGCGGCTGATCCTCTCTGCCAGGGGACAGGAGGTCTATGCCGAGATCGCGCCGCTGGCCCTGGGCTTCGAGCGCGACCTTCTCACCGCGCTGACGCCGGAGGAGCACGCCCAGCTCGACCGCATCATCGAGAAGCTGAACGCGAAGATGGATGGGTACGGCAACCCCTGACGCTATTCCGAAGCTTCGGGGGCCGGAGGATTCACCGGCTTCTGCTGGGCGGCGATCTGCGCCTCGAAGCGGGCCTTGCTGCGGCGATGCACGACGAACAGGACCGTGCCGACGGTGATGAAGATGCCCAGCATGATCAGGCCGAAATCCTTGGCGATGTCGCCCAGCACCGCCTCGAAGGCGACGCCGAGCAGATAGCCCGCCCAGGCAAAGCAATTCGCCCACAGGCCCGCCGCGATGAAGTTCAGCGCCGCGAAACGCGGCCAGGCGATCATGCTCATGCCCATGGCGAGCGAGGAGAAGTTGCGCACGCCGTAGATGAAGCGGAAGCTGAGGATGAAGCCGACATGGTATTTGTGCAGCATGTCGAGGGCCACGTTGACGCCGCCCTGCAGCTTCGGGAAACGCTTCATCAGCCGATGGCCGTATTTGCGGCCGATCCAGAAATAAAGCTGGTCGCCGGCGAAACTGCCGAGCCAGGCCGCCGCGACCAGCCAGTATATGTTGAGCAGTTTCTGGCTCGCCGCCGCCCCGGCGAAGATGACGAAGGTTTCGCCTTCGAGAAACGCCCAGACGAACGTAATGACGTAGATCCAGCTGTGGTATTCTTCGATCAGGTGATAGATGTCGAAATCCACGGACCGGTCCAGTTACATCCAGCGGTTCAGATCAGGCCTGCAAGGGGCGAAGAGGGATCGGCATAAAGCTTCCTCTGCATCCGGCCGGCGCGATAGGCAAGCCGGCCGGCCTCGATAGCCAGTTTCATCGCTTCCGCCATGCGGATCGGGTCCTTTGCCTCGGCGATCGCGGTATTCATCAGCACGCCGTCACAGCCGAGCTCCATGGCGATGGCCGCATCGGAAGCGGTGCCGACGCCGGCATCGACCAGCACCGGCACTTTCGCATTCTCGACGATGACGCGGATATTCACCGGATTCTGCACGCCGAGCCCGGAGCCGATCGGCGCCGCAAGCGGCATGATCGCGCAGGCGCCAAGGTCTTCCAGTTTCTTCGCCGCGATCGGGTCGTCGGCGCAGTAGACCATGACGTCGAAGCCTTCCTTCACCAGCAGCTTGGTCGCCGCCAGGGTCTGCTCCATATCGGGGTACAGGGTCTTCTGGTCGCCCAGCACTTCCAGCTTTACCAGCTTCCAGCCGCCAGCCTCGCGGGCCAGCCGCAGTGTGCGGATCGCCTCGTCGGCGGTGTAGCAGCCGGCGGTGTTCGGCAGGTAGGTATAGCGCTTGGGATCGACGTAATCGACCAGCATCGGCTGCTTGGGATCGGTCACGTTCACGCGCCGGACGGCCACCGTGACAATCTCGGCACCCGAGGCCTCGATGGCCAGCCTGGTCTGCTCGAAATCCTTGTACTTGCCGGTCCCGACCAGCAGCCGCGAGCGGAAACGCCGCCCGGCGACCTCGAAATAATCGTCAGCCTTCGGATCGAGCGGCGCATTGCCGCCGCCGATGAAATGCACGATCTCGATCTGGTCGCCGCTGGCCAGCTTCGTGCCCTGATAGGCCGAGCGCGGCACGATCTCACGGTTCAGTTCGATGGCAATCTTGCGGGCGTCGAGCTCCAGCCTGGCCAAAAGCTCGGCCACCGTGCCTGCGCCCGCGATATCGCGGGCTTCGCCATTGATCATCAACTGCATGCCTGGCCACCCTGAACGCGCCTTTGGATACCCGAACCAGATGGGGGCCGAAAGGCGGGCAGACAATAGAGCGCGGCGCAGGGCCGGGGCAACCCCTACATTGGCCCAAAGCCTGATGGGGGCTTTGTAACCTGCGGCGATTGCAGCTAGAATCGCCGCAGTCAGGGAGGAGTCGCATGCTGCTGTACGGATATTTCCGGTCTTCGGCCGCCTATCGGGTCAGGATCGCGCTGAACCTCAAGGGGCTCGCTTACGACAACCAGTTCATCCATCTGCAGAAGAACGACCAGCTGGGAGGGGATTACGCCCGGCTGAACCCGCAGCA
This sequence comes from uncultured Rhodospirillaceae bacterium, assembly GCA_964429465.1. Lineage (GTDB taxonomy): Bacteria > Pseudomonadota > Alphaproteobacteria > Ferrovibrionales > Ferrovibrionaceae > Ferrovibrio. The sequence continues at coordinate 5,691 of CAYSCA010000150.1, forward strand.
GCTGGTACCGGCGCTGGCCGATGGCGACACCCTGTTCACCCAGTCGCTGGCGATCATAGAATATCTGGACGAGACGCATCCCAGTCCGCCGCTGCTGCCCCGAGGCGCGGTGGATCGGGCGCGGGTGCGGGCGCTGGCGCTGGCGATTGCCTGCGACATCCATCCGATCAACAACCTCCGCGTGCTGCGTTACCTGACCAGGGACATGGGACTTGCGGAGGACAAGAAGGACCAATGGTATCGCCACTGGGTCGAGACCGGCCTGCAGGCGGTGGAGAAGATGCTGACCGGCAGCCCGGCGACCGGCCGGTTCTGCCATGGCGATGCGCCGACGCTCGCCGATATCTGCCTGGTGCCGCAAGTCGCCAATGCCCGCCGGTTCAAATGCGACCTGTCAGGCTGTCCGACGGTTGAACGCATCGTCGCCGAGTGCAACACGCTCGAAGCCTTCGCCAAGGCAGCACCGGACCGGCAGCCGGACGCCGAGTAACAACCATGCGCATCCTTGCGCTGGCATTGGCCCTGCTGTGGCTGCCCCTGACGGCCGACGCCCAGGAGGCCCGGTTTCTGCGGATCGGCACCGGCGGTCAGAGCGGCACCTATTTTCCTATTGGCGGCCTGATCGCCCAGGCGATCAGCGACATGCCGCGGGGTCCGAATTGCGCGGCCGAACGCTGCGGGGTGCCGGGACTGGTCGCCGTGGCGCAGGCTTCCAACGGCTCGGTCGCCAACAGCGCCGCCCTGCAGGCGGGCGAGATCGAGGCCGCGCTGATCCAGGCCGATGTGGCGCATTGGGCCTTCGAGGGCAAGGAGATCTATGCCGGCAAGCCGCGGCAAGATCATCTGCGGTTCCTGGCGCACCTGTATTCCGAGGCCATGCATGCGGTCGTCCGCAAACAGGCCGGGGTCGGGAGCATCGGCGATCTCAAGGGGCATGCCGTGGCGGTGGACGAGCCCGGCTCCGGCACATTGGTGCATGTGCGCAACCTGCTCGGCGCCTATGGGCTGCGTGAAACCGATGTCCGCGGCGTCTACATCAAACCGGAGCTGGCGCTGCCGCGCATGGCGGAGGGCCAGCTCGACGCCTTCTTCATCGTGGCGGGATGGCCGGCCAAGGCGGTGCGCGACGCGATCGACGGCGGCCAGGCCATGCTGTTGCCGCTGGATGCCGACCGCGCCGAGGCACTGGCCCAAGCCAACCCGTTCCTCTCGGTGGGGCAGATTCCGGCCGGCGCCTATGCCGGCACCCCGGCCATTACCACCGTGATGGTCGGCGCCCATCTGATCGTGCGCGCCGATCTGCCCGACGCGCTGGTCACGGCCGTGCTGCAGGCATTGTGGAGCGACCGCGGCATGGCGATCCTGCGCGCCGGCCATCCGCGCAGCGCCGAGATCCGCATCGAGGCCGCGCTGACCGGGCAGAGCATTCCGCTGCACCCCGCGGCCGAGGCCTTTTACCGGCAGCGCGGTCTGCTCCCGAGCCGGTGATGTCCCTGGAACTCGGTCGCCGCCAGATCACGCTCGCCCTTGTACTGATTGTCGTGGGGGCGATCGGCATAGCCGTTTACCTCCAGAACACGCTGACCTCGGTCGCGCGCAACCTGCCGCTGACGCTGATCGACCAGGAGCGCGATGCCGAGACCCTGATCCGGGAAATCGCCAATCTCGCCTGGGCGATCGAACTCTGGCGGCGCGAAACCGATGCCAGCCACCGGCAGCGCGTCGGAGAGCATCTCGACCTCGCGCGGCAGCAGGCCGATACGCTGCGGGCGAACTACAATCTCGACAACATGATCGGCGCTGCCGGGATGTATGCCGTCGCCAATCCCGCCCTGCAGGATATCGCCCGCTGGTTCGAGCAGGGCGTGCCGGGGCAGGCCGCCGGATCGCCGGCCGTGCTGTCGCTGATGCTCGGCCGGGCCCGCGACGCCGAAAACCGGCTGGTCGTCCTGCTGCGGGAATCGCGCGATACGGCCCGCACCATGCTGCAGACGCAGGAACGCCGGCTCGACCGCTTCGCCGACGGCGTCGGCGTACTGACCGCCTTTGCCGCGGCCCTGCTGATCGGACTGGTGCTGCTGCTGTTCCGGCAGCGCCGCGTGCTGGAACTGAAGGAGCGGGCGGAACTCGGCGCGCTGGCAGCCAAGCGGGCGGCCGAGGAGGCCAACCGCGCCAAATCGGAATTCCTAGCCAATATGAGCCACGAGCTGCGCACCCCGCTCAACGCCATCATCGGCTTCTCGTCCATTATCAAGAACGAGATGCTGGGATCGGTGAACGTGCCGCGCTATCGGGAATATGCCGGCGACATCCACGCCAGCGGGCAGCATCTGCTGGCGATCATCGGCGACATCCTCGACCTCTCGAAG
>CAYSCA010000151.1:0-8040 GCA_964429465.1 uncultured Rhodospirillaceae bacterium
GCGGCCGGCGACCAATGCTCGCGGCCGGTCGGGGCATGGGGATAAAGCTGCCTGCGGCGCTCGATGTCATGCGGAAAGCCGCCGGTGGCCAGCACCACGCCGCGGCGGGCATTGACGCGCACCGGGCCGTCCTTGGTCTCGATGATCGCGCCGGTCACGGCATCGCCGCTTCTCAGCAATTCGCGCGCTGGCGCTTCCAGCCAGAGCGGGATGCCGAGATCGAAGGCCGATTTGGCCAGCCGGCCGGCCAGCGCATTGCCGTTGGTCAGCCGCATGGCGCGGCCATGGGTCAGCAGGTCACGGCCGTATTTCACCAGCAGCCTGGCGACATAGGCCGCCGAGACCACCGAGCGCGTGACATTGAAGAAATGCAGCAGTTCCTTGCCGGAACCGATCATCATGCCGACGAAGGTGATCTCCTTCAGCGGCGGGCGCAGGCTCTTGATATGCGGCCCGAGCTCGCGGCCGTCGAAGGGCTCGGCGCAGATCGAGCGGCCGCCGGTGACCGCGCCGGGCGCTTCCGGATGGTAGTCGGAGAATTGCGGCCCGAGGACGAATTTCACCGCGGTTTTGCTCTCGAAGAAATCGACCATGGCGGGGCCGTTCTCGAGGAAGGCATCGACCCGCTCGGCATCGAAATGATTGCCTGCCTCATGCTGCAGATACGTGCGGCCCGCTTCCCGGCTGTCCGGCATGCCTTCGCGCCTGGCCAGCGGATTGGCCGGAATCCACAGCCAGCCGCCCGAGCGCGCCGTGGTGCCGCCGTAGACGGCTTCCTTCTCGACCACCAGCACATCCAGACCATGCAGCTTCGCCGTCACCGCCGCCGCCATGCCGCCCGCCCCGCTGCCGATCACCAGCAGGTCGCAATCGTGGGTTTTGACAGGATTCAATGCATTCATGGCGTGCTCCACTCAGACAGTCAGATAACCGCCATCGACCGGCAGCATGGCGCCGGTCACATAGCTGGACATGGACGAGACAAGGAAAACCACCGGGCCGACCAGTTCTTCCGGCTTGCCGGTACGCCCCAGCGGGGTATGCGCCATGAAGCGGCCGATCGCGGCGGGATCGTTGCGGGTGGCCTCGGTCATCGGCGTGTCGATCACGCCCGGCGCGATGCCGTTAACGCGGATGCCTTCCGGCGCCAGTTCGGCCGCCAGCGCGCGGGTGAATTGCAAGACCGCGCCCTTGCTGGCGGTGTAGGTGGTGGCGCGCGGGCCGGTGGCGAAGGAGTTGATCGAGCCGAGATTGACGATGCGGCCCTTGCTGGCACGGAGCTGCGGCAGCAGCGCGCGCACCATGTTCTTCATGCCGGTGGCGTTGACGGTCAGCGTCTCCTGCCAGTGGCGGTCGTAATCGGGATCGTCGATGGCGACGCGGCGGATGATGCCGGCATTGTTGACCAGGATGCTGGCCTGGCCGAGCGCATCGCGGCAGGCCGCGGCGAAGGCGGCGCATTGCTGCGGGTCGGAGACATCCAGCCCGGTGGCGAAGGCCCTGCCGCCGGCACGGCCGATCTCGTCGGCCAGGGCGGCGACGCCCGAGACGTCGACATCGCCCAGTCCGACCGCGGCGCCCTCCCGGGCCAGCCCGAGCGCAATGGCGCGGCCGTTGCCCTGGGCCGCCCCGGTCACCACCGCTACATCCCCTTCCAGCAGCTTGGCCATGGTCTCGCTCCCGTAATTCGTGTATTGCGAATGAATTCGTTATTTCATATAGTCCAGCCAGCCGGAATGCAAGACCAGCTTTTGTGGATGGCATTCGGTGCTCGGAGGAAACGCCGCTCTGCGGTCATTCGGAATCCCGAAGGGAGAAGATTCATGCGTCAGCTTTTCTTGAAGGCAGCGGCGGCCATCGCCCTGTTCGGCGTCGCCGCGGCGCCAGGCCTCGCCGAGGCCCAGACCAAGACTTTCGACCTGCAGAGCGTGTTCGGCCTGCAGGTGCCCTCGATCGGGCCAAGCCCGGTGAAATGGGCCGAGCGCGTCGCGCTGATGACCAACAACGAGGTCAAGATCAAGGTGCATGGTGCCGGCGAGTTCGTGCCGGCCTTCGAGGTGTTCGGCGCCGTCTCCAACGGTTCGATCCCGATGGGCTTCGACTGGGTCGGCTACTGGGCCGGCAAGATCCCGGTGGCGAATCTCGTGGGCTCGATGCCGTTCGGCCCGAACCCGGAGCTGTTCCTGGGCTGGATGTTCCAGGGCGGCGGTCTGGAGATCATCCAGAAGGCCTACGATCCGCATAACGTCAAGGTCATCCCCTGCCATCTCGTCGTGCCCGAGGCCGGCGGCTGGTTCAACAAGGAGATCAAGACGGTCGACGACCTGAAGGGCCTGAACATGCGCATCGCCGGCCTCGGCGCCAAGGCGATGGCCAAGCTCGGCGCCAATGTGCAGCTGGTGCCGGCGGGCGAGATTTTCGTGTCGCTGGAGCGCGGCCGCATCGAGGCGGCGGAATTCTCCGCCCCGCAGCTCGATTTCGGCCTCGGGCTGCAGAAGATCGCCAAATATTACTACTTCCCCGGCTGGCACCAGCCGGCGAGCTGGGACACCATCATCGTCAACATGGATGTCTGGAAGAAGCTGCCGGAAAAGCACCAGAAGGCGATGGTCGAGGCCTGCTACGCCAACATCACCTACAACGCCTATGACCAGATCAACGCCCAGGTCGATGCGATCGAGAAGATCGAGGCGGCCGGCGTGAAGGTGCAGCGCCTGCCCGAGCCGGTGCTGGCCGCGCTGCAGAAGGCGTCCACCGAGGTGATGGAGGAAGAGGCCCAGAAGGACGCCCTCTTCGCCGAAGCCTACAAGTCGCTGAGCGCCTATGTTAAGCGCGTCGGCCGCTGGAGCGACCTGCAGGCCCTGCCGCGCAGCAAGTGACGCACGATGGCGCCGTCGGCGATCTGCCGGCGGCGCACATTCCTTTCGGGGGAGACGCAATGATCGCCCTGCTCAAATCCATCGAGAACGGCTGCGCCTGGTTCGGCCGCATCGTCGGCTGGGCCACGCCGCTGCTGGTGATCAGCGTCTGCCTGAGCGTGCTGATGGCGCATCTGCGCTTCAACGTGCTGTTCGACTGGGGCAGCCCGGTGCCGCTGTTCGGCAGTAAAATCACCATGAACGGCCTGACCGATCTGCAATGGCATCTCTTCGCCATGATGGTCATGCTGGGCGGCGTCTATGCGCTGCATACCGACGGCCATGTCAGCGTCGATTTCATCGCCTCGGGCTTCAGCGACCGCACGCGCCGCATCGTCGTGATTCTCGGCGACCTGCTGTTCCTGCTGCCCTTTGCCGCGATCATGACCTGGTTCGCCTGGAAATTCATGATGGCGTCCTACAACTCGCATGAAGGCTCGCCCTATGGCGGGCTGGAAGACACCTGGATCATCAAGGCGATCATGCCGCTGGGCTTCGGCCTGCTCGGCCTGCTTGGGCTGGCGCGCAGCCTGCGCCTGCTGCTGCAATTCTTCATTCCGGCCTCCGGCGCATCCGAACAGGCCAAAGGCTGACCCCCATGGAATACTTCTGGCCTCTGCTGATGTGCGTCGCCCTTCTGGGCGGCATCTTCTCCGGCTATCCGGTGGCGCTTGCGCTGGCCGGCATTGGCGTGCTGTTCGCTTTCGCCGCCGACGTGCCGATCATCTTTCTCTCGACCGGCGTGTCGCGCACCTTTTCGGGCATCCTGAGCAACTGGCTGCTCATCGCGGTGCCGCTCTTCGTCTTCATGGGCCTGATGCTGGAGAAATCCGGCATCGCCCAGCGGCTGCTGCGCTCGCTGGCCAGCCTGCTCGGCCCCCTGCCCGGCGGCTATGCCTTTGCGGTCGCCATCATCGGCATCGTCATGGCGGCCAGCACCGGCATCATCGGCGCCAGCGTGGTGCTGATGGGCGTACTCGCCCTGCCGGTGATGCTGGAGAGCCGCTACGACCCGAAGCTCGCCACCGGCATCATCGCCTCCACCGGCACGCTGGGCATCCTCATCCCGCCCAGCATCATGCTGGTCATCCTGGGCGATACGCTGCGCATTTCCGTCGGCGATCTCTTTGCCGGCGCGATGATCCCCGGCCTGATGCTGGGCGGATTGTATATCGTCTATCTGGTTTTCATTGCGATCTTCAGGCCCGAAAGCATGCCGCCGCTGCCGGCGCGCGACCGCCTGCCTTTCGGCCAGGCGATGATCAGGCTGGCGCGCGACCTGCTGGCACCGATGCTGCTGATCCTGGTGGTCCTCGGCTCGATCATCGCCGGCCTCGCCACGCCGACCGAAGCCGCGGCGCTCGGCGCGCTCGGCGCCTTCGTGCTGGCGCTGATCTCGCGCGAGCTCACCTGGAAGCAGTTCCTCGCCGTGCTGAACGAAACCACGCGCACCACGGCGATGATCATGTTCGTGATGATCGGCGCCACCATCTTCAGCGTGATCTTCCGCAAATTGGGCGGCGACACCATGATCGCCGAGGCGCTCGGCGTGGATAAGGCCGGCACCAATCCGTACTGGGTCATGTTCGTGATCATGGCCTTCGTCTTCGTGCTGGGCATGTTCCTCGACTGGGTCGAGATCACCTTCATCGTCATGCCGATCATCGCGCCGATCATTGCCGGCCTCGATTTCGGCGGCGGCCTGGGCAAGGAGCAGATCCTGCTGTGGTTCGCCATCCTGTTCGCGGTGAACCTGCAGACCTCGTTCCTCACCCCGCCCTTCGGCTATGCCCTGTTCTATATCCGCGGCGTGGCGCCGGCGGAAATCGGCACCCGCATCATCTATCGCGGGATCATCCCCTTCGTTATCATTCAGCTGATCGCCCTGCTGCTGACCATCGCCTTCCCGCAGCTGGCACTCTGGCTGCCGGCCAAACTGCTTGGTTGATTGAGAGGAGTTTCCCCATGTCGAAAGCCTTCGCCTCCACCGCCGATACCGAAGACAAGGTCACCTCCTTCACCCAGCTGGGCGACGGGCTGTATGCCTTCACCGCGCAGGGCGACCCGAATACCGGCGTGATCATCGGCGACGATGGCGTCATGGTGATCGACACCCAGGCGACGCCGAAGATGGCGAGCCAGGTGATCGAGCATATCCGCAAGGTCACCGACAAGCCGATCAAGTATGTCGTGCTGTCGCATTACCATGCCGTGCGCGTGCTCGGCGCCTCGGCCTACAAGCCGCAGCAGGTGATCGCGTCGGACGCCACCCGCAGCCTGATCGTCGAGCGCGGCCAGGAGGACTGGGATTCCGAATACGGCCGCTTCCCCCGCCTGTTCCAGGCCGCCGAGAGCATCCCCGGCCTGACTTGGCCGAGCATGACCTTCCCCAAGGTGATGACGATCTGGATGGGCCGCCGCCGCGTCGACCTGATGCATCTGGGCCGCGGCCATACCGCCGGCGACACGGTGGCCTGGGTGCCGGATGCCGGCGTGATGTTCTCGGGCGACCTCGTCGAATATCACTCGGCCTGCTATTGCGGCGACGCGCATTTCAAGGACTGGCCGAAGACGCTGGATGCCATCGCCGGCTTCAACGCCAAGGCGCTGGTGCCCGGCCGCGGCGACGCGCTGACCAATCCCAAGGAGGTCGGCGACGCGCTCGACCTGACCCGCGACTTCCTGACCACGCTCTACGGCTCGGTGGCGGAAAGCGCCGCGAAGGGCCTCGGCCTGAAGGAAGCCTTCGACCGGGCGAATGACGCGATGCGGCCGCGCTTCGGCAATTTCGCCATCTTCGACCATTGCCAGCCGTTCAACGTGGCCCGCGCCTATGACGAGGCGATGGGGCTGGATCATCCGCGCATCTGGACGGCCGAGCGCGACCGCGACATGTGGGCGAAGCTGAACGCCTGACGGCCGGCACCTTCCGGGGCGCTTGGCGCGCCGGCCGGCACCTGCTATAGACGCCCGGCCCCGCAGGAGGGCCGTTCGGGCCGGGCGGTTAGCTCAGTGGTAGAGCGCCTCGTTTACACCGAGGATGTCGGGAGTTCGACCCTCTCACCGCCCACCATCCGCCCGCAGGCGCCGCGCCGCGGGCGATCATTTTTCTCTCGCAAAGAACACGGAAAGCGGGAAGACTGATCGGCATGATACCCGCCGATCTCAAGGACCTTCCGCCGGATCTCGCACATTTCCGAGCCCTGTGGGACAGCCGGCGTGCCGGCAGGCTGATGCCGGCCCGGAGAGATTTTTCCCTGGAAGACCTGTGGCCCTGGATGGGCTATCTGCATCTGGTGGAACTGGAGCAGGACGGCGCCGATGGCCGCTACCGGGTCTTCGCCACCGCCTCCACCGAGCGGTTCCGGCAGGAGATGACCGGCTCTCTGATCAGCCAGTATCAGCCGGCCGAACTGGCGGCCCGCGCCCTGGACGACCATGCGGCGATCGTCGCCGCGCGGGCGCCGCTTGCCCGCACGACCCACGATGTGCTGGGCGGTACGATGATGCACTGGACGCGGCTGGCCGTGCCGCTCGGCGACGACGGCGCGCGCATGGACCGCTACTTCGTCGCCCTGTATTTCTGGCTGTGAAGCCAGGGGCGCCTCAGCTCAGCTGACCGCTTCCTTGAGCGTCTTGCCGGCGCGGAATTTCGGCTGCTTGGTCGGCGGCAGGTCGATGCGCTCGCCGGTACGCGGGTTGCGACCCGGACTGGCCGCCCGCGTCCCGACGAAAAAGCTGCCGAAGCCGACGATCCGGACCTCCTCGCCGCGCCGCAGCGCGTCGGTGATCAATCCGAATACCGCCTCAACGGCCCGCTCCGCCTGCTCCTTACCAAGGCCGGTTCCGTCCCGTACCTGAGCCATCAGATCCTGTTTGTTCAAGCTGCCGCCCTCCGAACTAATGCGGTCAGTGTTTGACCATGCCTTCGCGGTCGCCTTCAGCCTCGGCTTCCACCACCGCAGGCTTGGCCAGATCGTCCACGTCGTTCCACTCGATCGGGGTCAGCTCGCTGACGAGGGCGTGCTTCAACACTTCCTCGCAGTTCGCGACCGGAACTATCTCGAGCCCCTTCTTCACGTTGTCGGGAATCTCGACCAGATCCTTCTCATTCTCCTTCGGAATGAGAACCTTCTTGATGCCGCCGCGATGCGCGGCCAGCAGCTTCTCTTTCAGGCCTCCGATCGGCAGCACACGGCCGCGGAGCGTCACCTCGCCGGTCATGGCGATATCCTTGCGCACCGGGATGCCGGTCAGCACCGATACGATGGAGGTCACCATGGCGACGCCGGCCGAAGGCCCGTCCTTCGGCGTCGCGCCTTCCGGCACGTGGATATGGATATCGCGCTTGTCGAAGATCGGCGGCTTGACGCCGAAGGCGATCGCCCGCGAGCGCACGAAGGAGCGCGCCGCCTGCACCGATTCCTGCATCACTTCGCCCAGCTTGCCGGTGATAGTCATGCGGCCCTTGCCAGGCAGCATCACCGCCTCGATAGTCAGCAGCTCGCCGCCCACCTCGGTCCAGGCCAGGCCGGTGGTGGCGCCGACCAGATCCTCGAGCTCGGCCTCACCGTAGCGATAGCGCCGGACCCCGGCATATTTGTCGAGATTCTTGGGCGTCACCTTGATCGACTTCACGCCCTTGGAGAGAATCTCCTTCACCGCCTTGCGGGTCAGGTTGGCCAGCTCACGCTCCAGCGAACGCACGCCGGATTCGCGTGTGTAATAGCGGATCAGGTCGCGCAGGCCCTCGTCGGTGATCGACCATTCGCCCTTCTTCAGGCCGGCCGCCTCGATCTGCTTGTCCAGCAGGTGGCGCTTGCTGATCTCCAGCTTCTCGTCCTCGGTATAGCCGGGGATGCGGATGATCTCCATGCGGTCGAGCAGCGGCTGCGGCATGCGCAGGCTGTTCGCCGTGCAGATGAACATCACGTCGGAGAGATCGTAATCGACCTCCAGATAGTGATCGCTGAAGGTGTTGTTCTGCTCGGGGTCGAGCACTTCCAGCAGCGCCGAGGACGGGTCACCGCGGAAGTCCTGGCCCATCTTGTCGATCTCGTCGAGCAGGAAGAGCGGATTGTTGGTCTTCGCCTTCTTCATCGACTGGATGACCTTGCCGGGC
>CAYSCA010000152.1:0-8033 GCA_964429465.1 uncultured Rhodospirillaceae bacterium
GCTTTGCCTTGATGCGTTTATCGAGCAGCCCTGCGGAATATGCCTTGCCCTTCTCGGCGGCTTCCTGGGTGGAATCCAGCAGCACGACCTGAAGGCCGGCGGAGGAGGCGGCCCAGGCAATGCCCGCGCCCATCATGCCGGCGCCGAGAATGCCGACCTTGGTGTAGGTCTGGGTCGGCACGTTCTTCGGCCGGTTGGCCAGCTTGTTTGCCTCGCCAATCGAGAAGAACAGCGAGCGGATCATGTTGCGCGCTTCCTTCGACTGGGTGCAGGCGACGAAATAGCGGCTCTCGATCTTCAGGCCGGTATCGATGTCGACCAGCATGCCCTCATAGACGCAGGACATGATGTACTGGGCGTTGGGATAGTTGCCCATGGTCTTGGCGCGCAGCATGGCGTTGCCGGCGGTGAAGACCTGCGCGCCCTTGGGCGTGTTGGCGGCTTCCGGCACGCGGAAGCCCTTCTGGTCCCAGGGCTTCACATGGGAAGTCTGGCCGTCGCCGAGCAGCCAGTCCTTCGCGCGTTTGAGCAGATCGGCAGGCGGCACGATCTCGTCGACCATGCCGAGCGCCAGCGCGGCCTTGGGATCGACCTTCTTGCCTTCCAGCATCAGCGGCAGAGCCTTGGACACGCCGATCAGGCGCGGCAGGCGCTGGGTGCCGCCGGCGCCGGGCAGCAGCCCGATGGTCGCTTCCGGCAGGCCGATCAGCGCCTTCGGATTGTCGGCGGCAATGCGGCGGTGGCAGGCGAGGCAGATCTCGTAACCGCCGCCCAGCGCCGTGCCGTTCATTGCGGCAACGAAGGGCTTGCCGGCTTTCTCGATGTCGCGGAACAGCTTCTGCAGCTTGAAGGAATTCTGCAGGGCCACGGCCGCGTCCTTGCTCTCCTTCAGCAGGTTGGTGAGATCGGCGCCGGCAACGAAGTCGTTCTTCGCCGAGGTGACGATCACGCCCTTGACAGCCTTGTCCTCGATGGCCTTGTAGACCGCCTCGCGGAAGGCAGCGAGGCTCTCGCCGTTCATCACATTCATCGGCCGTTCGGCCATGTTCCAGACGATGGACGCAATACCGGCGCTGTCGACGGAATAGTCGATCATGTTTTCCTCTCCCGACTCTTCAGTGGCGCTCAGACGCGCTCGATGATGGTGGCAGTGCCCATGCCGGCGCCGACGCAGAGCGTGACCAGAGCCGTGCTCTTGCCGCTGCGCTCCAGCTCGTCGACCATGGTGCCGAGGATCATCGCGCCGGTGGCGCCCAGCGGATGGCCCAGCGCGATGGCGCCGCCATTCACGTTGATCCTGTCATGCGGGATGTTGAGCGCCTGCATGAAGCGCAGCACCACCGAGGCAAACGCCTCATTCAGCTCCCACAGGTCGATGTCCGAGGGCTTCATGCCGGCGATCTTCAGCGCCTTCTCGGCGGCAAAGCTCGGGCCGGTCAGCATGATGGTCGGCTCGGAACCGATCGAGGCGAAGCTGCGGACGCGCGCCCGCGGCTTCAGGCCGGCCTTCCTGCCCGCTTCCTGGTTGCCGATCAGCACGGCGGCGGCGCCGTCCACGATACCTGAGGAATTGCCGGCATGATGGACATGCTCGATCCGCTCGACCTCCGGGTAGCGCTGCTGCGCCACCGAGTCGAAGCCGAACTGCTCGCCCATGGCGATGAAGGAGGGTTCCAGCGAGGCGAGCGTCTGCATCGTGGTGTCGGGGCGCAGATGCTCGTCGCGGTCCAGGATGGTCAGCCCGTTGATGTCCTTCACCGGGATGATCGACCTGGAAAAGCGGCCTTCGTCCCAGGAGCGCTTGGCGCGCTTCTGGCTTTCCACCGCGTAAGAGTCGACGTCGTCGCGGCTGAAGCCGTATTTGGTGGCGATCAGGTCGGCCGAAATGCCCTGCGGCACGAAATAGGTCGGCAGCGCGACGGCCGGATCGGTGGCCCAGGCACCGCCGTCCGAGCCCATCGGCACGCGGCTCATGCTCTCGACGCCGCCGCCGATCGCCATCTGCGACTGGCCCGACATCACCTGCGCGGCGGCCATGTTGCAGGCCTCCAGCCCCGAGGCGCAGAAGCGGTTGATCTGGACGCCGGCGGTGGTCTCGGCATAGCCCGACTGGATCACCGCGACGCGGGCAATATCGGAGCCCTGCTCGCCGACGGGCATGACGCAGCCCAGTACGACGTCGTCAACCAGCGAGGTGTCCAGTTCGTTGCGGTCGCGCACGGCTTCCAGCGCCGTGGTGGCCAGCCGCATCGGGGTGACTTCGTGCAGTGCGCCGCTGGCGCGTCCCTTGCCGCGCGGGGTGCGGACGGCGTCGTAGATGAAGGCTTCGGTCATTTTTATTTCTCCCTCAGCATCGGTTGACTCTCAAGGCATGAACTGGGTCACAGCGTGCGGCTGATCAACTCCTTCATGATCTCGTTGGTGCCGCCATAGATGCGCTGGACGCGGGCATCGGCGTAGGCGCGGGTGATCGGGTATTCCCACATGAAGCCGTAGCCGCCGAACAGCTGCAGGCAGCGGTCGAGGATCTTGCACTGCAGGTCGCTGCACCAGTATTTCGCCATCGCCGCGGTGGCGGCATCCAGCTTGTGCTCGGCGACCAGATCGATGCATTTATCGACGAAAACCCGGGCAATCTGGGTTTCGGTCTTCATCTCGGCCAGTTCGAACTTTGTGTTCTGGAAATCCAGCACCGACTTGCCGAAGGCCTTGCGCTCGCGGGTATAGTCGATGGTCCAGTTCAGGGCCGCCTCGCAGCCGGCGACGGCCATGATGGCGATCTGCAGCCGCTCCCAGGCCAGTTCCTGCATCAGGTAGAAGAAGCCCTGGCCTTCGCCGCCCAGCATGTTCTCGGGCGGCACCCGGACATCGGCAAAGAACAACTCGGAGGTGTCCTGCGCCTTCATGCCGAGCTTTTCGAGATTGCGGCCCTTGGTGAAGCCCTCGCGGCCGGCCTCGACCAGGAACAGCGTCGTGCCCTTGGCGCCCTGCTTGGGATCGGTCTTGGTCACAACGATCACCAGATCGGCATTCTGGCCGTTTGTGATGAAGGTCTTCTGGCCGTTGATGACGTATTCGTTGCCGTCGCGGAGCGCGGTGGTCTTGACCGCCTGGAGATCCGAGCCGCCGCCCGGCTCCGTCATGGCGATGGCACCGATCACCTCGCCGGTGGCCATTTTGGGCAGCCACTTCTTCTTCTGCTCTTCCGAGCCATAGGCGAGGATATAGGGGGCGACGATGTCGGAATGCAGCGAGAAGCCCGGGCCGGTGCAGCCGGTATAGGCCTGCTCTTCCATCAGGATCGCGGAATAGCGGCGGTCGACGCCCGAGCCGCCATATTCTTCCGGCATGGTGGCGCAGAGGAAGCCGTTCTCGCCGGCCTTGCGCCAGACCTCGCGCGGCACGACGCCGTCCTCTTCCCATTTCTGGTGATGCGGGACGACTTCGCGCTCGAAGAACTTGCGCGCAGCCTCGCGGAACATCTGATGGTCATCGTTATAGATGCTGCGCGGGATGCCGTATGCGGTCATTCTCTGGTTTCCTCCACTAAACTTTGGGCCGCGCACTGCACGGCGGGACTGTCAGAAATTGGCGGCCTTCAGCACCATCATGCTTTCGCCGCCGGCCTGGATCTTGGCCAGCTGGGCCGCTGTGTCGGGCAGCATGCGATCCATGAAGAAGCGGGCGGTGACGAGCTTGGTCTCGTAGAACTCCTTGTCGTCGGCGCCTTCGGCCAGCTTCTGCTTGGCGACCTGGGCCATGCGCGCCCACATGAAGCCGAGCGCCACCAGCGCGAACAGGTTCAGGTAATCCCACGATGCCGCGCCGGCTTCGTCGGGATTCTTCATGCCGCGCTCGCTGATCACCGCGGTGGCGGTCTGGAAGCGGGCGAAGGCCTTGGCCAGCGGCATGACATAGTCCTTGCCGATCTCCGGGTTCATCATGTTCTCTTCGATGAACTGCGACACCGGATGGAAGAAGCGGCGGGCGAGGCGGCCGATGCCGGTCGGCAGCTTGCGGCCGACGAGGTCGAGCGCCTGGATGCCGTTGGCGCCCTCGTAGATCATGGCGATGCGCGCATCGCGCACGAACTGCTCCATGCCCCATTCGGCGATATAGCCGTGACCGCCATAGACCTGCTGGGCCATGGTGGTGCACTGATAGCCGAAATCGGTCATGTAGGCCTTCACCATCGGGGTGAGGAAGGCGACGAGGTCGTCGGCCTCCTGACGGCGCTGCTCGTCCGGATGCTTGGCGGCGACGTCGAGTTCGATGCCGGTCCACAAAGCCAGCGCGCGGCTGCCCTCGACGAAGGCCTTGATGGTCATCAGCATGCGCCGGATGTCGGGATGCACGATGATCGGATCGGCGGGTTTGTCAGGGTTCTTGGTGCCGGTGATCGAGCGGCCCTGCAGACGGTCGTTGGCGTAGGTCAGCGCGTTCTGGTAGGCGACTTCGGCCTGCGCGAGACCCTGCACGCCGACGCCGAGGCGGGCGGCGTTCATCATCACGAACATCGCCTGCATGCCCTTGTGCTTCTGGCCGACCAGCCAGCCTTTGGCCTGGTCGTAGTTCAGCACGCAGGTGGAATTGCCGTGAATGCCCATCTTGTGCTCGATCGAGCCGCAGGACACGCCGTTGCGGGCGCCGAGCGAGCCGTCCGGATTGACCAGGAATTTCGGCACCAGGAAGAGGCTGACGCCCTTGATGCCTTCCGGGCCGCCCGGAATCTTGGCCAGCACGAGATGGATGATGTTCTCGGCCATGTCATGCTCGCCGGCCGAGATGAAGATCTTGGTGCCGGTGATCAGGTAGCTGCCGTCATCCTGCGGCTCGGCCTTGGTGCGCATCAGGCCGAGATCCGTGCCGCAATGCGGCTCGGTCAGGTTCATGGTGCCGGTCCATTTGCCCGACGCCATGTTCGGCAGATACATGGTCTTCTGCTCTTCCGAGCCATGCCGCAGCAGGGCTTCGTAGGCGCCATGGGTCAGGCCGGGATACATGGCAAAGGCCATGTTGGCGGCCGACTGGATCTCCGCCATGGCGATGCCCAGCACATGCGGCAGGCCCTGCCCGCCGTATTTCTCTTCCGCGGTCAGGCCGCCCCAGCCGGCCTCGCAATACTGCTGGTAGGCTTCCTTGAAGCCGGTCGGCGTGGTGACCACGCCGTTATCCCATTTGCAGCCCTCGCGGTCGCCGACCTGGTTCAGCGGCGCCAGCACTTCGCTCATGAACTTGCCGCCTTCCTCGAGAACGGCGTTGATCACGTCGCGGCTGGCTTCGGTGAAGCCGAGCTGATTGCTCAGCTTCTCCACCTGCAGCAGCTCATGCAGGACGAACTGGAAGTCTTTGACGGGCGCGGTATAGCTTGGCATCGCACTCTCTCCGTATCAGTTCCGCAGGGGCTTGCCCTTGGTGAGCATATGCTCGATGCGGTCCAGCGTGGCGCTGGTCTTGATCAGCGACATGAAATTCTCGCGCTCAAGCTCCAGCAGCTTCTTCTCGGTGATCACCTCGGTGATATCGGTCTTGCCGCCCGACACCACATTGGCCAGCGCGGCCGAGACGACGACGTCGTGCCTGGTCGCCTTGCCCTGCTGGAAGAAGCCTTCCACGGCGAGGCTCATGGCCGCCTTGGCGCTCGGGCCGGGCAGGCTGATCTCGACAGGCACCGGCGGCTTGTAATCCTTCGCCAGTTCCAGCGCGCGCTGCTTGGCATCTGCCAGCAGGCGGCGGCGGTTCATGGTGATGCCGTCGCTGTCGCGCAGGATCAGCATGTCGCGCGCTTCCATGGCGGAAGTCGCCACCTTCGCGGTCGAAATCGCCTCGAAGACCTGTGCCAGCGCCGGCATCGGGCCGCCGGGGCGCTTCCGGTTGGTGATCGCGCGGGTGACCAGCTCCTTGCAGCCGCCCCAGCCGGGGATCACGCCGACGCCGACCTCGACGAGGCCCATATAGCTTTCGGCATGGGCCTGGATTGCCGAGGAATGCATGGCCAGTTCGCAGCCGCCGCCCAAAGCCATGCCGCCGACCGCGGCGACGACGGGGAAGGGGGCGTATTTCAGCTTCATATAGGCATCCTGGCCTTCCGAGATGCCCTGCTCGATGGCCGGCCACATCGCGATGTTCGCCTGGAACAGCGCGATGCCGACATTGGCGCCGACCGAGAAGTTGTCGGAATCGCTGCCGATGATCAGGGCCTTGAAGCCCTTCTTGTCGATCTTGGCCGCTTCCTTGACCATGGCGATGATGTCGGCATCTACCGCATTCATCTTGGTGTGCAGCTCGAGGCAGGCGACGCCGTCGCCCACATCCCAGAGGCTGGCGCCCTTGTTGGAGGCGATCGGCTGCTTGCCGCGCTTCATATCGGCGAGCGTCCAGGCATCGGGCTCGACCACGAGCTCGGCGTAGTCGCCCTTCGGGGTCAGCCGATAGGCCTTGCCGTTCTCTTCCTTGTAGAAGGGACGGCCGGCGGCGATCTCCACCATCTTCGGCACCGGCATGCCGGAACTTTTGAGCTTGTCAGCAAACCACTGCGTGCCAAGCTGGTCGATCTGCTGGTAGGGACCGTATTTCCAGGCATAGCCGGTCTTCATCGCGGTATCGACCGCGGCGATGTCGTCGACGATCTCCGGCACCAGGTCGGCGGCGTAGGACAGCACGCGGCTCAGCACGCCCCAGGCATACTGGCCGCCCTTGTCGGGATGCTCGACCAGCGCGCGCAGGCCCTTCCTGGCGACCTTCGCGGATTCCAGATTGGCGCGCTGGGTGGCGCGGTATTCGCCGGTCTTCAGATCCAGCGCTTCCTTGCCCCTGGCACGGTAGAAGCCGCCCTTGCCCTTGCGGCCGGTATAGCCGTCCTTGATCATCTTCTGCATCAGGGCGTTCAGCGGATGATCCGCCTTGTAAAACTGATGCAGCGGGTCGGTCTTCGGCAGCGTCTTGAGCATCGAGCCGACCACATAGGGGCCGAGATCGATGCCGGTCAGATCGGCGAGACCGAAAATGCCGGTCTTCGGCACGCCCATCGGCTTGCCAACGATGCTGTCGGCCTCCTCGACGGTGAGGCCGAGATCATAGGCCAGCGCGGTGGCCACCGTGGACCAGTAGATGCCGATGCGGTTGGCGATGAAGCCGGGGCGGTCCTTGCAGTCGACCACTTCCTTGCCCAGCTTCACATCGCCGAAGCGGCGCAGCGCGTCGATCACTTCGGGCTTGGTCTTGGGGCCCTTCACCAGTTCGAACAGCCGCATGTAGCGCGGCGGATTGAAGAAGTGGGTGACGGCGAAATCGGCCGCGAAGCTGTCCGGCAGGCCTTCGGTCAGAAGGTCAAGCGGAATCGTCGAGGTATTGGAAGTGACGATCGAGCCCTTTTTGCGCTTCTGCTCCAGCGTGGCATAGAGCTTCCGCTTCAGCTCGACATTCTCGATGATCGCCTCGCAGATCCAGTCGACATCGCCGAGCTTGTCGAGGTCGTCTTCCAGATTGCCCGGCGTGACCAGCCTGGCGACCTTCGGATGCATGAAGGGAGCCGGCTTGGTCTTCAGCATCTTCTCGATGGCGGATTTGGCCAGCACGCTGCGGTCATTGGCGCCGTTCGGCACGATGTCGAGCAGCACCACCGGGATGCCGGCATTGGCGACATGGGCGGCGATGCCGGAGCCCATCACGCCGGCGCCGATCACCGCGACTTTCTTGATCTCGGTCATGACTCAGCTCCGCGGCGATCAGACGGCTTCCAGAACGGTGGCGATGCCCTGACCGCCGCCGATGCACTGGGTGGCCAGCGCGAACTGCTTGCCTTCGCGCTTCAGCAGCGACGCCGCCTTGCCGGTGATGCGCGCGCCGGTGGCGCCCATCGGATGGCCCAGCGCGATCGCGCCCCCGTCCAGGTTGACCTTCGCCATGTCGTAATTGGCCTGTTTGACGCAGGCCAGCGCCTGGGCAGCGAAAGCCTCGTTCAGCTCGATGATGTCGATGTCCTCATCAGAAACCGAACCGACAAAGACCTTTATGAGTTTGGAAGCCGAAGA
>CAYSCA010000153.1:0-8008 GCA_964429465.1 uncultured Rhodospirillaceae bacterium
GGCGCAGACCCGGCTGCTGCGCGTGCTGCAGCAGGGCGAGTATACCACGGTCGGTGGCCGCACCCCGATCCGCAGCGATGTGCGCATCATCGCCGCCACCAACCGCGACCTGCGCCAGGCGGTGAACCAGGGCCTGTTCCGCGAAGACCTGTTCTATCGCCTGAATGTCGTGCCGCTGCGCCTGCCGCCGCTGCGCGAGCGGAGCGAGGACGTGCCCGACCTGGTGCGCCATTTCCTCAACCAGGCTGCCGCGCAGGGCCTGCCGGTCAAGTCGATCACGCCCGAAGCGATGGAGCGCATCCGGCGCTACCGCTGGCCGGGCAATGTGCGCGAGCTGGAGAATCTCGTCCGCCGGCTCGCCGCCCTCTATTCGGATGACGTGATCGGCGTCGAGGTGATCGAGAACGAGCTGGCCGAGCCGCCGCAGGCGCCCCGCGCCGCCGAGCCCGGCGAGGAAGAGACCCTGACCGGCGCCATCGAGCGCCACCTGACCAAATACTTCTCGGCCAATGGCGAGGACCTGCCGGCGCCCGGGTTTTACGACCGGATGCTGCGCGAGCTGGAGATCCCGCTGATCTCGCTGAGCCTGGCGGCAACCCGCGGCAACCAGATCAAGGCGGCCCATATGCTCGGGCTGAACCGCAATACCCTGCGGAAGAAAATCCGGGACCACAATATTCAGGTGATTCGCGGCCTGAAGTAAGGCGGCCGGGCCGGGAGAACCGGCCGGGACGGGTGCCCCGGACAGCCGGCTGGGCTATGATCGGCCATGGCCGGCATACCAGACTCGCATCATGACTGACGACACCCTGCCGACGGGCGGGACCCGGGCGGTGCGCGCATTACGTCGCGCGGCCGACTGGTTCCGCCGCCGTAACCTGATCCGCCATCTGGAAATCTCGCTGGCCGTCGCCGCCCTGATCGCCGGCGCGCTGACCTATCTGGCGATGACGCCGGGCGCCAACCGCGACCTGACGCCGCGCGAAGTGCAGATCCTGCTGCTGACCGACCTGGTCATCCTGCTCAGTCTGACCAGCCTGGTGGCGCGGCGCCTGGTGGTCCTGTGGATGCAGCGCCGCCGCGGCGTCGCCGGCTCGCGGCTGCATGCCCGCATGGTGATGATGTTCGCCGCCGCCACAGCGCTGCCGACCATCCTGATGACCATCTTCGCGGTGCTGTTCTTCAATCTCGGCCTGCAGACCTGGTTCAGCGAGCGCGTCAATTCCGCGGTGAAGGCCTCGGTGGCGATTTCGGAAGCCTATATCCAGGAGCACCGGAAGACGATCCGCGCCGATGTGCTGGCGATGGCCGTCGACCTCAACCGCGAGGCGCCGCGGCTGGCCCGCAATCCCTACGCCTTCCAGCAGGCGGTGCGGCAACTGGCGCGGCTGCGCGGGCTGGGCGAGGCGATCGTTTTCACCTCCACCGGCGAAATCCTGGCGCGCAACGAGCTCAGCCTGCTGATGGAATTCGACCGCATTCCGACGCGCGCCATCGAGGATGCCAATGCCGGGCAGGTGGTGATCATCACCGCCGAGACCGACGACCGCGTCCGCGCGCTGGTGAAGCTGGATGCCTATCTGGGCGCCTATCTCTATGTCGGCCGCTTCATCGATTCCAAGGTTCTGGCCGAGCTGGAGCGGACCCGGCTGGCGGCGGCCCAGTACAACCGGCTGGAGCAGGCGCGCTCGGCGCTGGAGATCAACTTCGCCATCCTGTTCATCCTGATCTCGCTGCTGCTGCTGTTCGCCGCCATCTGGTTCGCGCTGCTGATCGCCAACCGGCTGGTGGCGCCGATCGGCGAGGTGGTGAGCGCGGCCGACCGGATTCGCGAAGGCGATCTCACCGCGCGCGTCTCGGAACGCGCGGATGACGACGAGATCGCCACACTCGGGCGCACCTTCAACCGCATGACCGGCCAGCTCGCCGCCCAGCAATCGGAGCTGATCACCGCCAACCGCCAGCTGGACGAGCGCCGGCGCTTCACCGAGACGGTGCTGGCCGGCGTCAGCGCCGGCGTGATCGGCGTCGATCCGCAGGGGTTGGTCACGCTGCCCAATCCGTCCGCACTGGCGATGCTGCAGCGCGATTTCGACGATGTCGTCGGCCAGCCTTTCGTCGAAGTGGCGCCGGAGATGGCCGGCCTGTTCAATCACCTCAGCGGCGGCGTGTCGGAGGCGGTCGAGCGCGGCCAGGTGACCATGCAGCGCGCCGGCGGCAGCCGCACCCTGCTGGTGCGCATCGCCCGCGAGGTCACCGGCAACGAGCTGCTGGGCTATGTCGTCACCTTCGACGACGTCAGCGAGCTGGTGGCCGCGCAGCGCAATGCCGCCTGGGCGGATATCGCCCGCCGCATCGCGCATGAGATCCGCAATCCGCTGACGCCGATCCAGCTCTCGGCCGAGCGCCTGAAGCGCAAGTATCTCAAGGAGGTCAGCACCGATCCCGAGATTTTCGCCCAGTGCACCGACACCATCATCCGCCAGGTCGGCGATATCGGCCGCATGGTCGATGAATTCTCCGCCTTCGCCCGGATGCCGCGGCCGGTCTATCGCGAGGAAGACCTGGGCCAGCTGGTCCGCCAGGCGGTATTCCTGCAGCAGGTGGCGCGCCAGGATATCCGCTTCGACAGCCGGCTGCCGGCAACGCCGTTGCGGCTGAAATGCGACGCGCGCCAGATCGCCCAGGTGATGACCAATATCCTGCAGAACGCCATCGACGCGATCGACGGCAGGGAGAAGGCGGAGGGCGAAACCCTGCCGCCGGGACAGATATCGGTCAGCCTGGAATTGCTGGACGACAATGCGGAAATCCGCGTGCTCGACAATGGCCGCGGCCTGCCGCTGGAGAATCGCGACCGGCTGTTCGAGCCCTATGTGACGACTCGCACCAAGGGCACCGGCCTGGGCCTCGCCATCGTCAAGAAGATCATCGAGGAACATGGCGGCACGATCACGCTGACCGACGCCGCGACAGTTGATCCCACATCGGAAAGTGGTAGTTTGGCGCGCATTCGCCTGCCGTCCGCTCCATCGGCTGCCGTTCCGGCGGAAATGGCGGCAGAGCCCGGGGCCCATCCGGCCCGGCAGCAAACCGATTCAGGTCATCAGTATTCCATGCGCAAATCAGGTTCAGGCAGTCATGGCGCGTGACATTCTCATTGTCGATGACGAAGCCGATATCCGCAATCTCATTGCCGGCATCCTGCAGGACGAGGGCTACGAGACGCGAATGGCCGCCGATTCCGACGGCGCGTTGCGCGAGATCGGTTCGCGCCGTCCCAATGCCGTCATCCTCGATATCTGGCTGCAGGGCAGCAAGCTGGACGGCCTCGAGATCCTCGACCGCATCATGCGCGACCATGCCAGCGTGCCGGTGATCATGATCTCGGGCCACGGCAACATCGAAACGGCCGTGGCAGCGATCAAGCGCGGCGCCTACGACTATATCGAGAAGCCGTTCAAGAGCGACCGGCTGCTGCTGGTGGTCGAGCGCGCGCTGGAGCAGGCAAGGCTGCGGCGCGAGAACGAGGAACTGCGCCAGCGGTCCGGCGCGGTGGTCGACCTGGTCGGCCAGTCGCCGGCGATCGTCGGCCTGCGCCAGGCGATCGAGCGCGTGGCGCCGACCAACAGCCGGGTGCTGATCACCGGCCCGGCCGGCGTCGGCAAGGAGCTGGTCGCGCGGCTGCTGCATCAGCGTTCGCGGCGCGCCGGCGGGCCCTGCATCGCGCTGAACGTCGCCGCGATGTCGCCCGAGCGGCTGGAACAGGAACTGTTCGGCATCGAGGAATCCGTCAACGGCCAGGCGCATCACCGGATCGGCGTGCTGGAAGCCGCCCATGGCGGCACGCTGTTCCTGGACGAGGTGGCCGAGATGCCGCCCGAAACCCAGGCCAAGCTGCTGCGCGTGCTGACCGAGCAGAGCTTCGAGCGAATCGGCGGGCGCACCCGCGTGCAGGTCGATGTCCGCATCGTCTCCGGCACCGTCCACGACCTCACCGTGCGGGTGGGGCAGGGATTGTTCCGGCAGGACCTGTTCCATCGCCTCAACGTCGTGCCGCTGAAGGTGCCCGCCCTGCGCGATCGCCGCGAAGACGTGCCGCTGCTGGCGAAGCATTTCGTCCAGGTCGAGGCGCAACGCCAGGGCGTGCCGGCGCGCGAGCTTGCGGAAGACGCATTGCTGGCGCTGCAATCGGCCGAATGGCCGGGCAACGTGCGCGAGTTGCGCAACGCCGTCGCGCGGCTGCTGATCATGCTGCCCGCCGACCAGAAGGGCGCCATTCATGCCGACATGCTGCCGGCCGATCTCGGCGCCACGCCGCCGATCGCCCTGCGGCCGGAGACCACGACCGAAGTGATGGCGCTGCCGCTGCGCGATGCCCGGGAGATGTTCGAGCGCGAATACCTGCTCGCCCAGATCACCCGCTTCGGCGGCAATGTCTCGCGCACGGCCAGCTTCATCGGCATGGAGCGGTCGGCGCTGCACCGCAAGCTCAAGGCGCTGGGCGTGCTGCATCTCGACCGCGCCGGCTGAGCCGAACAGGACGGAGAGCCTGCCATGAAAGTCATCGTCTGCGGGGCCGGTCTGGTCGGGACCACCATCGCACGCCAGCTTGCCGCCGAGGGCAACGAGGTGACGATGATCGATTCCTCGCCCGAGCGCGCGCAGAAGGCGGCCGAAAGCTACGACCTGCGCGGTATAGTCGGCCATGCCTCGCATCCCGACGTGCTGGAGCAGGCGGGCGCTGCCGACACCGACATGCTGATCGCGGTCACCTTCGCCGACGAGGTGAACATGGTGGCCTGCGAAGTGGCGCATGCGCTGTTCAACGTGCCGACCAAGATCGCCCGCATCCGGGCGCAGAGCTACCTGAAGCCGGAATGGTCGGACCTGTTCAACGAGAAGCATATCTCGATCGACTACATCATCTCGCCCGAGATCGAGGTCGCGCGCGCCATCCACCGCCGCATCCTCACCCCCGGCGCCTTCGAGATGATTCCCTTCGCCGCCGACCGGCTGCGGCTGATCGGCGTGCGGCTGGCCGAGGAATGCCCGGTCCTCAACACGCCGCTGCGGCAGCTGACCGAGCTGTTCCCCGATCTGGAGGTCAATGTCTGCGGCATCATCCGCAACGGCAACATGATCGTGCCGGAGGCCGACGATCATCTGGAAGTCGACGATGAGATGTATTTCATCGCCACGGCGGATCACGTGCAGCGCGGCATGCGGCTGTTCGGCCACGAGGAGCGCGAGGCCCGGCGCGTCATCATCTCCGGCGGCGGCAATATCGGCCTGTTCCTGGCACGCGAGATCGAGGCGACGCAGCCTTCGGTGATCCTGAAGATCATCGAGGCCAACAGGGAGCGCGCCGAGTATATCGCCGGCCAGATCAGGAAGGGCGTGGTGCTGAATGGCGACGCGCTGGAGACGGAGGTCCTGAGTGAGGCCAAAGTCGGCGCCTCGGAAGCGATCATCGCGCTGACCAATGACGATGAAGTCAATATCCTGACCTCACTGCTGGCCAAGCGTGCCGGGTGCCAGCGCGCGATCACGCTGGTCAACAATCCGGCCTACGAGAACCTGATCGGTTCGCTCGGCGTGGACGTCGTGGTCAATCCGCGGTCGACGACGGTGTCGTCGATCCTGCAGCATGTGCGCCGCGGCCGCATCCGTGGCGTCTACTCGCTGCGCGACGGCGCCGCCGAGGTGATGGAAGCGGAAGCGGTCGAGACCAGCGCGCTGGTCGGCCAGCCGCTGCGCGATCTCGACCTGCCGTCGGGCATGATGATCGGCGCCATCATCCGTGGCGACGAGGTGATGATCGCCCGCGGCGACAGCGAGATCGAGGCGGGCGACCGCATCATCCTGTTCGTGCGCAAGGACACGGTGAAGAAGGTCGAGAAGCTGTTCGCCGTCCGCCTTGAATTCTTCTGATCGTTTCATGCCATAAGGAAATGCTGCGATGTCCCGCGTCGCTTATGTCAACGGCCGTTACGTCCCCTATGCCCAGGCAGCGGTGCATGTGGAGGATCGCGGCTTCCAGTTCGCCGATGGCGTCTACGAGGTGATCGCCGTCAGCCAGGGCCGGCTGGTCGATGCCGCCGGCCATCTGCACCGGCTGGAACGCAGCCTTGCCGAATTGCGCATCGTCATGCCGATGACGCTCGCCGCGCTGCGCGTGGTGCTCTCGGAGACGATCCGGCGCAACCGGGTGCGGGCAGGGCAGATCTACCTGCAGGTGACCCGCGGCGCCGCGAAACGGGAATTCGCCTTTCCGGCCGACATTCCTCCGACGGTGGTGGCGATCGCGCGGGCGGTCGACTGGGGCAAGGCGGCGGCCAATGCCGCCAAGGGAGTGGCCGCCATCACCCGGCCCGATATCCGCTGGGGCCGCTGCGACATCAAATCCGTCGGTCTGCTGCCGGCGGCACTGGCCAAGCAGGCTGCCAAGGAGGCCGGTGCCTACGAGGCCTGGCTGGTGGACCGTGACGGCAAGGTCACGGAGGGCAGTTCATCGAACGCCTGGATCGTCACCAGGGACAATGTCCTGGTCACGCGCGGGCTGAACCGCGCGATCCTCGGCGGCATCACCCGCAGCGCCATGCTGGAACTCGCCCGGCGCGAGGGGCTGCGCATCGAGGAGCGGGCCTTCAGCGTCGCCGAGGCGCTGGAGGCGAAAGAGGCTTTCGTGACCTCGACCACGTCCTATGTCATGCCGATCGTCAGCCTCGACGGCAAGCCGATCGGCAATGGCGGGCCGGGCGTAGTGGCGGCCAGGCTGCGGGCGGTTTATGAAGCCCATGTGGCCGGACATGGCACCGGCGCGCCGGCCTGGGAGGCGCCGTTCCTGGCGCCGGAGCAGGGATAACCCAGGCTCTCCAATGGCGCGATTTCGCGCCATTCTTTTGCCACTTTCGGCCTTTTATAGTTTAATAGGCGATGCGAGGGGCAGCGGCCGCCGCCCCAGCACCTCGGCAACGTCCGAACAACAAAGAAAACAACAACATAAGATAAGAAAAGAAAGGTCTATCTAATGGCCGCCGAAAAGCCTCAAAACGTCCAGGACGTCTTTCTAAACCATATCCGCAAGACCAAGACGCCGGTCACGGTGTTCCTCGTGAACGGCGTCAAGCTGCAGGGCATCATCAGCTGGTTCGACAACTTCTCGGTGCTGCTGCGCCGCGACGGTCATATGCAGCTGGTCTACAAGCACGCCATCTCCACCGTGATGCCGTCCGGTCCGATCCAGCTGTTCGATCCGGCCGCACAGGGCGGCGGCAGCCAGAGCAGCCAGAGCGCGGAAGGCTGACGCTGCCCATCAGCCGTGCCGATGCCGTATGATGGTGGCGCGGCATCGATGGATTTTGAATGTCAGAGAGTGATATGACCGCAGACGAGCGCGCCCGGCGCGCGCTCGTTCTGCATCCAGCTTTGAAATCAACGCAGAAGGCGACGGCCGCGGATCAGCGCCGGCGGCCCGAGGCTCGCCTGGACGAGGCGGTCGGGCTGGCGCGCGCCATCGATCTGGAGATCGCTCATGCCGAGCTGATCTGGGTGTCGGCCTGGCGGCCGGCCACGCTGATCGGGCAGGGCAAGGTCGAGGAGCTTGCCGCTTTCATCGCCGAGCATCCTGTCGACGTCGTCGTGGTGGACGCGGCGGTGACGCCGGTGCAGCAGCGCAACCTGGAGCGCGCGCTCAAGGCCAAGGTGATCGACCGTACCGGGCTGATCCTGGAAATCTTCGGCGCCCGCGCCCGCACCAAGGAGGGCCGCCTGCAGGTCGAGCTGGCGCATCTGAATTACCAGCGCTCGCGCCTGGTGAGGTCCTGGACCCACCTCGAGCGCCAGCGCGGCGGCTTCGGCTTTCTCGGCGGCCCCGGCGAAAGCCAGCTGGAAATCGACCGCCGCCTGATCGGCGAGCGCATCATCCGGATCAAGGCGGACCTCGAGCATGTGGTGAATACGCGGCAGTTGCATCGTCGGGCCCGCCAGAAGGTGCCCTATCCGG
>CAYSCA010000154.1:0-7981 GCA_964429465.1 uncultured Rhodospirillaceae bacterium
CCTCGCGCACCTTCTGCACGATCACCTGCTTGGCGGTCTGCGCGGCGATGCGGCCAAAGTCGATCGGCGGCAGCGGCTCGGCGATCACATCGCCCACCTGGGCGTCGGGATTGCGGCGCTGCGCCTCGATGATGCCGATATCGGTGGCATCGTTCTCCACCTTCTCGACGACCTGCAGATGGCGCTCCAGCCGGATCTCGCCGGTCTTGCGGTCGATCTCGGCATGGATGTCGTTCTCCAGGCCGTAGCGCGAGCGCGCGGCTTTCTGGATCGCGTCTTCCATCGCCATCAGCACGACGTCGCGCTCGATCGCCTTTTCGCGGGCCGCGGCATCAGCCGCCTGCAGCAGCTCGAGCCGGTTGAAACTGGTTACCGTTTCCATCGTTCTGTTCCTCGAACTCCAACCTTACATTCTCAGTTGAGGGCGCCGTTCGCAGCCGCAGACCGGCCGGCCAGGCTGGCGGCGATCAGGTCGTCGGTGACGACCAGCTTGGCATTGGCGATCTCGGCCACCGGCAGGCGCTGTTCGCCGCCGGTCTCCTCGTCCTGCAGCAGCACCGCATCGTCCGCCACGCCGCGCAGGCGGCCGCGGAAGCGCTTGCGGCCGTCCAGCGGACGCCCCAGTTCCACCTTGGCGGCATAACCCTTGAAACGCTCGAAATCCGCCGCCCGGACCAGCGGCCGGTCGAGGCCGGGAGACGAAACCTCCAGGCGATAGGCGCCGCTGATCGGGTCTTCGACATCCAGCACGGCGCTGACGGCGCGGCTGACCTCGGCGCAATCCTCCACCGTGATGCCGCCGTCATGGGGTGCCCCGCCGGTATCGCGCTCGAACATGATCTGCAGGACCGGGCGCTGGGCACCGATCAGCTTGACGCGCACCAGCTGGAAGCCCAACGCATCCAGGGTGGGCGCAATCAGGTCCGCAATCTTGGTCACCGCATCCATGCGTCGGCGTTAAACCCTTGATGTTGCTGATCTTTACAAGCCAGCCGGAAGCAAATGGCAGAAACGAAAAATGGGCCTCACCGGCCCATCTTCAAACTCCCGATCCGACCTAGGACCCGGCCAGCAATGTTGGACGCTGTTATAGCGGCAAATTCAATGAATGCAAGGCCTTTCGCCGCCCCCGCGGGCCGGGCAAGGCGGCGCGGCGGCAGAACCGGAGCGGGTCATTCGGCGCGCAGAACCCGCCGCGCCGCCAGCACGGAAAACCCGCCCAGCAGCAGCCAGAACAGCAGATTGAGGCCAAGCAGCAGAATTCCGTCAGCGCCCGCCGCCACCTCCATCGGCTCGGCCGGCAGCATCGGCAGCTGGTCGGGCGGCGCATCGCCGGGCAGGCCATGGGCCAGGCCGGTCCGCTCGCGCCAGGCCGATACCGGCGCCAGCAGGGGCGGTGCCAGCAGCAGGGCGATGCCGAACAGACGGCGGCGGCCGCGACCGGTCAGCAGCAGCCAGAGACCGAGTGCCGTGATCGCCACGGTAAACAGCCAGAACAGCAGCGCGCCGCCATCCTCGAGCGGCAGCATGCCCGGCAGCAGGTCCGGCTGGGTCCAGAGCGGCGCCAGCACGGCCGCGGCAAAGCCGCCGGCCCCCCAGGCCAGGCCGCCGGCATAGGAGGGCAGGCCCTGTCGCCGGAAACCCAGCTGCAGGACCAGAGCGCCGATCAGCCCGATCCCGACATGCTGCAGCAGGAAGGCCTCGCCGGCGGCGGTATCGGCCATCTGCGCCGGGTCGACCACCATGGCGCGGACGATCATCACGGCGAGCGTCGACAGCACCATCGCCATCGCAGCCGCCGCAGTCAGTCGGAGCGGCATGCGCCCTCCCGCGAAAACTCAGATCCGGTGCAGACGATAGTAATGCGGCGTGCGGCCGGCGGCGATGGCCTTCTGCTCGTATTTGCTGGCCGGCCAGTCGGCGGGACGGCGCAGCCAGTCGGCGCTGCGTTCGGCCGTCCAGGCAAAGCGCGGCGCGGCGAGGATGTGGCGCAGCATCCAGCGCTGGTAATCGGGCACATCGGTGGCCAGCCGCAGCTCGCCGCCCTCCGGGATCAGCCGCGCCCAGTCGGCAAGCGTGTCGGCGTTGACGATGCGCCGCCAGTTATGACGCTTCTTCGGCCAGGGATCGGGAAACAGCACGAAGCCGCGCGCCACCGAGCCGTCCGGCAATGCCTTCAGAAGAAGCCGCGCATCATCGGTGAGGATGCGGATATTGTCGCGATGATCGCCGCGCTCATGGCGGTCGGCGATCTGCATCACCAGCTTGGCGACGCCATGCTCGTAGGGCTCGACGCCGATGAAGCCGATCTCGGGATGCTGCTGCGACAGCGCGAACATATGTCCGCCATCGCCGAAGCCGACCTCGACCCAGTATGCCGTCTTCGGCGCCGGAAAAAGACTGGCCGGATCGAGATGCGTGCCCGCCTCCGGCGCCGCGAAGCGCAGGCGCGGCAGCCAGACCTCGAAGCGGCTTTCGCGGGTGGGAGAAAGCTTGCGGCCGCGGCGGCGCCCGTAGATCAGGCGCCGCTTCGCGGCCGCGGATTCGTGGTCTGACACTTAGCGGACGTTGAACGCCGACTTCAGGTCCTTGACCAGATCGGTCTTCTCCCAGGAGAAGCCGCCATCCTTGTCGGCCTTGCGGCCGAAATGACCGTAAGCCGCCGTGCGGGCATAGATCGGGCGATTGAGCTTGAGATGCTCGCGGATGCCGCGGGGCGACAGGCTCATCAGCTCCTGCAGGACCTTGGCGATCTTGTTCTCGTCGGCCCGGCCGGTGCCGAAGGTGCTGACATAGACCGACAGCGGATGGGCGACGCCGATCGCATAGGAGAGCTGGATCAGGCAGCGGTCGGCCAGGCCGGCGGCCACGACGTTCTTGGCCAGATAGCGCGCGGCGTAAGCGGCCGAACGGTCCACCTTGGTCGGATCCTTGCCCGAGAAGGCGCCGCCGCCATGCGGCGCCGCACCGCCGTAAGTGTCGACGATGATCTTGCGGCCGGTCAGGCCGGCATCGCCGTCGGGACCGCCGATCACGAAGCGGCCGGTCGGATTGACGTAGAAATGCTCGTCATCGCACATCCAGCCCTTCGGCAGGGCCTTCAGCACATAGGGACGCACGATGCGCTTGATGTCGCCGGACTCGAGCTGACGGCCCTTCTTGTCCTTGGCGGCATGCTGGGTCGAGACGACGATGGCGGTGGCGCCGGTCGGCTTGCCGTTCTTGTAGAGCAGGGTGACCTGGCTCTTGGCATCGGGGCCGAGCAGCGGCTCCCTGCCGCTGTGGCGCGCATCGGCCAGCAGGCTGAGGATATTGTGCGACAGCTGGATCGGCGCCGGCATCAGTTCCGGCGTCTCGTTGCAGGCAAAGCCGAACATGATGCCCTGGTCGCCGGCGCCCTCGTCCTTGTTGCCGGCGGCATCGACGCCGACCGCGATATCGGCCGACTGGCCGTGCAGCAGCACGTCCACCTTGGCCTTCTTCCAGTGGAAGCCGTCCTGCTCGTAGCCGATCCTCTTGACCGCCGCGCGCGCGACCTCTTCGATCTTCTTCTTGTTCACCTTGCCCGATTTCGAGACCAGGCTCTGCGGACCGCGCACCTCGCCGGCCAGCACGATGCGGTTGGTGGTGGTGAGCGTCTCGCAGGCGACGCGGGCATAGGGGTCTTCCTTGAGGAAGAGATCCAGCACGCTGTCGGAGATCTGGTCGCAGACCTTGTCCGGATGGCCTTCGGAAACCGACTCGCTGGTGAAAAGGTAGGATGAACGCGCCACGTTCTTATCTCCTTTGTGGCCGCGCCAACCGGCCCCCAAACTGCCATGTCCCGCACCGGCGCTTGGCGCTCGCCGGAATTGGGATTGGAAAGCCCGGTTATTTCGCAGAGTGTGCCGCTGCGGTCAAGCCGGAAGGCTGCTGCAGCGGCCCCGGCAACCTAAGCCGTTTCGCCCTCCGCCATGGCGCGGACCAGGTCAGTGACCCGGCGGCGCAGCAGCGGATTGGTCACCGACTGGAAGGCGCGCAGCAGTTCGATATCCTCGCGGCTGAAGGCCGCCAGCGGCGCGGTTTCCGGCTCTGCCGCGACCAGCAGATTGCCGTTGCGCGCCTCGACCGGCTGCCCCTCCAGGCCTTCGAAGAACCAGGCCGGCGGCACATCGAGAATGGTGGCGAACTGATACAGCCGGCTGGCGCCGATCCGGTTGGCGCCCTTTTCGTATTTCTGGATCTGCTGGAAGGTCAGGCCGATCGCCTGACCGAGCTTGTCCTGGCTCATGCCGATCATGGTCCGGCGCAGCTTCAGACGATTGCCCACATGCACGTCGACCGGATTCCTGGGCACTGAAAAACCTCGTTACTGACACTCAACGCAAACGACGACAACCGCCGGGACGGGCGGGCAAGTTTTGTAGTGGGCCGGTTACACGGCGGTCAATGGCTTGCCCGCCTGCGATTCACTCCCCAGCCCAGCAGCAGCAACGCAGCGCAGAATAGCAGGACCGGCTTATCGCCCCAGCGTGCGTATAACGTCGGCGCCAGCGCTTCGGGCAGCGGGCCGTCCACGACGCCGACGGCGTTCAGGCCGAGTCTGGCGATCACGCGGCCATAGGGATCGACGATGGCGCTGATGCCGTTATTGGCGGCGCGCACCAGCGGCAATCCCTGTTCGACGCCGCGCATCCGCGCGGCGGCGAAATGATGGTGGGGCCCGGTGGACTGGCCGAACCAGGAATCGTTGGTGACATTGAGCAGGAAGCCGGGCCGCGCGCCGTCCGGCAGCGCGATTTCGGCGGGAAAGATCGCCTCGTAGCAGATCAGCACCCGCGCCGGCGGCAGGCCCGGCAGCGCCAGCGCGCGCCCCGCCTCGCCCGACGAGAAATCGACGCTGCCGACCGCCAGCGCGTCCAGGCCGACCGGCGCGAGGAAGCGGCGGAAGGGCAGATATTCCCCGAAGGGAACCAGATGGACCTTGTCGTAGCGCCCGGCAATCTCGCCGGCGCCATTCAGCGCGAAGAGACTGTTATACAGCGTGAGCTTGCCGTCGCCGGCGATGCTGCGGCGGATGCCGCCCGAGATCAGCGCGCCGCCCGGCGGCACGATGCGGGCGAGCGCCTGCCGCAATGCCACGGCCTCGTCGAGCAGATAGGGAATGGCGGTTTCCGGCCAGATGATATGGGTTGGCGGCTGCTCGGCCGGCGCCAGGCTGAGCTCGATATGGCGCTCGAGATTCTTCTGCCGCAGCTCGTCGCGCCAGCGCAGGGTCTGCGGAATGCTGGGCTGCACCAGGCGGAGCCGGATATTGGGCAGGGTTGCCGCCGGTTCGGCGGGCAGCCGCGCCGCGCCGGCGGCAATGACCAGCCCGAGGCCGAGCGGCAGGGCGAGCGCGGCAAGCCGCATCCGCCGGCCGGCCTGCGGCCGCAGCGCCAGCGCCAGCCCCGCGCAGGCCAGCAGAGTGAGCAGGCCGAGGCCATGGCTGCCGATGAACGCCGCGCTCTGCATCGCCGCCGGCCAGTCGGCCCAGATATAGGCGATGAGGTTCCAGGGAAAGCCGGTCATCGCCCAGCCGCGCAGCCATTCCGCTAGGGTCCAGCCGGCGCCGGCCAGCAGCAGGCGCCAGACGCGGCTGTCGCCGGCAAGGCGCCAGGCAAGCCACAGGCCGGCCGCCGGATAAAGCGCCACCAGCAAAGGCAGGCCGAGCACCGGCAGCGGCAGCAGCACGGCAAAGCGCTCGGCATCGACGAAGAAGGCGATGCCGATCCAGTACAGCCCGGCGACGAAATAGGCATAGGCGAAGGCGTAGAAGGTGAGGAAGCAGCGCCAGCCGCGCTGTTCCGTCTCCGCCAGCAGGAACAGGATGACGAAGCCGGCCAGCGCCACCGGCCAGAGATAGAGCGGCGCATGAGATGCTGCGGTCAGGGCGCCAAGCAGGCCAGCAAACAGGTTGCGCCGCCAGCCCGCCAGCCCCTGCAACCTGGCGATCGCCGCAGACAGCGCCGTCATCTCAGGCGGCGTCGGCGCTGGGCTGCTGCGGCCGCAGGCGGATGCGCACGCGCTTGATGCGGCGCGGATCGGCTTCGAGAATCTCGAAGGCCAGCCCGGCCGGATGCTCGACCACCTCGCCGCGCTGCGGCACCCGGCCGATATGGGCGATGATCAGGCCGCCGACCGTGTCGACCTCATCGTCGTCCTCTTCCGGATCGCTCAGCTCGCGGCCGAGCTGCTCTTCCAGATCCTCGATCGGGCAGCGGCCGAGCGCCTCGAACAGGCCGTCGGCGCGCCGGATCAGCATCACGCCTTCTTCCTCGTCATGCTCGTCATCGATCTCGCCGACGATCTGCTCGACCAGGTCCTCGATGGTGACGAGGCCATCGAGGCCGCCATATTCATCGACGATCAGCGCCATATGGGTCCGGGTGTCGCGCATCTCGCGCAGCAGCGCCAGCACCGATTTCGACGGCGGCACGACGATCAGCCGGCGCATCACCTTGTCGAGCGCGAAGCCTTCCCGGCCGGCGAGATAGGGCAGCACATCCTTCACATGGACCATGCCCATGATGTCGTCGAGCGACTCGCGGTAGATCGGCAGGCGCGAATGTTCGGCCTCCACCAGCGTGCGCACCAGCTCGTCGAAGCCGATATCATGCGGCACGGCCACAATGTCGGCGCGCGGCACGCGGATCTCGCCGACCCGCAGATCGCCGACTTCCAGCACATTGCGCAGCAGCGCGCGCTCGGCCGTCTCTTCCGGCGTGCTGATGGCGTCGGCATGCTCCTCGAGCAGTTCTTCGATGCTCTCGCGCAGGCTCTCCTCGCCGTCGCGGCCGCGCAGCACATTGAGCAGCCGCCGCCAGATCGTCGCGCCGTGGTGATCGCGGGTCTCGCTCATGCCGCCCTCTTCCGCCTGACGGCGGTGGCTGCCCTCTTCCGCCTGACCGCGGCCGCACGCTTCGGCCCGGCGGCCGTGACCGCCAGCTTCTTCGCCCTGGCGGGGCCCGGCGCGGCATAGGGATCGGCGATACCCAGCCCGGCAAGAATCGCCACCTCGCGCGGCTCCATCGCGTTGGCTTCCTCCTCATTCATATGGTCATAACCGATCAGGTGCAGCACGCCATGCACGGTGAGATGCACGACATGGTCGGCCAGGCTCTTGCCCTGCTCCGCCGCTTCGCGCCGGCAGGTGGCGAGGCCCAGCGCGATATCGCCCAGGTAATCCGGGGGATTGCGCGGATCGACCGCCGCCTCGGCGGGGAAGGACAGCACGTTGGTCGGCCTGTCCTTGGCGCGCCAGCCGGCATTGAGCTTGCGCATCTCGGCATCGTCGGTGAGCAGGATGCTCAGGCCGGTCTCGCGCGGCGCGATCTCGTCTTTCAGCGCGGCGCGCGCGGCGCGGCGCAGGGCGGCGGCAACGTTGGGCAGAGCCTTGCGCCAGCCGTCGCTCGCAACGCGGATGTCAACGGCAACCGGATTCCGGCGACTGGATCCTTCCGGCATGGCGGCCTCAGCGGCGCGGACGGCCGGAGCCGTCGGGCCGGCTCAGGCCCAGCTCGTTGTCGCGCTGGGCATAGGCGCGCACGATCTTGGTGACCAGCGAATGGCGCACCACATCGGATTCCGAGAAGCGCACGAAGGAAATGCCTTCGACGCCGTCGAGGATGTCGAGCGCATCGCGCAGGCCCGACGGCACGCCGATCGGCAGGTCGATCTGCGACAGGTCGCCGGTCACCGCGAGCCTGGAATTCTCGCCCAGCCGAGTCAGCAGCATCTTCATCTGCACCGGCGAGGTGTTCTGCGCCTCATCGAGGATGACATAGGCATTCGACAGCGTGCGGCCGCGCATGAAGGCGAGCGGCGCCACCTCGATCTCGCCGCTTTCCAGCCCCTTCACCACGCGCTCGGGCGGCAGCATATCGTAGAGCGCGTCATAAAGCGGACGCAGGTAAGGATCGATCTTCTCGCGCATGTCGCCGGGCAGGAAGCCGAGCCGCTC
>CAYSCA010000155.1:0-7853 GCA_964429465.1 uncultured Rhodospirillaceae bacterium
TAGAAGCAGTCGACCGGGCAGACCGCGGCGCAGGGCGCATCCTCGCAATGCATGCAGGCCATCGAGATGGAGCGTTCGCCCTTATTGCCGTCATTGAGCGTGACGACGCGGCGGCGGTTGATGCCCCAGGGCACCTCGTGCTCGTTCTTGCATGCGGTGACGCAGGCGTTGCATTCGATGCAGCGCTCGGAGTCGCAGAGGAATTTCATGCGGGCCATGTTCGTCTCTCCCCTCGCCTGCGCTTACGCCGCCTCGATGCGGCAGAGCGTGACCTTGGTTTCCTGCATGTAGGTGACCGGGTCGTAGCCATAGGTCGTGATCTGGTTGGCAGACTCGCCCAGCACGATCGGGTCCGCGCCCGGCGGGTATTTCGCCCGCTGGCTCTGGCCCTGCCAGTGGCCCGAGAAATGGAACGGCATGAAGGCCACCCCGGCGCCGACGCGATTGGTGACCAGCGCCTTCACCTTGGCCTTCGAGCCGCCTTCCGGGCCATAGACCCAGACGTCCTGGCCGTCCTTGATGTTCAGCTTCGACGCATCCGCCGGATTGATCTCGACGAACATGTTCTGCTGCAGCTCGGCCAGCCACTTGTTCGACCGCGTCTCTTCGCCGCCGCCCTCGTATTCGACCAGACGGCCGGAGGTGAGGATGATCGGGAATTCCTTGGAGACGTCGCGGGCCTGCACGCTCTTGCCGAGATGCGGCAGGCGGAAGGCGCGGCGGTCGTCGTAGGTCGGATACTTGGCGACCAGATCCCGCTTCGGCGAGTAGATCGGCTCGCGATGCACCGGCACCGGATCCGGCAGGCCGAAGGCATTGGCGCGGGCCTTGGCGTTGCCCATCGCCTGCACGCCATGCGCCATGGTGACGCGGATGATGCCGAAGCTCAGGTCGAGCGCCCAGCTCACCGCATCGGGATTGTTGCCGCCGATGCGTTCGATGGTGGCCCGCTCGGCATCGGTGAGTTCCTTGTCCCAGCCCATCTTCTTGAGCAGGCCATAGGTGAATTCCGGATGCCCGTCCTGGATCTCGCAATCCTTCGGATAGGAACCATCGGCCAGCAGCGACACGCCCTCGCGCTCCACGCCGAAGCGGGCGCGGAAGGCGCCGCCGCCCTCCTTGACCGGCAGGCTGGTGTTATAGAGCACATGGCTGCCGGGATGCTTCATCTCGGCCGAGCCCCAGCAGGGCCAGGGCAGGCCATAGAAGTCGCCCTTGTTCGGCCCCTTGGTGGCGCGCAGCGACACGATGTCGAAATCGGCCTGATGCGCCATATGCATCTTCAGGCGTTCCGGCGACTGGCCGGAATAGCCGGTCGATACGCTGCCGGCATTCAGCTCCTTCAGCGTATCCTCGACATTCGGCTCGTCGCCTTCGTCGATCCGGATATTCTTGAAGAATTCCTTCTCGAAGCCGAGCTTCTTGGCCAGCTTGTACATGATCCAGTGGTCGGGCTTGGACTCGAAGACCGGCTTGACGATCTGCTCGCCCCATTGCAGCGACCGGTTCGACGCCGTGCGCGAGCCGCGGGTCTCGAGCTGGGTGCAGGCCGGCAGCAGATACGTGCCGTTCTTGCGGTCGCCCAGTACCGCCGAGGTGGTGGGATGCGGATCGACCACGACCAGCATGTCGAGCTTCTCGAGCGCCTTCTTCACGTCGGGCATGCGCACCACGGTGTTGCCGCCATGGCCCCAGAAGAACATCACCTTCAGGTTGTCATCCTGCTGCAGGTCCTTCTTGTCGATCAGCGTGGCATCGAGCCAGCGGGTCGAGGGAATGCCCGCCGTCTCCATCATCTTCTTGTCCTTGAAGCGCGCGACCATATAGCTGTGGTCGACCCCCCAGACACGGCACCAGTGCTTCCAGGCGCCTTCGCTCAGGCCGTAATAGGATGGCAGGGTGATCGGCTCCAGGCCGATATCGGTGGCGCCCTGCACGTTGCAATGGCCGCGGAAGATGTTGGCACCGCCGCCTTCCACGCCGATATTGCCCAGCGCCAGCTGCAGGATCGACAGCGCGCGCACATTCGCCGTGCCGACCGTATGCTGCGTGACGCCCATGCACCAGATCAGGGTCGAGGGGCGGTTCTTCGCCATCGCCTCGGCGACGCGCTTCATCTGCGCCTCGGGCACGCCGGTGACGCGCTCGACCTCGTCGGGCGTCCATTTGGCGACTTCCTTGCGCACGTCATCCATGCCGTAGACGCGCTGGCGGATATATTCCTTGTCCTCCCAGCCGTTCTGGAAGACATGCCACAGGATGCCCCAGATGGTGGGGATATCCGTGCCGGGGCGGATGCGCACATATTCGGTGGCATGCGCGGCCGTGCGGGTGAAGCGCGGATCGATTACGATCATCTGCGCCTTGTTCTTCTCCTTGCCGCGCAGCACATGCTGCAGCGACACCGGATGCGCCTCGGCGGGATTGCCGCCCATGATGGTGATGCACTTCGAATTGTGGATATCGTTGTAGGAATTCGTCATCGCGCCGAAACCCCAGGTATTGGCGACGCCGGATACCGTGGTGGAGTGGCAGATGCGGGCCTGGTGATCGATATTGTTGGTGCCCATGAAGGCGGCGAATTTGCGGAACAGATACGAGCCTTCATTGGAGAACTTGGCCGAGCCGAGCCAGTAGATCGAATCCGGACCCGAGGTTTTGATCACGTCGGTCAGCTTGTCGCCGATCTCGTCGATCGCCTGGTCCCAGCTGATCCGCTGCCATTTCCCGTCGGCCAGCTTCATCGGATATTTCAGCCGGCGGTCGCCATGGGTCAGTTCGCGGATCGCCGCACCCTTGGCGCAGTGCGTGCCGAGATTGATCGGGCTTTCCCAGGTCGGCTCCTGCCCGACCCA
Source organism: uncultured Rhodospirillaceae bacterium (assembly GCA_964429465.1). Classification (GTDB taxonomy): domain Bacteria; phylum Pseudomonadota; class Alphaproteobacteria; order Ferrovibrionales; family Ferrovibrionaceae; genus Ferrovibrio. The sequence continues at coordinate 2,856 of CAYSCA010000155.1, forward strand.
GACGCCGTTCTCGACTTCGGCCGTGACCGTGCAGCCCACCGAGCAATGGGTGCAGAGATTCTTCTTCCGGACGATGTTGCCGCCGGTCGAGGGCATCGCCTCCGCGCGCTTGACCATCGCCGGGCTGAGCGCCGAGACGGCCGCGAGGCCACCGGCAGCGATTCCCGAGGCCTTCAGGAAGCCGCGACGGTCCATCGTCTGCAGGGCGGCGCCTGCCAGAACGCCGGAGAGCCTGCCGCGGGCAGGAGCGGAACCGGCCGTGGAGCTTTTCTTGATCAGCATGGGAGCCTCCCCCGTTTCAGAGCCGGTTGGTTTCGTAGTAGCGCTTTACGTGATCGGTTTCCCTGTAGCGCTGCTTTTTCCGGGTCTCGGCATTCTCTGGAGCGGCGTCGGCCTGGGCGGGCGCGATCGCGGCGGCGGTCGCCGCGGCGGCGCCGATGCCGGCATTGCGCAGGAAATCGCGGCGGCCGAGCTTTTCGTTCTTGTCCGCACTCATGGCTTCCTCCCGTGTTTCCGCCCTCGCTATGCGGCGAGGGCAAAAGCCTGCGTTTCAATCGACAGGAAAATACGACCGGCAGTGCCGAGCGGCTGATACAGATGCGCGCTCGGCGCCTTCTCGAGATCGATGAAAAAGCGCTCGCCCCAGGGCGCGATATGCTGGCGGAACACGCGCTCCTGCGTCGCCAGCTCGGCCGGGCCGCGGGTAGCGTCGCCGCTGATCAGCAGCGCCATCAGCTCGCAGAGCGCGCCCATGTGATCCTCCGGCTCGTAGACGCCATCGGCGCGCGCGTAACCCAACCGGGCCATGTCGCCGCGCAGCTTGGCCAGCGGGCGCTCGTAGAGGAATCCGGTGCGGTAGAAGGATGCGTAAGGCACGAGCTCGCCGCGCGGCAGGCCGATGAACAGCGCATCGTATTCATCCTGGGCGCGCTCGGGCGAGGCGGCGCGAGCCCGTTCGGCCAGTTGCGCCAATGCCTGGCCCAGCGGCGAGGCGTCGCCCTTGAGCTGCGCCAGCGCAGTCAGCAGCGCGCTGTCCGGCCGCCGGGCCAGCGACCGGCCGAGCAGCGCATAAAGCTGCGCGCGCCACAGATCCTCTTCGGCGATAGAGGGCGGGGCATCGGCTGCCTGCGGATCGGGATACAGATCGGGACGGAGCTGGTGGCGGGTGATTTCGCCCCCGGTGGCCTTTTCGATGGCCAGCACATGCTCGCCGGGGACACGACCGGCCTTCTTGAGCCAATGCCAGACATGGGCCTGCTTGACCCCCAGCAGCCTTGCCAGCTGGGTCTGGCCGCCGACGATGGCGATGGCTTTCGTCAACGCTTCGGTCATCGGTTCATCCCTTCCCCGACTATGTATACTCTACAAACTCTTTTGTCGGCGCTCAATCAAAATCGATATTAAGCATCGGCTCTGCCAATATCATATTGCGCTGCAGAATTTGCATTCGCCTCTCAGTCGCAAATTATTTGCGCGAAGCCGAAAGTCCTCGTCATTTCTCCCCCGCCTTTGCTGGCCCGGAAAAACCACGCATCAGGTCGACCGGAAATGGAAACACGATGGTCGAACTGTTCTGCGCCGCGATCGCATTGAGCGTGCCGAGATAGCGAAGCTGCATCGCTTCCGGCCGCCCGCTCATGATCTCGGCGGCTTCGAGCAGCTTCTGCGCCGCCTGCAGCTCGCCCTCCGCATTGATCACCTTGGCGCGGCGCTCGCGCTCGGCTTCCGCCTGCCGTGCGATCACCCGCACCATGCTCTCGCTGATATCGACATGCTTGATCTCGACATTCGCCACCTTGATGCCCCAGGCATCGGTCTGCGCATCGAGGATTTCCTGGATGTCGCCGTTCAGCTTGTCGCGTTCGGCCAGCATCTCGTCGAGATCGTGCTTGCCCAGCACCGAGCGCAGTGTCGTCTGCGCCAGCTGACCGGTCGCCGCCATGTAATCGGCAACCTGTATGGTCGCCTTCTCCGGCTCCACGACACGGAAATAGATCACCGCATTCACCTTCACCGACACGTTGTCGCGCGAGATCACGTCCTGGCTGGGCACATCGAGCACCAGGGTGCGCAGGTCGATGCGCACCATCTGCTGCACGAAGGGAATGAGGATGATCAGGCCCGGCCCCTTCACGCCGGTATAGCGGCCGAGCGTGAAGACCACGCCGCGCTCGTATTCCCGCAGGATCCTGATGGCCGCGGCCAGGAACACGAGGATCAGGATCACGGGCGGCAGATAGACGCTGAGTTGGGTCCACATCAGGCATTCCTTCCCTGGCTGTTTGCTTGCGTATCCGGCGCCACCGTCAGCGTCAGGCCGTCCAGCCGCATCACCCGGATGCTGCTGCCCGGTTCCAGGCGGTCCGGTCCGGCCGCCGCCCAGCGCTCACCATGCACGAAGACATGGCCTTGGCCGTCGCTCCATTGCAGCACCTTGCCCGGTGCGCCGATCATCTGCTCGATCCCCGTCTCCACCTTGCGCCGCTGCGCGCGCCACGCCAGGCGCAGGACGACCAGCGAGAAGCCGAGGCTGAACGCCGCGGCACCGGCAATCACCGGCCAGGAAATCTCGAAAGCCGGCATCTCGGTATCGATCAGGATCATGGCGCCGAGAATGAAGGCGACGGCGCCGCCGAGTCCGAGAATGCCGAAGGAAGGGGCGAATGCCTCGGCGATCATCAGTCCGACGCCGAGCGCGATCAGCGCCATGCCGGCGTAATCCACCGGCAGGGCGGCCAGCGCATAGAGGCCGGTCAGCAGGCAGATGGCGCCGACGGTTCCGGGATACAGCGCGCCGGGATTCATGAATTCGAAGATCAGGCCGTAGATGCCGATCATCATCAGGATCAGGGCGACATTCGGATTGGTGATGGCCGCCAGCAATTCCGTGCGCCAGTCCGGCTCGATCCTGACGATCGCCCTGTCCCTGCTGGCGATCGCGATATCGCTCTCGCCGACCCTGACCGTCCGGCCATCCATCTGCGCCAGCAGGTCGTCGAGGCCGGTCGCAACGATGTCGATCACATGCTGCGCCTGCGCGTCCCTGGCCGACAGGCTGACGCCTTCGCGCACGGCCCGCTCCGCCCAGTCGGCATTGCGCCCCCGCAGCTCGGCCAGGCCGCGGATATAGGCCGCAGCGTCGTTGACCACCTTCCGCTCCATGGCGGTCGCCGGTTGCGGCGGCCGATCGGCGCTCCGCTCCCCGTCCTCCGTCTTGCGGTCGGATGAGTCCTTCTTCTCCTCATCCTCGCTGCCGCCGAACGGCGAGCGGCCCCCGCCCAGCTGCACCGGCGTTGCTGCGCCGAGATTGGTGCCCGGCGTCATGGCGGCGACATGGCTGGCGTAAAGGATGTAGGTGCCGGCGCTGGCGGCCCGGGCACCGCCCGGATGCACATAGGTCGCGACCGGAATTTTCGCGCCGATAATGGCGCGGATGATGTCGCGCATGGAGGAATCGAGGCCGCCCGGCGTATCCATCTGCAGCACGACCAGGGCCGCCCCGCGATTCTCGGCTTTGGCCAGACCGCGGATGACGTAATCGGCGCTGGCCGGCCCGATCGCGCCCTGGACCTGCAGGACCACGACGCTGCTGCCTTCCTGCCCGCCGGCACCGGAAACCAGGCCGGCGAGGCCAAGCAGGATCAGCAATACCGCCAGATGGCGGATCGCCCCCCGCGGAGTTTTTTTCGCCGTAACCATGGGATTCGAGATAGCGCTGTCGCCGGCAACGCACATGCTTCCTGATACGGGCGATGACTGATGGGCGATGAATTCGCTATATGTTCTTTATCATCTCACCCGATGCGGTCCGCGCTCCGACATTCGTGGCTCGGCTACAATCCGATGGCTGTCTGGCGTGGCACACCCCGAGACCCGGGTCAGTTTCGCCCGCCGCTGCGGCGCGCCAGCTTGTGGCTGTACATCATCTGGTCGGCCGCCGCCAAAGCCGAGCCGGGGTCCTCGCCGGGCTTCAGCGGATAGACGCCATAGGCGGCGTCCAGCGGCAGGGACTTGCCCTCCCAATGCAGCGGCCGGCGCTGGATCGCCGCAGCCAGCATATCGGCCTTCTCGCGGGCCTGCTGGGCATCGGTTTCGCTCAGGATCACGCCATATTCGTCCCCGCCGAGCCGCGCCAGCACGTCGACCTCGCGGGTATTGTCGAGCAGGATCTGGCCAACCTGGATCAGGGCTGCATCGCCCGCCGCGTGGCCGTGCCTGTCGTTGATCTCCTTCAGCCCGTTCAGGTCGAAATAGATCAGCGCCGAAGGGCGGCCGTAGCGTTCGACATGCGCCATGGCGCGGCTGAGTTCGCGCACGAAGGCACGGCGGTTATACAGCGGCGTCAGCGTGTCGCGGTCGGCCAGGCGCTCAAGCTCGGCAAGCCGGTGCTTGGTGCGGTTCAGCTCGTTCCGCAGCACATCCACCTCGCCCATCAGCCGCATGATGGCGTCGCGCACCCGCGGCGTCAGTTCGGTTTCCGGAATCCCCATGACGGTGGCGGTGGCCGCGGGCGGGGCGGTGGTGGCGGGCGGAGCGGGCGCCTGTCCGGGCGCGACCGGCAGAGGACGCGCCGCGCCGCCGGAAGCGCCCACCGTGGTGACGGGGACGCCGCCGGGACCCAGCCCAACCGGACGCCGATCCTCAATCCTGGCCATTTCTCACGCCGAACATGGCTTCATTCCGTTAAAGGCCGCCCGCCGGGAGCCCGGCCCGCCTCCTCCACCCATTCAGAAACCAGTGAAGCCTGCCGACCATTAACAAATCATGGTGTTAACGACATTTGGGTCAATATTGATGGTCGGCGCCGCGCCCGGCAATCGCAAGGGCTGGGACCATTCTGGGGCCGCTTTACAGCCCGGCCTCGCTCCCTATAATCCGCGCCTTTCCGCGACAGGAGCATGACACGATGGCGCCGCGTAAATCGCCTCTGGTCGGCATCATCATGGGCAGCCAGTCCGACTGGGCGACCATGCGGCATGCCGCAGAGATCCTGAGCCT
>CAYSCA010000156.1:0-7830 GCA_964429465.1 uncultured Rhodospirillaceae bacterium
GGCGCGCTTCTGCTGGCCAGGGTCGACGGCCGCGCGGTCGGCGTGGTGGGGCTGCGGGAACTGGAGCCGGAGATCGGCGAGATGAAGCGGCTCTATATCGATCCGGCCGGCCGCGGCCACAAGCTGGGCCGGCGGCTGACCGATGCGGTGCTGGCCGAGGCGCGCCGGCTGGGCTATCGCCGCGTGCGGCTCGATACCTTTCCTTCCATGGTGGCGGCGAACCGGATCTACGATGCCTTGGGTTTTCGTGATATTCCGCCTTATTACGACAATCCGCTGCCCGGCGCCCGCTATCGCGAGCTGCAATTATGAACGTTGTTCATTTAGATGAGCAGTGATATGGTTTTCTCCTGATCCGGAGGAAGCCATGCCCGAACCCATCGTCCTGTATGAGCGCGACGGCCGCATCGCCCGCATCACCCTGAACCGGCCCGAGCATCTGAATGCCATCCATGAGGACACGCCGGATGCGCTCCGCGCCGCCGTGGAGCGCGCCAACCAGGATGACGACGTGCACGTCATCTGTCTGACCGGCGCCGGCCACGCCTTCTGCGCCGGCTACGACCTCAAGGAATATGCCGAGGCGCCGCGGCCGGTGCGGGGCAGCCAGGACATGCCCTGGGATCCGCTGGTCGACTACCAGTGGATGCGCCATTCCACTGACTGCTTCATGAGCCTGTGGCGCTCGCTCAAGCCTGTGGTCGCCAAGGTGCGCGGCTTTGCCGTCGCCGGCGGCAGCGACATCGCGCTCTGCTGCGATCTCGTCGTCATGGCCGAGGATGCGAAGATCGGCTATCCGCCGGCACGCATCTGGGGCTGCCCGACCACGGCGATGTGGGTCTACCGTCTGGGCGCCGAGAAGGCCAAGCGCATGCTGCTGACCGGCGACCTGATCGACGGCAGGACGGCCAAGGAATACGGCCTGGTGATCGATGCCGTGGCGGAGGCCGATCTGGATGCCCATGTCGAGGCCTTGCTGGCGCGTATCGCGAGCGTGCCGAAGAACCAGCTGATGATGCAGAAGCTGATGGTCAACCAGGCCTTCGACAATATGGGCCTGAACTCGACGCAGACGCTGGCGACGCTGTTCGACGGCATTACCCGCCATTCGCCGGAAGGCGTGGCCTTCAAGGCGCGCTGCGAGCAGATCGGCTTCAAGGCCGCCGTGAAGGAACGCGACGGCGGCGATCCGCTGGCCTGGAAAAATGCCCGCTGAGGCGGTCGCCGAGAACCTGGCGAAGGAGAAACGCCGCAAGGCGGTGAAAGCCTTCAAGCGCGAGGCGATCCTTGCGGCGGCGCGCAGCGTGTTTGCCCGCGACGGACTGGATGGCGCCACCTTGCGTGCGATCGCGGCCGAAGCCGGCGTCGCGGTCGGCACCGTCTACCTGCATTACCCGGCCAAGGAGGCGCTCTATGCCGACATGCTGGCGGGCTCGCTGGCCGACCTGCTGAAGCATCTGCGCGAGGCGGTGGCCAGGGCGGCGCCGGAGGATCGCCTGATGGCCGGCGCGCTCGGCTTCTACGGCTTCTACCGGGCGCGGCCGGACGATCTCTATCTCGGCCTTTATCTGGCCCAGGGGCTGCGGCCGGCCGGACTGACGCCGGAACTGGATCGCCTGCTCAACGGCCGGCTGATCCAGTGCTATACCGTGCTGGGCGATGCGATGCGCCATCTGGCGCCGCTGGATGCCGAAGCGGTGCGCGCCGAAACCGTGTCGCTGGCGGCCTGCATCACCGGCGCGCTGGTGCTTGAGGCGACCGGGCGGCTCAAGGTGCTGGCGGATAGCGGCGAGGCGGTCGTGCGCCGCCAGGTGGAGGCGCTGGCGGGGCGGTTGCGCCCGGCCGGCTGAGACGCGAAAATAGCCGCAACCAACCCAGAAAAGAGCCTTCCAGTGACGAATTTCCGTGAGACCTATCGCGGCTCGGTAGCCGCCTGGGAATGCGACCAGTACGGCCATATGAACATCCAGTTCTATGTCGGCCGGATCAGCGATGCCGCCGCCTCGATCATGATGGAGGCCGGCTTCGGCCGCGATGCCTTCGTCAAGCACCGGCTCGGCTCGGTGGCGGTGAACCAGAAGATCGATTACCTGAACGAGCTGCATGCCGGCGACCTGGTGCGGATGGAGACCGGCATGATCGAGGCCGAGGGGCGCAAGATCCGCTTCCATCACCGGCTGTACAATGCCGAAACCGGCGCGCTCTGCATGAAGGCGGATGTGCTGGCGCTGTGCTTCAACCTCGACCAGCGCAAGTCGGTGCCGCTGCCGGACGATATCCGCGAGGGCTTCGCGAAGTTCAGGGTCAGCGGCGAGGAGCCGGCGGCGCAGGCAGCATTGCCGCAAGCGTCGCAGGGCTTCGTCGCGACCGGCCGCGCGCCGGTGCAGCCCTGGGAATGCGACCGCATGGGGCATCTGAACGTGCAGTTCTATCTCTCGCGCTTCGCCGAGGCCGAGAAGCAGCTGCTGCTGGCGCTGGGCTATGGCCCGCAGCGGCGCCGGGCGGACCAGGCCGCCATCCGCCCGCTGCATCACCGCATTCAGTTCCGGCGCGAGAATCACGAAGGCGCGGTGCTGACCTTGCGCAGCGGCATCCGCGACGCCGCGGCCGACCGGCTGATGCTCTATCACGAGCTTTACGAGGCCGAGACCGGCACGCTCTCGGCCACGGCGGAAGCCGTTGTCGTGCTGGACCGGCTGGATGGCGGCGGCTTCCTGCCGCTGCCAGACGATGTGAAACAGGCGGCAAGGACGCTGGCCGCGCAACTGGATGCGCCGCCGGCGCCGAAGCCGGCCGGCAACCCGCCGCCGCCCGATGCGCCGGTGGAGGGGATGTACGAGACCTGCCGCGGCGCCGTCGACCGCTGGGAAGCGGAAGAGACCGGCCGGATGGCGACGCGCTTTTACATGGCCCGTTTCTCGGAAGCCGCCGGCAACATGCTGGCCGGCGGCGACCTATCGCACGAGCGGATGGCGGCAGACGGCATCGGCTCGGCGGCGCTGGATTACAGCATCGATTACTATCGCCCGCTGATGGTGGGCGATGCCTATTACACCCGCACCGGCATGCTGGAACTGCGGGAGAAGACCTGGCGCTTCTGCCATTTCCTGCTCGACAGCAACACGCAGGCGCCGGTGGCGCGGGCCGAAATCGTCGCCGTGCTGTTCGATCTCAAGGCGCGCAAGTCGATCGCCATGCCCGGCCATGTGCGGCAGGCCTTTGCGAAGCGCCTGGTGACGGTGCCGGCGGGGTAGAAGCGATGCCGCCCCTCATTCGTCATTCCCGCGAAAGCGGGAATCCGTTTCCCCGGGCCCCCGCTTTCGCGGGGGCGACTATTTTTCGGGGCGACTGATGGAAACCCTGCTCAATGTCTCGCTGCCATTCTTCGGGCTGATCTTCACCGGCTATGCGGCGGGCCGCACGAAGCTGATCACGGCCCAGGCCTATCTGGGCCTGAATGCCTTCGTGATCTGGTTCGCGCTGCCGGCGATGCTGTTCGTCAAGATGTCGGCGGCGCCGGTGCTGGAAGCCTTCGATCCGCGCTTCGTCGCCGCCTATACCGGCGGCGGCGTGATTGCCTATGGCATCGTGGTGGGCCTGAGCCGCCTGCTGTTCGCGCCGCTGAGCTGGGGCGAGCGCGCCATCCAGGGCATGGGCGCCTCCTTTGGCAATGTCGGCTATATGGGCCTGCCGATCCTGGTGGCCCTGTTCGGCGATGCCGCCGTGCTGCCGGCCGTGCTGGTGATCGTGTTCGACCATATCGTGCTGATCCCGCTGACCAGCGCGATCATCGAGGGCTCGGGCGGCGGCAACACGTCGTGGCTGGCGATTTTCCGCCGCGTCAGCTGGGGCATGGCGCGCAACCCGCTGATCATCGCCACCTTCGCCGGGCTGCTCTGGGGGCTGACCGGGCTGAAGCTGCCGGTGCCGCTCGACGCGCTGCTCAATCTGCTGTCGGATTCGGCGGCGCCCTGCGCGCTGTTCGGTCTCGGCCTCACGCTGGTCGGCCGGCCGATCGCCGAAGGGCTGGAGCAGGTGAGCCTGGTCGCGGTGGGCAAGCTGGCCCTGCACCCGCTGCTGGTCTGGACGCTGGCGGCCTATGTGCTGGAACTCGACCCGTTCCTGACCGCTGTCGCGGTGATCCAGGCCTCGATGCCGACCGCGGCGAACGTCTATATCGTGGCGACCGCGTTCAATACCTATGTCGAGCGGACCTCGAGCGCGATCCTCGTGTCGACGGTGATCGCCACGGTCACCGTCTCGGCCTTCATGGTGCTGTTCACCGCCTATTAGGCGCGGTAGCCCGGATCCTTCGCATCCAGCATGCGCAGCAGGCCGGCCCAGGCCAGGCCGCTGACATCGATCTTCATGCCGCGCACCTGCTGCTTGACCAGCTCCTGCACCTCTTTCTGCGGCAGGTGCATGGCGCGGCCGCCGGCCAGGGCGCGCACCTGCGCCTGGCAGGCGCGTTCCAGCAGGTGGATGTTGAGGAAGGCCTGGGCGACGCTGCGCCCGCAGGCGAGCGTGCCGTGGTTGCGCAGGATCATCAGGTTGTTCTGGCCGAGATCCTTTACCAGCCGCTCGCGCTCATCGAGATTGAGCGCGATGCCCTCGAATTCGTGATAGCTGAGGTTGCTTAAGGCCACCATGGCGGTCTGGCTCAGCGGCAGCAGGCCTTCCGCCTGGGCCGAGACGGCGATGCCGTCGCCGGTATGCAGATGCAGCACGCAGCCGACATCGTGGCGGGCGGCATGCACGGCTGAATGGATGGTGAAGCCGGCCGGATTGATGATCTGGTCGGTCTCCGAGACGATGTTGCCCTCGAGATCGACCTTCACCAGCGATGACGCGGTGATCTCGTGGAACATCCAGCCGTAAGGGTTGATCAGGAAATGCTCGTCGGGCCCCGGCACCCGGGCCGAGATATGGGTGAAGATCAGATCGTCCCAGCCGTAATGGGCGACCAGCCGGTAGGCGGCGGCGAGGTCGACGCGCACCTGCCATTCCTCGGCGGAGATCGTCGAGCGGAGTTCGGGGGCGCGCTGCAATGCCGGCGGTGTCATGGGCTGCTCCGGGCTTTGTCGGTCCTGTCCATCGCTACTGCCCGCCATAGACGATGCGCGGCAGCCACACCACGATATCCGGGAAGATGATGCAGAGGAACAGCCCCAACGCCTGCAGCAGCATGAAGGGCACGGCAGCCTTGAAGATCATCGCCATGCTGATCTGCGGCGGCGCCACGCTTTTCAGGTAGAACAGCGAGTAGCCGAAGGGCGGGCTGAGGAAGGCCATCTGCATGTTGACCATGAAGATGACGCCATACCACAGCGGCACGTCTTCCGGCGCCAGGCCCGGCAGGCCGAACACGCCGTCGAAGGGCAGGCTGACCATGATCGGCAGGAAGATCGGCACGGTCAGCAGCAGGATGCCGACCCAGTCGAGGAACATGCCCAGCACGATCAGGATCACCATCATCAGCAGCAGGATGCCGTAGGGCGGCAGGCCGGTGCCGAGGATGGAGTTGGCCACGAAGGTCTGGCCGCCCTTGACGATGAAAAAGCCGACGAACATGGTGGCGCCGAAGAAGATCCACATCACCATGGCGGTGGCCTTGAGGGTGGCGATGCCGGCTTCCCGGATCGCCGTCCAGTTCAGCCGGCGGTGCAGGGCGGCGACGAACAGGGCGCCGAAGGTGCCGATGCCCGCAGCCTCCACGGGGGTGGCGATGCCGACGAAGATCACGCCGAGCACCAGCACGATGAGCATGATGGGCGCGATCGTGTTGCGCAGCAGCCGCAGCTTCTCCCTGAAATCGACCCGCTCTTCCGGCGCCAGGGCCGGGCCGAGCGCCGGGTTGATATAGCAGCGGATGGTGACATAGAGGATGTAAAGCCCGGACAGCAGGAAGCCGGGGAAGACCGAACCGACCAGCAACTCGCCGAGCGACTGCTGCGCCACCACCGCATAGACGATCGCCATCACCGATGGCGGGATCAGGATGCCGAGCGTGCCGCCGGCCAGCAGCGATCCGCAGGCGATGCCGGGGTCGTAGCGGCGCTTCAGCATCGCCGGCAGGGCGATCATGCCCATGGTGACCTCGGTGGCGCCGACCACGCCCACCATGGCGGCCAGCGCCGTGCAGGCGATCACCGTGGCGGACGCCAGGCCGCCCTTGACCGAGCCGAGCCATTTATAGATGACGTCGAACAGTTCCTCGATGATGCCGGCCTTCTCCAGCACCGCGGCCATGAAGATGAACAGCGGCACGGCGGAGAGCTGGTAATCCGTCATGAACGGAAATATGCGCGACGGCATCATGTTCAGGATCGCGCTGTTGCCGAACACGTAAAGGAAGATGACGGCGAGGCTGCCGGTGCAGAAGGCCATCGGCAGGCCGAGCAGCAGCAGCAGGCCGAGCGAACCGAAAAGCAGGAGGCTCAGCCATTCAATACCAATTTCGAGTCCCACGGTCAGGCCCCCCTGCGGCTCACGATGAGGATGTCTTTGATGAGCTTGGAAAAGCCCTGCAGCACGATCAGCGCTGCGCCCAGCGGCATCATCAGCTTCACCGGCCAGTACTGGATGCCCCATTCGGTGAAGGACACTTCGCCCATTCCGACCGAGTCGGTGGCGAAGCGCCAGCTGGTCCACATCATGGTTACCGTGAAGATGAAAAAGAAGATCGAGGTGATGATGTCGGCGACGGCCCGGCCGCGCGCCGAAAGCTTCACGTAAAGCACGTCAACGCGCACATGCTGGTCTTCGTAATAGGCATAGGCGCCGCACAGCATGTATTGCATGCCGAACATCAGGAACATGCTTTCATGAACCCAGTTGGTCGGCGAGTTGAAGGCGTAGCGCGCGATGACTTCGTAGAAATAGGCGAATACCGCGATCAGCGCCCACCAGGCGACGAATTCGCCGGCCTTGATGTTGATCATCTCGATGATGTCGGTGACCCTGGTATGCAGGCTGCGGGCCGGGTCCTGGCCGGTGCCGATCTCGATCACCTCGACCGGCTCGACCACCGGCGGCGGCGCTTCGTGCTCTTCGGCCTTGCGGCGCTTCCTGGTCAGACCGGGCAGCAGGATCGCGTCGCCGATCAGCATGGCGGCCATCAGCAGCGCCAGCCAGAGCGACCAGTCGCGCTTCTCCGCCAGAACGGCATCGGCGGCCTTGAATTCGGCCTCGTGCTGGGCCAGCGCCGCCTCGGCCTGCGCCAGTATCGCGGCTTCCCGGCCCTTGGCGCGGTTGACCGCGGTATGCGAGCTCTCGACGGCGGCACGCGTGCGCGAGACATCCTCGCGCGCCACGGCGATCAAGCCATTGACATACAGCAGGCCCAGGAAGACGGGGATGAAGACGAAGCCCCAGCGGTTCCGCAGGTAGAACCGGTGCAGGCCGGCAAAGCCGGCGCAGACGAGGAACATGTAGGCGATGCCCAGGGACGGGCCTCTGCGCTGGCTGCGCTTCTGCTCACGGCTGACCAGATACTGCGCAACCAGGGGGAAGATGATCAGACCGGCCCAATAGAACCAGTGCGGCAGGACGAAATTCAGACTCGGCATAAGCCCCTCGTCGGTGGATTGAGGGCAAGAGCGCGGATGAGGTGCCGGTCTGGCATCTCATCCGCGCCCGGGCACGGAATGTTGTTGATTACGAAAGGTGCGAAGGACTCAGTTCAGATGTCGAGCTTGAGTCCCTTGTACATATCGGGAGTGACGTAGCCGTAGCTCGGCGATTCCATCAGTTCCAGCTGGACCTTGAAGACGCGCGCGGCGTCCTTGTCCTTGTTCGCCCACTTGAACCAGAGCGGCACGGCGACGCGCT
>CAYSCA010000157.1:0-7826 GCA_964429465.1 uncultured Rhodospirillaceae bacterium
GGGCGGCACGATATAGAGCGGCCGTTTATAGACCGTCGCCGTGGTCGGCTCGTACTGGATCAGCTGCATCAGGTCGTTCTGGTAGACCACCTTGCCTGGCGTGACGGCGATGTTGCCGCCGACGGTGAAGGCCTTGGCATCCACCATCTTGACGTTCAGCTTGCCCTTGCCGCGCTCCAGGTCCTCCAGCAGGTGCTGCAGGCCCTTGACCAGGTTCTCGCCCTTGCTCTCCAGCGTAGTGCGCAGGACCTCCGGATTGGTCAGCAGGAAATTCGACGGCGACATCGCGTCGATGAACTGCCGCGTGTAGAAGTCGACCTTCCTGGCCACCTTCGGATCGACGCCTTCGACATCGTGGATGGTGTTCTGCATCCAGCGCGCGGTCAGCAGGTAGGATTGCTTGAGATAGTCGAAGACCGCGCTGTCCTGCCAGGCCGGGTCCTTGAAGCGCTTGTCGCCCCGGTCGGGCTGCACCAGCGGCTGGGTCTCGCGGCCGAGGAAGCGGTCTGCCGTATTGGCCCAGAGCTTGGCGTAGTCCTGCCAGAGCTGCATCTGCGCCTCGGCCAGCTTTTCCGGCTCGGCCAGCAGCTTGGTCATATGCGCCATGAAGGCGCCGCTCAGGTTGAGCGGGTCGAGATTCATCTGGGCAGGATTGGCCGCTTCCTGGCCCTGGCGGCTGGCGAACTCGGCCAGCAGCTTCTGGCTCTGCTCGGCAATGGCCGCCCAGTTTTTCGCCCAGGCCTCGGCATCGGGCCCGGGGCTCCCCTGGGCCGTACCCTGGGAGGCCCCCGATGAGGCGTTGGGGGAGGTGCCACTGTCCGGTTGCTTCGCCATCCGACAGTCCTTATTCTCGGGGCCCGTTTCCTCGCGGCCCGAATCCGGTCTGAAGCCGGATTTCCGCGCCACCATCTGAGGTTACGGGATAGGGAATCGCCCCGCAAGGCCGACCGCGCCGGTCGCTTTGAAGGGCCGTGGCAGAGCGTTCAGGGGGATGGATTATGGCGGGATTCAGCACGGCTTGCGCCGGCGATAGGACGCGGGGCCTTGTTCGCGCCCGCGGCACGGCCGTGGCTTTGGTGCTGGCCGCCGGATTTGGCCTGAGCGCCTGTTCGGTGCCGCAATGGGCCAACCCGATGGACTGGTTCGGCGATGACGAGCCGGCCCCGGTGACGACGACCAGCAGCGGCTCGAGCGGCGGCACGGTTTCCGGCGACCGCTTCCCCAATCTGGGCCGGGTGCCGCCGCGCCCGGTCGAGGTGACCACCGACGGCGAGCGCCGGAAGGCGATCGACAACCTGGCCGCCGACCGCGAGAACGCCCGCCATACCGACCAGGAATTGCGCGCCCGCCCGGCCGACAGCAACACGCCGCCGCCGGCGCCCCGCGCGCCGGTCACCCCGATGCCGGGCGCCTCGGTCGATCCCGGCCCGCAGCCCACGCAATCCGCGCCGCCGCGCCAGCAGCTCGCCCCGACCCAGGTGGCGCAGCAGCCGGTGACCCTGCAGCCGCCGGCGCCCACCGCGCCGCAGGTCCAGAATCCCGGCCAGGGCCGCGCGCCTGCGCCGACCGGCAGCGTCACCGACACCTTCTCGCAGTCGCTGGCGCAATCCTCGGCCAAGACGCTGCCGCCGAACCTGGCGCAGGCGACCCTGCAGCCGAGCAGCGCGGCCGGCGCCCCGGGCGCCGCGGGCCTGCCCGGCGCGCGCACCCTGCTGGCGGTGATCCGCTTCGGCAACGGCGATACCGGGCTGGGTAACGACGACCGCAATCTGCTGCGCCGCGTCGCCGCCTATTACAAGGATACGGCGAAGGGCAACGGCAGCCTCGCCGTGATCGGCTTCGCCTCAAGCCGCACGTCGGACATGGAGCCGAGCGCGCACCGGCAGCTGAATTACAGCCTGTCGCGAAAACGCGCCGAGGCGGTGGCCGCCGAGCTGCGGCGGCGGGGCGTCGCCGCCGACAAGGTGAGCGCCGAGGCCCGCGCCGATTCCGCTCCGGTCTATTACGAAGCCATGCCGCGAGCCGAGGATTATAACCGCCGGGTTGAAATCTATCTCGTCAACTGAAGGATTTCGGCTTAAACATCGGCGGGGGCGCGGGGCTGAAAAAAGCCGCCGCGCTTTCGCGTAACTGAAGCATTTTTCCTGTACTGGACCAGAGGATCATGGATACCGAGTTCTACCGCATCAAGCGCCTGCCGCCCTACGTGTTCGAGGAAGTGAACCGTATGAAGGCCGCCGCGCGAGCTCGCGGCGAGGACATCATCGATTTCGGCATGGGCAATCCGGACAACCCGACCCCGCCGCATATCGTCGCCAAGCTGGTGGAAGCGGCCCAGAATCCCCGCGCGCATCGCTATTCCTCCAGCCGCGGCGTGCCGGGCCTGCGCAAGGCGCTGGCCAATTACTACGGCCGCCGCTTCGGCGTCACGCTCGACCCGGACAAGGAAGCCATCGTCACGCTCGGCTCCAAGGAAGGCCTGGCCAATCTCGCCATGGCGATCTCGGCGCCGGGCGACACCGTGCTGGCGCCGAATCCGAGCTATCCGATGCATGCCTTCGGCTTCGTCATCGCCGGCGCCAATGTGCGCAGCGTGCCGATCGGCCCGGGCTTCGACTTCTTCGCCGGGCTGGATCGCGCCTATCGCCATTCGGTGCCGTCGCCGATCGCCCTGATCGTCAGCTTCCCGGCCAATCCGACCGCGATGACGGTGGATCTCAGCTTCTACGAGGCGATCGTCGACTTCGCGAAAAAGCGCAACATGTGGGTGATCTCCGACCTGGCCTATTCGGAGATCTACTTCGACGGCAATCCGCCCCCCTCGATCCTGCAGGTGAAGGGCGCCAAGGACGTCGCCATCGAATTCACCTCGCTGTCGAAGACCTACAACATGCCGGGCTGGCGCATCGGCTTCGGCGCCGGCAATCCGGCGCTGGTCGGCGCGCTGGCGCGGGTGAAGTCGTATCTCGATTACGGCGCCTTCACCCCGATCCAGGTGGCGGCGACCGCGGCGCTGAACGGTCCGCAGGATTGCGTCTCGGAAATCCGCGCCATGTACAAGTCGCGCCGCGACGTGCTGATCAAGGGGCTGCAGCAGGCCGGCTGGAACATCCCGCTGCCCAATGCGTCGATGTTCTCCTGGGCGCCGATCCCCGAGCGCTACGCGCATCTCGGCTCGGTGGAATTCTCCAAGCTGCTGCTGCGCGAGGCGCAGGTCGCGGTCGCGCCGGGCATCGGCTTCGGCGAATACGGCGACAATTTCGTGCGGCTCGCCTTCGTCGAGAACGAGCATCGCACCCGGCAGGCGGTGAAGAGCATCAAGAAGCTGCTGAGCTCGCCCTCGAACCTTCCCGAAGAGAGCCTGAAGGCCGCCGCCAATGGCTAAGGCGATCGTGAAGTCCGCCCCGCCGCTCAGGGTGGGGATCGCCGGTCTTGGCGTGGTCGGCGCCGGCGTGGTGCGCCTGCTGGACCAGCATGCCGGCGCGCTGGCGGCGCGGGCCGGGCGGCCGATCAAGGTGGTCGCCGTCTCGGCGCGCGACAAGCGCAAGAAGCGCGACATGCCGAAGGGCAGCTGGCGCTGGTACGCCAAGGCGGCCGAGCTCGCGACTGATCCCGATGTCGATGTCGTCGTCGAGCTGATCGGCGGCGCCGACGGTCCGGCCCGCGCGCTGGTCGAGGCCGCGCTGAAAGCCGGCAAGGGCGTGGTCACCGCCAACAAGGCGATGCTGGCGATGCATGGCGCGAAGATCGCCGCGCTGGCAGAGGCCAATGACGCGCCGCTCGCCTTCGAGGCGGCCGTTGCCGGCGGCATTCCGATCCTCAAGGCGCTCCGCGAGGGCCTGGCGGGCAACAAGGTCGAGCAGATCACCGGCATCCTCAACGGCACCTGCAACTACATCCTCACCGAGATGCGCACCACCGGCCGCGATTTCGGCGAGGTGCTGAAAGAGGCGCAGCAGCTCGGCTATGCCGAGGCCGATCCCGGCTTCGACATCGACGGCGTCGACGCCGCGCACAAGCTCAGCATCCTCACCTCGCTCGCCTTCAACACCAGTGTGGATTTCCGCGCCGTGCATGTCGAAGGCATCCGCCATGTCTCGGCGGTCGACATCGCCTTCGCGCGCGAATTCGGCTACCGCATCAAGCTGCTGGCGATCGCGCGGCGTACCCCGCGCGGCATCGAGCAGCGCGTGCATCCCTGCATGGTGCCGGCCGATACGCCGATCGCCCATGTCGACGGCGTGTTCAACGCGGTCTCCGCCGTCGGCGACTATGTCGGCCGGGTGATGTTCGAAGGCCGCGGCGCCGGCAGCAACCCGACCGCCTCGGCTGTCGTCGCCGACCTCGCCGATCTGGCCGCCGGCCGTCGCGCGCCGGCTTTCGGCGTGCCGGCGATCAAGCTGCAGCCGCTGAAGGCCGCCGCGATGGCCGATTATATCGGCCGCTACTACATCCGGCTGATCGTGCGCGACCAGCCCGGCGTGCTGGCCGATGTCTCGGCCGTGCTGCGCGACCACAAGATCTCGATCGAGAGCCTGGTGCAGCGCGGCCGCTCGGAGGCCGAGAACCAGCCGGTCGCCGTGGTCTTCATCAGCCATGAGGCGCGCGAGGCCGATATGGCGCGCGCGCTCAAACGGATCGCCAGGCTGCGCTCTGTCCTGCAGGCGCCGGCGCTGATCCGCATCGAGTCTCCGTAGCAGGGAGCGGCAGCATGGCGGCGCGCAAGTCGGCGGTGAAGGCGAAGGAAGCGGCGGCGCCGGCCGCCAGCATGTCGGTCGAGCGCAACCTCACCCTGGAGGCCGTGCGCGTCACCGAGGCTGCCGCCATTGCGGCGGCGCGCTGGGTCGGGCTGGGCGACGAGATGGCGGCCGACCAGGCGGCGGTGGACGCGATGCGTACCGCGCTGAACAGCCTGAGCATCGACGGCACCATCGTGATCGGCGAGGGCGAGCGCGACGAGGCGCCGATGCTCTATATCGGCGAGAAGGTCGGCAGCGGCCGGGGCCCGAAGATCGACATCGCGCTCGATCCGCTGGAAGGCACCTCGCTCACCGCCAAGGGTGGCAGCAACGCGCTTACGCTGATCGCCTTCGCCAATGGCGGCTGCTTCCTCAACGCGCCCGATGTCTACATGGACAAGATCGCGGTCGGCGGCGGCCTGCCCGAGGCCATCGTCGATCTCGACTATACGCCGGCGGAAAACCTCGCCCGCCTCGCCAAGGCCAAGGGCGTCGCGGTTTCCGACCTCACCATCTGCATCCTCGACCGGCCGCGCCATGCCGAGCTGATCAACCAGGTGCGTGCCACCGGCGCCCGCATCACCCTGATCGCCGACGGCGATGTCGCCGGCATCATCGAGACCACCGACCCCGCCACTGGCATCGACATCTACATGGGTTCGGGCGGGGCGCCGGAAGGCGTGCTGGCGGCAGCCGCCCTGCGCTGCATCGGCGGCCAGATGCAGGCGCGGCTGATCTTCCGCAACGAGGACGAGCGCAGCCGTGCGCGGCGTCTCGGCATCGATAAGCTCGACCGCAAATACGCGCTGACCGACCTTGCCTCGGGCGACGTGATCTTCTCCGCCACCGGCGTGACCGACGGCTCGATGCTGAACGGGGTCAAGCGCGTGCCCGGTGGCTACAAGGTCAGTTCGATCGTCATGCGCTCGCAGACCGGCACCATCCGCCGCATCGAGGCGGTGATCCGCACGCCGGCGGCCTGAGGGGCCAGCGCATGGGCGCCATCGACCTCGCTCCGGCTTTCCTCAATGTGACGCGCTCCGTGCTCGGCCGCCGCTGGCGGCTGCGCAGCCTGGACGACCGGCTGGCGCTGGCGCTGGCACAGCAGGCCGGCCTGCCGGAAATCCTCGGCCGCGTGCTGGCGGGCAGGGGCATCGGGCCCGAAGCGCTGGACGATCATCTCAATCCCTCGCTGCGCCGCCTGCTGCCCGATCCCTCGCGCTTCCGCGATATGGACGAGGCGGCCGAGCGCCTGTCGGATGCCATCATCAAGGGTGAGCCGGTCGCCGTGTTCGGCGATTACGACGTCGACGGCGCCACCTCCAGCGCTTTGCTCAACCGCTTCTTTACCGCCATCGGGCAGAGGCTGCGCGTCTATATCCCCGACCGCCTGAAGGAAGGCTACGGCCCGAACGCGCCGGCCTTGCGCAGGCTGGCCTCGGAGGGGGTGAAGGTGGTCATCACGGTGGATTGCGGCACGCTCGCCTTCCAGCCGCTGGAGGATGCCGCATCCAATGGCCTCGACGTGATCGTCGTCGATCATCATCTGGCCGAGCCGGAACTGCCGCGCGCCATCGCCGTGATCAATCCCAACCGGCTGGACGAGACGCCGGGTTTCGGCCAGCTTGCCGCCGTCGGTGTCGCCTTCCTGTTCATGGTGGCGGTCAACCGCCGCCTGCGCGCGCGCGGCTTCTACAACAGGGATACGCGGCCCGAGCCCGATCTGCGGCTGTGGCTCGACCTCGTGGCGCTCGGCACCGTCTGCGACGTGGTGCCGCTGAACGGGCTGAACCGCGCGCTGGTGACCCAGGGCATCAAGGTTTTGCGCGGGCGGCAGAATGTCGGGCTGGCGGCGCTCGCCGATGCGGCCGGCATCAGCGAGCCGCCCGGCGCCTATCATCTCGGCTTCCTGCTCGGCCCGCGCGTCAATGCGGGCGGCCGCGTCGGGCAATCCGATCTCGGTTCGCGGCTGCTCTCCACCGACGATCCGCGCGAAGCCAGGGCCATCGCCGAGCAGCTCAACCAGTATAATCGCGAGCGGCAGGAGATCGAAGCCGCGGTGCTGGAGGAGGCGAAAAAGGAACTCGCCCATGTGCCCGAGGATGCGGCGCTGGCGCTGGTGGCCCGGCAGGGCTGGCATCCCGGCGTGATCGGCATCGTCGCCGCGCGCATCCGCGAGGAGGCCGGCCGGCCCAGCTTCGTGATCGCGCTCGACGAGAACGGCATCGGCAAGGGTTCCGGCCGATCGATCCCCGGCGTCGATCTCGGCGCGGCGGTCGTCGCCGCTGGGCAGGTGGGACTGCTGGTCAATGGCGGCGGGCATGCGATGGCGGCCGGCCTCACCGTCGAGGCAGCCCGCCTGAACGAGCTGAAGGCCTTCCTCGACGAGCGCCTGAAGCCGGCCGTGATCAAGGCGGGCGCCTCGGCCAGCCTCGGTTTCGACGGGGCGCTCGGCATCGGCGGCTGCAACGCCGATCTCTGCGACAGGCTGGAGCAGCTCGGCCCCTATGGTTCGGGCAACCCCGAGCCGCGCTTCGCGCTCGCCGCGGCGCGCGTGATCCAGGCCGATGTGGTGGGCGAGAAACATGTCCGCTGCCTGGTGGCGGCGGGAGACGGCCAGGGCCCGCGCTTGCGCGCCATCGCCTTCCGCAGCATCGAGGGCGATCTCGGCCCGGCTCTGCTGCAGGCCCGCCAGGCCGGCAACACGCTGCATCTCGGCGGCCATCTGCGCAGCGATCACTGGCGCGGCGAGAAGCGGGTGCAATTCGTGCTGGAAGACGCCGCCCAGCCGAGCGGGTAGGCCGCGCTCCGCTTCCCTAAGGTGTCATGGCCGGGCTCGGCCCGGCCATCTACGATTTTCCCTCCATCGCGGCAGAAAGAGTGTGGATGCCCGGGTCGAGCCCGGGCATGACATTGAATTAAAAGCGGTTATGAGGAGAGGCCCGGCGCTTGATTTGTCGGCCCCAACCCGGTACACAGCCTCCGCCGCGCCGGCCTTCGCTGCCCGCGCCGCCAGGCCGACCCCTTCGTCTAGAGGCCTAGGACACCACCCTTTCACGGTGGGAACACGGGTTCGAATCCCGTAGG
>CAYSCA010000158.1:0-7789 GCA_964429465.1 uncultured Rhodospirillaceae bacterium
GGCGTTCAGCCCGGCCATCAGGCCCTGCGCCGCCGCCTCTTCGTAGCCGGTGGTGCCGTTGATCTGCCCGGCAAGATAAAGCCCCTTCTGGCGGCGGGTCTCGAGCGTCGGGAGCAGCTCGCGGGGATCCACGAAGTCGTATTCGATGGCGTAGCCCGGCCGCAGCATCACCGCATGCTCCAGTCCCGGGATGCTTTTCAGCAATTCCGCCTGCACATCGCGCGGCAGCGAGGTGGAAATGCCGTTGGGATAGACCGTGTCGTCATCCAGCCCCTCCGGCTCGAGGAAGATCTGGTGCCGCTCGCGCTGGCCGAAGCGCACCACCTTGTCCTCGATGGAGGGGCAATAGCGCGGCCCGGTGCTTTCGATCTGGCCGGAATACATCGGCGCGCGATGCAGGTTGGTGCGGATCAGCTCGTGGCCCGCCGGCGAGGTATAGGTGATGCCGCAGGAGATCTGTGGCGTGGTGATTTGATCGGTGAGAAAGCTGAACGGCACCGGCGGATCATCGGCGCCCTGCATCTCCAGCGAGGCCCAGTCGATCGTCCTTCCATCGAGCCGCGGCGGCGTGCCGGTCTTCAGGCGACCGAGCGAAAAGCCGCAATTCTCAAGGGTTTTCGAAAGCCCGAGCGACGGCTGCTCGCCGACGCGACCGGCCGGAATCTTCTCTTCGCCGATATGAATCAGACCGCGCAGAAAGGTGCCGGTGGTGAGGATCACGCGCGGCGCGGCGATGAAAGAACCGTCGCCGCAGACCACGCCCTTCACCACGCCATCCTCGATGCGGATGTCTTCGACGCTGGCCGCGCGGATCGTCAGGTTCGTCTGCTCCTGCAGCATCGCCTGCATCGCCTGGCGATAGAGCTTGCGGTCGGCCTGGGTGCGCGGCCCGCGCACGGCGGGGCCCTTCGACTTGTTGAGCATGCGGAACTGGATGCCGGCGGCATCGGCCACGCGGCCCATCACGCCGTCCAGCGCATCGATCTCGCGCACCAGATGGCCCTTGGCGAGCCCGCCGATGGCGGGGTTGCAGGACATCTCGCCGATCGTCTCGAGTTTATGCGTCAGCAGCAAAGTGCGCGCGCCGACGCGCGCGGCAGCCGCGGCCGCCTCGCAGCCGGCATGTCCGCCGCCGATCACGATGACATCGAATTTGCCGGGAAATGTCTCGGGCATGGGCGCGGGTTTTAGGGCAGCGATGGAAAGGCGTCAAAGGGATTCGGGGGAGACGCACCCCTCACCCCCACCCTCTCCCTCAGGGAGAGGGAGGGACCCGCCGCGCAGCGGCGGGAGGGTAAGGGATGTTTCACGTGAAACATCTCTGAAATCATATTATGATCCCGCTTTGTACGATATATGATCTCAGTAGGCCAGGGTCAGCAGGACCATCGCCACCGCCATGATCTGCGCCAGGTTGATCAGAACGCTCAGGCGATGCAGGCGCCGGAAGACCGGGCGGGCATCGTCCTCGCCCCATTGCGTGGCATCCTGCAGCGAATAGATGCGCGGGCGCAGGCCCTGGTCGACGAAGGCCGCCAGCACCGCGACGAAGGCCATCGTGGCCGCCAGCACGCGATCATCGACCGCCACCAGCGCCACGGCCGCCACGGTGCCCAGCGCGGCGATCACGCGGTAATAGGCGGGAAAGACGGCACGGACGAAACGTCGCGCCGCCATCGGCTCCAGATTGCGATGGGCCACCGGCAGCACGATGAAGGAGAAGAAAAGCATCGCCCCGAGCAGCAAGGCCGTGGCGAAGAGGGCGAGCATGTAGAGCAGCATAGCGTCGCCTCCAGAACACCCCGCGTTTCCCGATGCGTCAAGCCGGCATCGCACCTGGGCGCGCGATGGTCGCAGCCGGTGCAGGCCCATTCCGGTGCAATTCAGTCGTTGACCCGGACTCGGCCCTCGCCCATCGTGCGCGCCATGACGACAGCTGCTTCGGCCACCGGCCGCCTCATCCGTATCCACCGCTTCCCCGTCAAGGGCCTGAGCCCGCAGCCGCTCGAAGCGGCCGAGCTCAGCCCGGACCGCCCGATCCCCGGCGACCGCCGCTTCGCGCTGGCGCATGGCAGCTCGGGCTTCGATCCGGCCCATCCGCGCTGGGAAAAGAAGGCGCATTTCCTCAACTGGGCGCGCAGCCCGCAGGTCGCGGCGCTGCATTGCGCCTTCGATGCCGGCGGCACGCGCATCACCGTCGCCGATCTCGATCCGGAAACCAGCCTCGGCCAGATCGACGATGCCGATCTCACCAAACCGGAGGGCCGCGCCGCGCTGGAGGCGCTGGTGCTGGAGCGGATGGACGAGCGCGACACCCGCGGCAAAGTCAGCGTGGTGGAGGCGCCGGGCGCCTGGTTCAGCGATGTGCAGGAGCCCTTCATCTCGATCCAGAACACCGCCTCGCTGCGCGATCTCGGGCAGCATACCGGCGGCGACATGTTCGACTGGCGGCGGCTGCGCGCCAACCTGCTGGTCGAGGGCCCCGAGGCCTGGGCCGAGCGCGGCTGGGCCGGCAGACGCCTGCGCATCGGCCAGGCCGTGCTGCAGGTGGAGCGGCCGATCGGCCGCTGCGTCGCGACCCATCTCGATCCCGATACGGCGGAGAAGGACCTGCCGGTGCTCGACATCCTGCAGAACGCCTACGGCGACACCAATTGCGGCGTCTATGCCCGCGTGGTCGAAGGCGGCCGCATCGGCCTGAACGACCGGGTGGAGATTGCCGGCTGACATCGTCATCCCTCACCCTCCCGCCACTGACGCGGCGGGCCCCTCCCTCTCCCCTGGGAGAGGGAGACGGAGGGTGAGGGTGCGTGACACCGCACCGATATGCGCATGATCACCCGCCACACCTTCACGCGCGACGGCGCTGAGCTTTCGTATCTCGATTTCGGCGGCCCGGAAAGTTCGGGGCGTGAAGTCCTCGTCTGCCTGCATGGCCGCTCGGGCTGCGCGCGCAACTGGGTGCCGCTGGCCCGCGCGCTGCGGCCGCAATGGCGCATCCTCGCGCTCGACCAGCGCGGCCATGGCTGGAGCAGCCATGATCATGACGGCCGCCGCGAAACCTTCATCGCCGATGTCGCGGCCTTCATCCGGCATGTCCGGGACAGGATCGCGGACGGGCCGGTCGCGCTGCTCGGCCACAGCTTCGGCGGCGTCAACGCCTACCAGACCGCGGCGCGCCATCCCGAACTGGTGCGCGCGCTGATCGTGGAGGATATCGGCTGCCGCATCGCGCTGGGCGGGCCGGAGGAATCCTGGCCGACGCGCTGGGAGACGCTGGACGAATTCCTCGCCTTCATGCGCAGCACGCCGCTCGGCATGGATCGCTATCTGCTCGACAGCCTGCATGAATTCGCGGATGGCTGGGGCTTCCGTTTCAGCGACGAGAATTTCGCGCCGGCGCGCGCCGCATTGAACGGCGACTGGAGCGACGACTGGGCCGCGATCGCCTGCCCGATCCTGCTGCTGCATGGCCGCAGGAGCTGGGCGGTGACGACCGGCGAGATCGAGCGCATGGCGCAGCTCAATCCGCGCACGCGGCTCGAGCTGTTCGATGCCGGCCATGTGCCGCATGACGAACAGCCGGACAAGTTCGCCGCCGCCCTGCGCGATTTCCTCGGCGCACTGCGGTAACGGCAAGACC
Organism: uncultured Rhodospirillaceae bacterium; assembly: GCA_964429465.1. Classification (GTDB taxonomy): domain Bacteria; phylum Pseudomonadota; class Alphaproteobacteria; order Ferrovibrionales; family Ferrovibrionaceae; genus Ferrovibrio. Next base: position 3,644 of record CAYSCA010000158.1, read on the forward strand.
ACAGAAAAGCCACGACGCTTTTCGCATTTCCGCCCGATTCTGCGGGGTGAATCAACGCCCCGACGGATCAGCCGGATTGCCCGATGAACGCCCTCGCCACCCTGCTCATCCTCGCCGCCGTCACGCTGGGCTTCGGCGGTTCCGCTATGGCCCAGGCGGATTCCTCCAGCTCCACTCCGAGTCCGCCCAGTGTCGGCGCGCCGGCGCCGCCGCCGAAGATCGACGCCCTGCCCGACGGCCCGCCGCTCGGCTCGCTGTCGCTGTCGCAGCTCATGATCAAGGTGGAGGGCGAGCCGGAATTCGCCTATGTGCGCGCAGTCGAATGGCGCGACGGCCGCTATGCCGTCACCTTCGTCACCCGCGATGGCGAAAGCCATGAGAAGCTGATCGATCCGCGCACCGGGCGCGAGGCCGGGCGCATCCCTCCGCCCGGCGCCAGCCAGACCGGAAGCGGCGCAAATGACGCGGCCTCCAGCAGTGGCGATGCTGGCAGGGGCGATGCCGGCAACGGCCGCGGCCCGGTGATGAACCCGGCCGGCACGCCGAGCAACGCGCCGCCGATTCCGCCGCGATCGTCAGGCCCGGCGCGCTAGGCTCAGGCCAGCGCCGTTGCGGCCGGCGGCTGCCATTCGCTGCGCAGCAATGCAAACAGGTCGCTGTCGCGCCATTGCCCGCGCACCTGGAAATTCTGCCGCAGCCTGCCCTCGCGCCGGAAGCCCAGCTTCTCAAGCACCATATGGCTGCGCGCATTCTCCACATCGGCCAGAGCCGTGATCCGGTGCAGTTCCAGAATCCGGAAGCCGTAATCCAGCAGGGCCCGCATCGCCTCCGAGGCATAACCCTTGCCCCGGATCGCACCATCCAGCGAGAACCCGATATTGCCCTGGCGATGCTCGGGCGATGCAATGCTCAGCCGCACCATGCCGATGGCGCGTTTCATCTGTACTTCCTCGACGGCAAACACCCAGTCGCGCGACGGCGGATTGGCTGCTTCCGCCACCCGCGCCGCGATGAAGCGCGTCACCAGCTCCGCCGTGAGCGCCGGCCCCGGCAGGAATTTCCAGAAATCCTCGGCGGTGGCGAATTGCTGGAACGCAGCCTCGTCCGCGGCGCGGAAGCCGCGCAGCAGCAGGCGGGCGGTGGGGATTTGCGGGAAAGCGGAGGTCATCGAATTTCGATCTTCGACAGAATATAAATCAGCGCAATGTAAATCGCACGTACAGAACACCAATCGCTCTCGACGGCGGGCGCAGATTTTCCGCACGAAGGGTGTGAGTGCAGATCCGGAACAGGCCTATCGCTCCATGCGCGCGAACACCGTCGCGCCGAACAGCATGTCGGTCGGCGCATCCTCCGACTTCGCCATCGGCATGACCAGGCCAGTCCAGGTCATCCCGTCGCGGCGGGCGCGGTCGAACCAGTGATTGCAGAGCGCCCAGCGCGGGCGCCGCGCCGCGGCCACTTCGCTCCAGTCGCGGAAATACTGGTGGATCGTGCCGGTGCCCTCGGCGGTGAAGGTCGCGCCGGTCAGCTCGACGCGGAACCATTCGCGGAATGCGGTGCCCATCAGCCGCAGGTGGAAGCGCGGCGGGCCATACAGCACATCCACCAGGAAGATGTTGGGCAGCAGGCCCGGAATCTCGGTCGGCTCGATATCCGCCCGCGACGGCAGGAGATGGCCGGCCCGCTTGGCGTCCCAGTAGGCGAAAGCGCGCTGCAGCAGCGGGTCCGGCAGAGTCGCCATGTCCCAGCAGGTTTCGACGAACTCGATCTCCTGTTTGCGCGGGGCTCTGTCTGTCTCGCTCATGGCCTGCGGGGCTTCCCTCCCGTCCGCCGCCAAGCTTAGCCGAAGAGCGGTCCGCCGGAACAGGGCAATCGCGCTACTTCCCGATGCAGAAGTCGCGGAAGATCACGTCGAGCAGGTCTTCCACGTCGATGCGGCCGGTGATGCGGCTCAGGCTGCGCGCCGCCAGCCGGATATCCTCGGCGGCGAGTTCCGGCGCCTGGTTGTTGCGGCTGTTGCCGGTGAGGAAGCGGTCGAGCGCGGCGACGCAATCGGTCAGGGCCTCGCGGTGACGGGCGCGGGTCAGGCTGGCCGAGCCGGTCAGGCCGATCCGGGCGACGACTTCCTTCTCCAGCACATCCAGCAGCGCGTTGAGGCCGGCCTTGCTGCGCACCGAGATCGGCAGCACGGGGCGGCCGTTGATCTCGTAGCCCACCGGAACGCCCGCCGCATCGGTCTTGTTCGCCACCACGATGGCGTCGGCATCGATCAGCGCCTCGGTTTCCTTCGGGACGTCCGGCTGCGTCGCGTCCAGCACCACCAGCTTGAGGTCGGCGGCCTCGGCGCGTTTCAGCGCGCGGGTCACGCCCTCGCTCTCCACCATGTCGGCGGTCTCGCGCAGGCCCGCCGTGTCGGCCAGCAGCACCGGATAGCCGCCGAGATCGAGATGCACCTCGATCACGTCGCGCGTGGTGCCGGGAAGCTCGGAGACGATCGCCGCCTCGCGTTTGGCCAGCGCGTTCAGCAGCGACGACTTGCCGACGTTGGGCGCGCCGAGGATCGCCACCATCAGGCCGTCGCGCAGCCGCTCGCCGCGCCGGTTATCGGCCAGGTGGGCGGCGATCTCCTCGCGCAGGCGCGCGATCTGCGGCATCACCTCGGCCGCCACGCCTTCGGGCAGATCCTCGTCGGAGAAATCGATATCGGCCTCGAGATGCGCCAGCGCATGGGTCAGCTTGGCGCGCCAGCCCTCGTAGAGATCGCTCAGGCCGCCCTGCATCTGGCGCAGGGCCTGCCTGCGCTGCGCCGCGGTTTCGGCACTGATCAGGTCGCCGAGCGCCTCGGCCTCGGTGAGATCGAAGCGGCCATGCTCGAAGGCGCGGCGGCTGAACTCGCCCGGCTCGGCCAGCCGCAGGCCGGGGATCGCCGCCAGCGCCTCGAACAGGGCGGCCAGCACGGCGCGGCCGCCATGCACATGCAGCTCGGCGACATCCTCGCCGGTGAAGCTGTGCGGCCGCTCGAACCACAGCACGATCGCCTCGTCGATCAGCGCGCCGCCGGCATCCCGCAGCTTGCGCAGGCTGGCGACCCGCGGCTTGGGGATGTCGCCGGCCAGCGCGATCACCGCATCGGCGGCCTGCGGGCCGCTCATGCGGATGACGGCGATGCCGGCGCGGCCCGGCGCCGAGGAGAGCGCGTAGATGGTTTGTGCCGCTAGCACCGATCGTCACCCTCGGCGTCAGCCGAAGGTCCCTGCAGCGGTTCCGGCAGGCGGATAGCGGGATTGGATGCCCGGCCTCCGGCCAGGCATGACGAAGGGAGAAACGTCGGCAATCCTGCGCTCACGTCTTCTTCGCGGAATGGTCCGGCCCGTCTTCGGGCTTCAGCATCAGGCGCTCCACGCGGCCGCCTCGTTTCACATGCACGTCCAGGATCTCGTCGATATCGGCGAAGGTCTCGGCATGGTACCAGACGCCGTCGGGATAGATCACGATGGTCGGCCCGAGTTCGCAGCGCTCCAGGCAGCCGGCATTGTTGACCCGCACGCCCTGGGCGAGGTCGAGCCCCATCTCCTTGGCGCGGACCTTCATGTAGTTGCGCAGCTTCTCCGAGCCCTTAGCTCCGCAGGAGCCGCGCGGATGGTTCTCCGGCCGCTCGTTGGTGCAGACGAAGATATGGGCCTTGTAGAAAGGGGCGGGATCGCCGGGCGAGACGGCCATGGGGAACCTTATTTCTATTTCTTGTCCGACGAACCGCCGGGGAACTGGCTGAAAAAGAACTTCTGGATCTGCTCCAGATTCTGCAGGCCCATCGGCGCCCAGGTCTTGAGCAACGTTTCCGGGTCCATCGCGTTGAGGGAGGCAGTCATGCGCTCCTGCATCTGGCGCATCACCGCCTCCTGCAGGGGCCGGACATCGGGCAGGCCGAGGAAGGCGCGCGCTTCCTCTGGCGTGCAATCGACATTGACTGTTATCTTCATCGGCAGCGCTCCGCGGAAGGGCCGTCCAGAAAACAGGCGCAAACAACAGGACAGATACCTAGCATGGCCGCAGACCCCTTGTCAGGCAATCCCGGCAGCCCGAACGACCCGGGGCGGACCAATCTGGCCAGAAACAATCTGGACCTGGCGGCCTCGCCCTATC
>CAYSCA010000159.1:0-7734 GCA_964429465.1 uncultured Rhodospirillaceae bacterium
GCTCCAGCGCAGCGGCATTGATGCGGCGGCATAAGGTGGGCTCGATCGCGACCACGCTGGCCGAACGCGGCGCCGGATCGATCAGCGCCATTTCCCCGACTACGCCGCCCTCGCCGATCTCGCTCAGCATGGTCTTGCTGTCGCCCGACATGCGGAAGACTTCCACCTTGCCCGACAGAATGAGATAGCAGAAATCGCCCTGATCGCCTTCATGCATCAGGGTCGCGCCACGGCCGAAGCTGGCCTCCTGTTCGGGAGCGTCGTTCACTTATTCAGTCTTCGTCGCGGTGGAACAGGATCGCCTTGGCGCGGATGTCGTCGATGCTGCCCATCAGGTCGTCGATCTTGCTTTCCAGCAGTTCGGCGGCCTGGCGCGCCAGGCCCAGTTCCTCTTCGACCGCCTGCAGCATCGCCTGACGTGCGGCGCCGATGATCGCGCCGTTCGGCTGGGCGGGAAAACTGACGCATTTGGCGGCGAAGCGGCGGACTGCGGAGGCACTGGGCAGCCGGCCGAGCACCAGGTTGGCCGGAATGGCGAGCACGCCCCAGGCGCCCTGATCGGAATAGGCGCCGAAATCGCCGCGGCGGAATCCGTCAACAGTCACCGGCGCCCCGCCCTCCCGTACCCCGGCGGGCAGCGTGAAGGATGCGGCTTCCCACCCGAAGGAGACGAATTCCTGCTCGGCGGCATTCCCGGCTTCAGGTGTCTCGCTCATCTCTTCAACCCCTCGCGACGGCCTTTGCGTTGCGCCGCAGATTGTCTGCCGATAGCGTGCCGACGACAATCCCCGACACGCCCGGCAGCGCGGCGGTTTCGGCCAGCGCCTGCTCCGGATTTGCGGCATGGCCGCTGGCCAGCGCCTTCTTGATCAGAATGCCCTTGCGCAAACGGACGGCAGCTTCGATCACCGGCAACTCCTCGCGTTGCCCGGGATTATACGTCACCATCAGCAGGTCGACGCAATTCACCATTTTGAGACCGCCGGCCAAGGTCTTGCCGGAGAAGCCGGTAGCGCGCAGCTTGCCTTCGCGCTTCATCCCATCCAGGGTCTCGACAGCGGGCAGGAAGCGGTCGCCCTCTTCATCGGCACCATCGGAATGCAGCAGAACGGCGTCGAGATAATCGGTGCGCAGCCGCCGCAGGCTCTGCTCGACCGAAGTGCGGATCGCCGCCGGCGAAAAATCGAAACGCGACTCTCCCGCCTCAAATTGCTCGCCCGCCTTGCTGACGATCACCCATTGATCGCGGCTGCCCGGCAGAAGCCGGCCGATGCGTTCCTCGCTGCTGCCATAGGCCGGCGCGGTATCCAGGAGATTGATGCCCAGTGCGCGTGCCTCCCGGAGCAAGGCAGTCACATGCCGGTCGTCCGGCAGATTGAATGCGGTGGGATATTTCACACCTTCGTTACGGCCGAACTTGACCGTGCCGAGGCCGAGCAGGCTGACCCGGATACCGGTCGATCCCAGCGGCCTCAATTCCATGATGCCCGCTCCCAGGGCGGCTCGGCAAAAGCCGGCGCCGCCCAATCGGCAATCGAGGCCGGATCAAACGCAATCTGCGGCTGCGGCAGATCGGCCAGCACCAGATCAGCAAGCTGCGGCGCCAATGCCAGTTTCGTCGGCCAGGCGGAATAGGCCCGGCTGGCGCGCCGCAGCACCGGCCCATCGGGTTTGGCGCCGGTTTCGGTGGCGCCTTCGGCGCGATCCACGGCACAGGTCGCAAAGCGGCTGCCGCTCAGGTCCAGCGCGGGCAGCAATTGGGCAAATTCGGCTCTCGCCGCGGCGATCAGTTCGGCCGGGCTTTGCCGCGCGCCGGTTTCGGCCAGTTGCCCGCCGACATACCAGACCGGCACACCATCCTTGCGTCGATGCGTTGTGATCGTCACCCGCGGCTTGTCGCTGGTATCGAAGCAATGCGCCCAGAGCGGGCCCGGCGCAGGCGCGATCATCACCATCTGCAAAGGCCGACGCTGGGCCGCCGATTGCGGCTCTCCCAGTTGCGCCAGCAGCCCTTCATTGCCGCGGCCCGCGGTCGCCACCAGATATCCGGCTTCGATATGACGGCCCTGCCCGCCGGCATCCAGAATGTCGATCGCCACGCCGCCATCGCGCCGGGTCACCCGAGGCTCGCCTCCGATTTTCTTGATCCAGCCGCGATGCGGCGTGCTCAATGCCTGCAGCAGGCGCGGCACATCCAGAACGATCTCGTCCAGCGCATAGACGGCGCCGACATGGGCGGGGTCGCGCAGCACCGCCGGCCAGTCCGCCTGATCCAGCGGCTCGGTGCGGCCGCGCAGCAACTTGCTGCCGAAAAACCCCGCGACCCGGCTGGTCAGCGTGCGACGCGACCAGAAGAGATGCCGCTCGGCGGCCAGTGTCGCTTCGCGCAGGTCGATTTCACCATTGCCCGCGAGGCAGGCCCGCCAGCGTCGCGGCATCCCGGCCAGGGCGTCGCTGGCGCTGCCAAGCTGCAGGTCGAGGGCGTATTTCAGGCCGCCATGGATGATCCCCTGGGACGCGACCGTCTGTCCGGCGCCGAGCGCCTGGCATTCCAGCAGCAGCGCGCTGTAGCCGGCCTGCCGCAAGCGGGCGAGCAGCCAGAGTCCCGCGATGCCGCCGCCAAGGATCGCGACATCGACCCTGAGCGCGGTGGCCGTCATGTCAGCTGCGAAGCCGGGCGATGGTCGCCGTCGTACTCTGGCCGGCGACATGGCGGGAGACCCGGACTTCCCCGCCATAGGCCTGCACGATATCGGCGCCGACGACCTGATCGACCGTATAGTCGCCGCCCTTGATCAGCAGGTCAGGCTTGAGCAATTCCAGCAGCGGGATGGGCGTCGCCTCGGCAAAGACGACAACGAGATCGACGACATTCAGGGCTGCCAGCAAGCGTGCCCGGTGCGTCTCGTCATGCACCGGCCGCTGCTCGCCTTTGAGCGAACGGACCGATGCATCGGCGTTGATCGCCACCACCAGCCGGTCGCAATGGCTGCGGGCTTCCGTCAGGAGGGCGAGATGGCCACCGTGCAGGAGGTCGAAGCAGCCATTGGTGAAACCGATGCGCTCACCGCGGCTGCGCCAGAAATCCACCCGTTCGCGCGCCTGCTGGCGGCTCACCACCTTGCTGTCGATGCCGTGCGGATCGGGCATATGCAGGGCGGCGCGCAATTCCTCGGGATGCACCACAGCCGTGCCGATCTTGCCGACCACGATGCCGGCTGCGGCATTGGCCAGCCTCGCCGCGTGCCGCAGAGGGCGGCCTTTCGCCAGGGCCGCCGCAATGGTCGCCACCACGGTGTCACCGGCGCCGGATACGTCAAAGACCTCGCGTGCCTGTGCCGCCAGATGCAGCGGCGCCGGCTCGCCCTGCTGGACCAGGGTCATACCCGCGGCACCCCGGGTAATCAGGACATTGGCAATGCCGGCATCCATCAGCTTGCGGGCGGCAGCATCGGCGCTTTCGTCATCCTCACACGGCAATCCTGAAGCCAGCGCCGCCTCGGCCCGGTTCGGAGTCACCAGATAGGCGCCGCGGTAACGGCCGTAATCACCGCCTTTGGGATCGACCAGCACCGGCTTGCCGGCCTTGGCGGCCGCCTCGACAACGGCGGCGGTGACGCGATCGACGACAACGCCTTTGGCATAGTCGGAGAGCACGATCACGCCGCATTCCGCCACTGCCTCGAGGGCGGTCGAGATCAGCGTATCGAGGCTGCCTTCACCCGGCGCTTTCCGGTTCTCCCAATCGACCCGCAGCAATTGCTGACGGCCGCCGATGAAGCGGATCTTCTCGATCGTGCGGCGCGTCTCGTCCACCACCAGATGGGCCACCACGCCGCGCTCGGCGGCCAGCGTCTCATCCAGCTCGTCGGCGGCGGAATCATCCCCCACCAGTCCGACCAGCACGGCTTCGGCACCCAGGGCAGCAATATTGCGAGCGACGTTGCCGGCACCGCCCGGCATCACGATGGCCCGCTCAGCCTGCATGACCGGGATCGGCGCTTCGGGGGAAATCCGCTGCACCCCGCCATAGACGAAACGGTCCAGCATCACATCCCCGATCACGAGGACGCGGGCACCGGAAAAATCGGCCAGATCAGCGGGTATCTCGGACATGGCTTTCGATACAGCAACGGGCGGCCGAATTCCAGCCCTGCCGCGCCGGCGGGGCATCAGGTCTGCAGCAGGCGCCGCTCCTTGCCCTCGAGAACCAGCGCGGTCAGGCGCCCCGTCGCATAGGCGCCGGTGTCGATCCCGATCCGGTTCGGGCGCCATTCGACCTCATGCACGATGGTATGGCCGTGTACCACGATGGCGCCGTGGTCGGCCTCCGAATCGAGGAAGACATCCCGAATCCAGATCATCTGTTCCGGTGTCTGGCGATCGAGCGGTATGCCCGGCCTGATACCGGCATGCACGAACAGATAGTCGCCGAACCGGGCCTCCAGGGGCAGGCCCCGCAGGAAATTCAGATGATGGCGGGGCAGCGCACCGAGCAGGGCCCGTTGGGCAAGCAGGAATTCATCGCTCGAATGCGGCACCCTGACATTGTAGCTGCGCAGCGTCGCATCGCCGCCATTGGCCAGCCAGAGGGACGCACCGTGAGGAGCATCCAGGAACTCCAGCATCATCGCCTCATGGTTGCCCAGCAAGGTCACGGTTTCGGTCGCCGGAAGTTGCCGGCGGCACAGCCGATCGATCACGGCGGCGGAATCCGGGCCGCGGTCGACATAGTCGCCGAGATAGACGACGAACCGGCGCTCCGGCGCCGTCCGCATGTCCGCCTCGATCATCGTATGCAGACGATCGAGCAGATCGGCACGGCCGTGGATGTCGCCGACGGCATAGATGCGAAGCCCCGGCGGCAGCATGGCCTGCTGGAGCAGCACGACCGCCTATTGCGGAGAGCGCTTGGCGAGGATGCGCTGCAGGGTGCGGCGGTGCATCTTCAGCCGGCGCGCGGTTTCGGAGACATTCCGGTCGCAGAGCTCGAAGACCCGCTGGATATGCTCCCAGCGTACCCGCTCGGCCGACATCGGTTCATCGGGCGGAGCCGGATGGGCGGCGTTGCCGACCTTCAGCGCACGATCCACATCGTCGGCATCGGCCGGCTTGGGCAGATAATCGGCGGCACCGGCCTTCACGGCGGCAACGGCGGTGGCGATGTTGCCGTAACCGGTCAGCATCACGACCCGGGCATCCTGCCGAACCTGGCGGATCGCGCTGACGACATCGAGGCCGTTGCCATCGGCCAGCCGCAGGTCGACGACCGCATAGGCCGGCGGCCGGGCGCGGGCCATCTGGATGCCGACAGCGACGCTGTCGGCGGTCTGCACCTGATAGCCTCGCTTCTCCATTGCCCGCGCCAGGCGGAGCCGGAGCGGCTCGTCATCGTCAACGATCAGCAGGGTATTGTCAGTCATCGTGGCAAACTGTACCCGAGCACAGCGCGGGCGCAAGCCTTGCCTCTACTTGGTGACGACGGACCTGGGCCAGACGACGGTCGCGCGGGCGCCGCCGCCGGGCCGGTTGGCGAAGCCGACGGTCGCGCCGCTCCGCCGCAGCAGAGTCATGGCAATGAAAACGCCGAGCCCCATTCCGCCGCTATCCGGGCGGCTGGTCACGTAAGGCTCGCCCAGCGCTGAGAGAATTTCGACATTCATGCCCGGTCCGTCGTCGAGGATGTCGAGGCGGATGGTCTTCTCGTCCCAGCGGACCTCGACGCCGACATGGCTGCGGGCGAACTCGATGGCATTCTGCAGCAGGTTGCTCAGGCCGTGGATGATTTCCGGCTGCCTCGGCAGATGAGGCGCCGGCCCGGCGGAGTGCAGCTGGACGGCGAAACCGATATCCGGCCGCCGCCAGGGCTCGGCAGCCATTTCGACCAGATTGGCGATGCCCAGATCGGAGAAGGCTTCGGTCGCCTGCGCCGAAGGCCGGCGCGCCAGCCGCGCCAGGATTTCGCGGCAGCGCTCGACCTGGCTTTGCAGCAGGGCGACGTCTTCGGCCTGGGGGTTGTCGGCCTGCATGTCGCGGCTCATTTCCTTCACCACCACCGCGATGGTGCCCAGCGGCGAACCGAGTTCATGGGCCGCCGCCGCCGCCAGGCTGCCGAGCGCCGAGACCTGCTGTTCGCGCGCCAGCGCCATCTGGGTGGCGACCAGCGCGTCCGACATACGCCGCGCCTCTTCCGCCACCTGCCAGGCATAGGCGGCAATGAACAGCGTACCCAGGGTGAGCGCGATGAATGTGCCCCACTGGTAGGTCGGCGGCAGCTGGATGGTGGTCGTGCCGCCCCAGGGCAGCGGGTAATGCTGGAAGGTCAGCAGCGCGGCCAGGATGAAGGCCAGCAGGCTGAGCAGGATGGTTGCGCGCAGGGTCAGGATGGTCGCCGAAACGGTGACCGGAACCAGGATCAGCAGTGAGAACGGATTTTCGACGCCGCCGGTGAGAAACAGCAGCGCGCAGAGCTGCAGCAGGTCGAAAGCGAGATAGCCCGCCGCCCCCGCCTCGGTCAGGCGCTTGGCGGTCGGATAGACCATGAAGAGCACGATATTGAGCAGCGCGGAGATGCCCACCACGATGAGGGCGGGCAGCAGCGGCAGCCGGAAATTCAGCCCGAAATGCACGAACAGAAGGGCCAGCAGCTGCCCGATGATGGCAATCCAACGCAGCAGCACCAGCGTCTGCAGGCGCACCCGGCCGGCAGGATTTTCTGCCGACAGGAAATGCGGGCCGAACCGGTCGCGCAGGCTGTCCAGCAGGGCCGGCATCAATGCATGTCTTCATGCCAGGTGCGGCCGTCGCGCTCGATCAGGCCGATTGCCGCCGACGGCCCCCAGGAACCAGCCATATAGGGCTTCGGCGCATCGCCCTGGGCCTGCCAGCCGGCGAGCATCGGTTCGATCCAGTGCCAGGCGGCCTCCACCTCGTCGCCGCGCATGAACAGCATCGGATTGCCGCGCACCACGTCCATCAGCAGCCGCTCATAGGCGTCGGGCTGCCGCCCCCGGAAGGTTTCGGCGAAGCTCAGGTTCAGCGGCGCCTGCCGGAGCCGCATGCCGCCCGGCCCCGGCACCTTGGTCATCATATGCAGCGAAATGCCTTCATCGGGCTGCAGCCGGATCACCAGCCGGTTGGCGACGACATCGCGCGATGCGCCGGGGAAGATCAGGTGCGGCACCGGACGGAACTGCACGACGATCTCCGACCGCCGCTGCGGCAGGCGCTTGCCGGTGCGCAGGTAGAACGGCACTCCCGCCCAGCGCCAGGATTCCAGCTCCGCCTTCACCACGACAAAGGTTTCGGTATTCGAACGGCCGCCATCGATCTCGTCGGCGTAACCCGGCACCGCCGCGCCATCGACGGCGCCGGCGACATACTGGCCGCGCCCGGTCTTGGTCGCGACCGTGCGTTCGGCCACGGGACAAAGAGCCTGCAGCACCTTCAGCTTCTCATCGCGTACCGCGTCGGCGGCGAAGGCATTCGGTGGCTCCATCGCGACCAGGCACAGCAGCTGCAGCATGTGGTTCTGCACCATGTCGCGCAGCGCGCCGGCATGATCGTAATATCCGGCGCGGCCCTCGACGCCGATCTTCTCGGCGACGGTGACCTGCACATGGTCGATCACGCCGCGATGCCAGATCGGTTCGAACAGGGCGTTGGCAAAGCGCAACGCCATCAGGTTCTGCACCGTCTCCTTGCCGAGATAGTGGTCGATGCGGAATATCCGCT
>CAYSCA010000160.1:0-7697 GCA_964429465.1 uncultured Rhodospirillaceae bacterium
AACACGCAGAACCGCGATGCCGTCGCCGTGCAGCTCAAGCTGGACGAGCTGATCCGCTCGCATCGCGAGGCGCATAACTGGCTGCTCGATCTGGAGAAGCTGTCGGAAGCCGATCTGGAGCGCATGCGCAAGACCTTTGCCAAGCTGGCGGAGAAGGCGCGCGAGGGCGGCACCGCCATCGAGGAGTTGCATCGTCATGAGGAAAACGGCGGCCGGTCCTGAACCTGCGGCAGCAAGGCCCGAAGCGGAGTCGGCGGAGGCGCAGGCCGCCATCAGCGAAGCCGGCCTCGTCTATGTGACGGATGCGCAGCCGGGCTTCGGCCGGCGCCGCGCCGGCAAGGGATTCGTCTATTGCGATGCGCGGGGCAAGCCGGTGCGCGATGCCGCGGTGCTGCGGCGCCTGCGCGGCCTGGTGATTCCGCCGGCCTGGACCGAGGTGTGGATCTGCGCCGATGCGCGCGGCCATCTGCAGGCGACCGGGCGCGATGCGCGCGGCCGCAAGCAGTATATCTACCATCCCGACTTCCGCAGCCTGCGCGAGGCCAACAAATATGACGGCCTGGCCGGCTTTGCCCGCCTGCTGCCGCAGATCCGCGAGCGGCTGGCGGCCGACATGGCGCGGCCCGGCCTGCCGCGCGAGAAGGTGCTGGCCACCATCGTGCATCTGCTGGAGACGACGCTGATCCGCGTCGGCAATGCCGATTACGCCAGGCAGAACCGCAGCTACGGCATCACCACGCTTCGCGACCGCCATGTCCGGGCCAATGGCAGCGCGCTGCGCTTCGACTTCCAGGGCAAGAGCGGCAAGCACTGGCAGCTGTCGCTGCACGACCGCCGCGTCACCCGCATCGTCAAGGCCTGCCAGGACCTGCCGGGCCAGCATCTGTTCCAGTATCTCGACGGCGATGGCGAGCGGCAGGCCGTGACGTCGTCGGACGTCAACGCCTATCTGCGCGAGGTGACCGGCGGCGAGATCACCGCCAAGGATTTCCGCACCTGGGGCGGCACGCTGCTGGCCTGCCTGGCGCTGCAGGCCTTTGCCGCGCCGGCAACCAAGCGCGAGGCGGCGAAGAATCTGCGCGCCGCGATCATCCAGGTCGGCGAGAAGCTCGGCAACACGCCGACCGTCTGCCGCAAATGCTATGTCCATCCGGCCGTCATCGCCGCTTACGAGGCAGGCAGCCACCGGCTGCGCATCCGCCGGCCGAAAGCCGCCGCCGGCCTCAGGCCGGAAGAGATGGCCCTGCTGGCCCGGCTCGAGGCCGCCGCCGGCAATGGTGCGGCGAAATCCGCAGGCCATGGCAAATAGCCGCGCGGCCGCGCCGGGCCCGCCGGAGCCGGTCGAATCCTCCACCCTGCTGCGCGTCGGCTACCGGCCCGACAGCGCCACCCTGGAACTCACCTTCACCACCGGCCGGGTCTACCAGTATCTGGACGTGCCGCCGCGCATCCATGCCGGTCTGATGCGGGCGGAATCGAAGGGCCGCTATTTCAACCGCCATATCCGGCCGCGCTTTGCCTATCGCCGCGTGCGGTGACAGCGGCCGCTGCTACCGGCGGCAGCGAAGACCGGGCCTGCCACATTTTTGTCGAAAATGGTGGAACGGAGCGGCGCGACCGCCGTTATGGCCGCAACGAACGCATTGCTTTCGGGGGGTTTATCGGGACCGGAGGAATGCCATGCAGATGCCAGCTCTGTTGCTTGCCATTCTCCTCGCCGGCGGAAACCCGGTCTGGGACCAGCAATCCGGTCCCGGCCAGGCGCAGATCTGCAGCGAACGCGCCGCCGCCACTGCCGCAGCGGATCCCCATGAGCGGGGACAGAAGCCGCGCCGCAGTCCAGCCTGCCCCGCCGGTGCCAAACCGCTGGCCGAGGCACCGGCTCCGGTGACGCCGACGCGCTGATCCGCGCCTTCCGCCGCACAGCCCATCCATTGTCATGACGCCCGCCCGCGCGTGGCGGCGCGCAGCCGTGCTGTCCGCGCAAAGGATGGCGTCCATCGCGGCATCGTCGTTTCCGCTTCCCCTCCTTAAGCAAAAAAAAATGACGGGCATTGGGTGCCCGTCGAGTTGGGGGGAAGAAGGAAACGAAAATGACAGGACGGCGCCGCGTCCGGCGCGCAGCGGCGCCGCTTCGCTCAGGCCAGCGGCGGGCGCCGGCCGGTGACGAGATGCGCGATCAGGCTGATGACGAAGACCGCGAGGAAGATGAAGAAGAGGATCTGCGCGATGCTGGCCGAGGCGGCCGCGATGCCGGTGAAGCCGAACAGGCCGGCGATCAGCGCGAGGATGAAGAAGATCAAAGCCCAATAGAGCATGGTGCACTCCTTTGCCGCTGTCTTTCGTGTCTGGGTGTGGCCTGCCCGCGGACAGGCGGTTGGCGACACGGCCCGGGTTCAACACGGCAATCCGGGTTTTGTGCCGCCGCGATTCCGGTCCGCCGCCAAAGCCGCCCGCCCGGCGGCGCCGGGATTGCGGCAGGATCGCGGCATGGCCCCGCCAGGCTGCCCGCAAAAGACTGATGCGGCAGGCGGATCGCCGGCGGCTGCGCGCGGGCGTTGGGGTTCCGGCTGCCTTGTTCCCGCGGCATAACCGCCGGCCGGCCACCATTCGGTCGCAGCCCTGCCGCGCCGGCCGGAACCGATTCGCAGATCGGTGTCAGATATCGGGGGTGGCTGTTCCGCTACTTGATCCGGAACGGCAGATTCGCCGTGGCGGCCGCGCCCTTGCCGTCGCGCACCGTGGCGAACAGGCGGTAATTGCCGGGCTGCAGCCCGGTGATGCCGACGCCTTTCGGCCCCGGCTCGCGCAGGGATTGCGGGAAGGCCTGCGGCACCGCTTCGGCATCGCCGAATTTGCGGTGCTCGGTGCTTTCGGCCATCACCGTCCAGACCACGCCGACCTGGTCGCCGTCGGGATCCTCCACCGCGATCTCGGCGCGGCCGGTGGCATCCTTGCCCCATTCGGCCTCCTGCGCGAATTTGATCGAAGTGATGCGCGGCGCGCGGTTGGCATTCGGCGTCACGCCGCCCCAGTGATGCGCCAGCACCTCGGCGCTGCGCATCCATTCGCCGTTCTGCAGCAGCAGGCTGTGCCAGGTCGGCGTCACTTCCTGCTTCTGGCCCCAGTAGAAGACGATCTCGCCCTGCGTCTTGCCCTCGAGCGCGGCGAAGATGCGCGCCAGCAGCACCGCCTTCTCGCCGCTGGTCGGCTCGACCGGCGCGCCCCAGGCGGTGCGCGGCGCCTGCCACTGGCCGAGCGGCCCCATCTCGGTGATCAGCAGCGGCCCCTTCCAGCCCTGCGCGCGCACGCGGTCGGGCACGCTGTGCAGCGCCTCGCCGTAGGAATTGACGCCGAGCACCTGGATGCTGGGCGCCAGCTTGCGCAGGGTCGCCACCTTGTCGGCGCCGGTCTCCGCCAGCACCGCCAGCGTCGGATGCTTCGGATCGCGCTGCCGCACCAGCCTGGCGGCCTGCTCGATTGCCGGCCAGACGGCGGTGGCATCGGGAAGCTCGGCCTCGACCTCGTTGCCGATGCCCCACATCAGCAGCGCGGGATGGGTTTTGAAGCGGTCGACGAATTCCTGCAGCTTCTGCAGCTGCGGCCCGGCCTGGGCCGGGTCGCTGTAGTCGAAGCCGCGGCGCGGATGCTCGAGCCAGAAGCCGGCGATCACCTTCAAGCCGTGCTTCTGCGCCTCGTCGAGCACATAGCCGGTTTCGTCGCCATAGGTGCGGATGGTGGTGGCGCCGAGCTGCCGGAGCAGCGCCATCCGGCTCTGCCCGGCTGCGCCATGGACGGTGAAAGGCTCGCCATCCACCAGGATCTGCTCGCCCTTCACCGTGACCTCGGCGGCGGCGACTGGCTGGGAAATGGCAAGAATGGCGCTCAGGGCCAGCGGCAGCAGGCCGGAGAAGATCGCGGGAAAGGGGTGGGGCATGACGGGGGAGACTCTTGCCGCGAAGCGCCGCCCGACGCAAGCGACTATTCGGTGTTATCTATTCGGGGTTGCGCGACAGCCACGCCGCGCCGACTTGGACTGGATCAACGCTTGGACTGTTGCAGCGCATTACGCTAGCGTGACAGCCCGCCCGCGCGACAGCCAGGATTCCCATGGAACGCCTCGAAAGCCTGCTTGAACGCACCCTGTTCGCCAGCCGCTGGGCGATGGCGCCCTTCTATCTCGGCCTTGCCGTCGGCATCCTGCTGCTGCTGGTGAAGTTCCTGCAGGAGCTGGTCCATGCGGTCAGCCATGTGGTGACGATGAGCGAGAGCGAGATCGTGCTCTCGGTGCTGGCGCTGATCGACCTGTCGCTGGCCGCCAACCTGCTGCTGCTGGTGATCTTTTCCGGCTACGAGAATTTCGTGTCGAAATTCGATATCGGCGAGCATCGCGACCGGCCGGAATGGATGGGCAAGATCGATTATTCCGGCATGAAGCTGAAGCTGGTCGCCAGCATCGTCGCCATCTCGGCGATCCAGCTGCTGCGCGCCTTCATGAATGTCGGGAACCGCGACAATGTGGAACTGGCCTGGCTGGTCGGCATCCATATGACCTTCGTGGTCTCGGGCGTGCTGCTGGCGCTGATGGACCGGCTGACGGAATCGGCCGCCGGCCATGGCAAGGACCCGCATATCCCCGAGGGCACCGAAGTGGCCGAAGGCACCGTGATCGAGCATGGCGGCAGTCCCGACGACAGCGCGGCGGAGAAAGACGCCAAGGCGCAAGTTGCCCGCGCCAAGCCCTGACCGCCGCGCGCCGGCCGCGGCAGCGGCGATGCTGCTCGGCCTGCTGCTGACGGGCTGCGCGGCGGCGCCGCCGGCGATCTACGCGCTCAGCCCGCAGGCGCCGCAGCGCCCGCATCCGCATACCGTGCCGCAGCTCGACCGCGAGGGCGGCATCCTGACGCAATACCAGCCGCAGCGTTCCGTCTTCGGGCTGGCGCTCGGCGGCACCCTGGTGGATTACCGCCAGGGCGTGGCGCGCGGTTTCCAGGATGCCTTCGCCGCCGATTTCAACGCCGTGGTCGCCGATCCGGGACAGCCGCTGGCGGCTTTGCTGCGCGCCGCCGAGGGCTCGGGCGTGCGGCTGCTGCGGCTCGGCGATAAAGCCGACGACAGGAATGACGCGCCGTCCAGCCCCGCCCTGCTGGATGCCACGGCGGTGGCGGTGATCGCGCTGCCGCGCGATCCGGCGCGCATCGATGCCTTCGCGGCGGCGGCCGCGACGCAGCGCGACCGGCCGGTCTGGGCCCTGCTGCCCGCCCATGGCACGGCAGTGGCGCGCATGCCCGATCCGGCGCAGACGCGGGCGCTCGCATTCGCCGCCATCGTGCATGGCGCCAGCGGACTGATCTGGCAGGGCGCCGACAATTACGCCGCCCGCAATGCCGGCATGTTCGGCATCGCGCCGGCACCGCAGCTCGATTACGGCATCGCCACCGGCGCCGGCGCGGCGCGCGTGATCACGCCGGCGGAGGCCGCCGCCGCCAAGCGGCTGTGGGAGACCGCGGCGGCGCTCAACCGCCGCATCGCGCGGCTGGCGCCGGCCCTGCTGCAGCCGGATGCGGCGCTGGCCTACGACCTCGCGCTGGCGCCGGGCGACGATGCGCTGCGCCAGCCGCTGGCGGTTCCGGTGCGCAGCCTGCTGAAGCCCTGGCAAAGCTTCGGCGAGGCGGCGCTGCTGCTGATCGCCGTCAACCTTGAACCCCGCAGCCACGCGATCCGCGTCGATTTCGGCAGAAGCATGCGGGCGATGGCGCGCGCACCGGGCGATGAGAGCTACGGCGAGCTCGAGGCAGATGCCGCGCGCGGCCTGCTGCATGACCGCATCGAGGCCTATGGCGTGCGGCTCTATCGCCTGGTGCCGTGACCTTGGATCACACCAGTGTTTCGGGATGCGTGCGCTGCCAGGCTTCGAACAGGAAGGTGCCGATGGCGGCCAGTGCCGCCGCCAGCAGGATCAGCAGATCGGCACGCCAGGGAGGTGGCATCCGGGGTGGCGGCTCCGCTTCGCGCGCACGCCGCTCTTCGTCCCCGTCGCCGGGATCGCTATTTTCTGGAAAGCTGGAACCGGTCACTGAGCTTCTCCGCCACATCGCCGGGCAGCGCCTGGGCCTGGAAGGCATGCTGCAATTCGTCGGCCAGCGATTTCGCCGCCTCGGGCGTTTTCGCGGCGCGCACCCGCACCGATTTGTTGCGATGGGTCGCCAGCACGAAACTGGCGCTGCCGGGAAAGGCCGGCATGAAGGCGATTTCGGCGCTGTACAGGCGCATGATGGTCCTCCTGCTCACTGATGGCGGCCCGATAGGTCAGACGCGGCAGATTGCTGGGTGAAGACGCTACATTTTTCCAACAAGACAGCGGCAGGTCTGTTCCCTGTCCCGGCTGTGTCGCGCGCCAGTCATGCGCTTGCCTCACCATCGCCGCAATTTTCGCGGAAGCCTGTGCTCCGCCGGAGGCCTGTTCCGCCACCGGCATGCTGCCCAAGGAGATACAATGACACGCCGCCTCACCCTGATCGCCTTCCTCCCGCTGCTGCTGACCGCGCCCGCCCGGGCGCAGGAGCATGCCGCGCCCGGCTGGTACGGCACGCTCGGCGGCGCCTGGCTGGTGCCGCGCGACTATGACGGCAGCGGCAGTTTCGACGAGGTGAAGACCTATAACGGCTATGGCCTGTTCGCCGGCGCCGGCCATCATCTTGGCAGCGGCCTGCGCGCCGAGGCCGAGCTGGGCTACGGCAATGTCGAGAATGACCGCGCCACCCGCAGTGGCATCGGCACCCGGAAAGTCGGCGGCGACATTGATATGTATTCAGCCACCGGCGCGCTTTATTACGACATGCCGCTCGATTTCGTGGTCAAGCCCTATATCGGCGGCGGCGCCGGCCTGGTGCATCAGCGCAACAGCCGCCCCGCCGTGACGATCGGCGGCGCCACCCTGCCGGCGGGCGGCAATTCCACCGACCTCACCGCTTTCGGCGAGCTCGGCCTCAGCTACCGGCTGGCCGCCAATATCGACCTCGTGCCGTCCTATCGTTACCAGTGGATCGACGATGGCGCCTACGGCCTAGACGATACCGGCATGCATCTCCTCAAAGTCGGCCTGCGCTACGCCTTCAACTGACCGGCGATCCCTCGAGGTCGTCGAGGATCGGGCAGTCCGGCCGCGCATCGCCGTGGCAGGCCTGCGCCAGATGCTGCAGGCTGCGCCGCATCGCCTGCAGCTCGGCGATCTTGGCCGAGAGCTCGTCGATATGGCGCAACGCGATCTGCTTGACCGCCGCAGACGGCCGCTCGCGGTCGCGCCACAGGCCGAGCAGCGCGCGGATATCCTCGAGCGAAAAACCTAGATCGCGGGCGCGGCGCACGAAGCGCAGCATATGCACGTCGGTATCGGTGTAGATGCGGTAGCCGCCGCTGCTGCGGCCGGCTTCCGGCATCAGCCCGATGCTTTCGTAATAGCGGATCATCTTGGCGCTGACGCCCGAGGCGGCGCTGGCCTGTCCGATATTCATGATCGCCTCCTTCTCACCTCTGCGGCTGCCAGCCCTTGAGCAGCAGCGCGTTGGCCAGCACCGAGACCGAGCTGAGCGCCATCGCCGCGCCGGCCAGCATCGGATTGAGCAGGCCGAGAGCCGCCAGCGGGATGCCGATCAGGTTGTAGATGAAGGCCCAGAACAGGTTCTGCCGGATCTTGC
>CAYSCA010000161.1:0-2780 GCA_964429465.1 uncultured Rhodospirillaceae bacterium
CACGATCGAGTGGGAGTGAGGAAGCAACCGGCGGCTTCGACCGGCCGCCGGCGGCAGACGCTATTTCAGCGGCAGGAACAGCTCCGCCACCGCCTCGTGCTCCGGCACTTCCGGAAAGAAGCTGAGCCGCTGGCAATAGATCGGAAAGTCGCGAGCTTCCTCGCCGCTTTCCGGCAGCCAGTCCTGATAGAGATAGAGCGCTGCGGGCTCCAGATTGTCGGTGTTGCCGACGACACGCAGCACCGCGCAGCGTCCGCCGGGAATCTCGCCGGCTTTGATCTCTTCACCGTTTGCGTCGATCGGTCCGTCGGTCCCGGCACAAAGGTCCACGCTGTAATCGGCAGGTGACGCCGGTCGCCGCTCGGAGCGCCAGACATTGAAGGTCGGGCTTCTCCTGGGATGCAGGCCGGCAGCCTTGCGCCAGGCGATGAACCGCCGGATGGTGGCGCCGAGCGCCGCCGGATCGCCCCGATGCTCCATGATCGCCACCCGCGTCGTGGGTACGTCGCGGATCATAACCTCGTCGCGACTGAAGGTCTTCTGCATGAGCTTGCTCCTCGCATTGTCGAGCGGCCCGAAGGCTGCAAGCCACGACTCCCAGGCGGGAGACTTCCGGAACGACGAAGGGGATTGCCCGAACCGTTGCCGGAAGGCGCGGGCGAAGGCATCCGGTGCATCGTAGCCGGCATCCAGCGCGATATCGGTGACGGTTTCGTCATCCCTGTAGGCCAGCCGGTATGAAGCGCGCCTCATGCGGGCAAGCTGGACATAGCGATGTACGGATAGCCCGAAGGTCGCCGTGAACTGCCGGTGGAAGTGAAACTTCGAGAAAGCGGCGACACCGCTCAGAACATCGAGAGCGAGATCATCGTCGAGATGCCGGTCGATATAGTCCAGCACCCGCTGCATCCGTTCATGATAGGTCCGAATCGCCGGAGTCATCCGTCCTGTTTCCCGTGGCAGCTCACATTAGATTTCCTCCTCCGACGCAATGCTCGACCGATCTTGCGGTTTTCCAAGTCCGTCTCATATCTCCGCGTAAATCTCCAGCAGGTTGCCGTCGGGGTCGCGGAAGAACAGCGTACGGTGGCCCCAGGGCTGGTCCTGCGCGGGCGAGAGGATGGCGATGCCCTCGGCGCGCAGCGCAGCCTCGGCGGCATCCACCTCGTCGCGCAGCACGCGGAAGGCGAGCTGCACCGAGGCCTGGCCGAGCGGCAGCACCTGGTCGCTGACATGCCCGCCGGGCCTGCACAGCGCGAGGATATTGGCGCCGACCCGGTATTCGATCCAGCTCTCGCCGCGGAACACCGAGAACAGCTCGAAACGCATCACCTCGGAATAGAAGCGCCGCATGGCCGCCATGTCGCGCGCGAACAGGATGGTGTAATCTAGCGCCCGGATGGCGCGCATCGGATGGCCGGCGAAAGGCGGGCGGGGCGAGGCGGCGGAAGGATGGTCGGTCATGGCTCAGGATTCCCTTGCTGGAGACGGCCCGGAGGTAAGCGATCCCCGGCGCGGCAGCCAGACCAGTGCCGATACTGGTACCCGCACTGCCAGTCCCGACGACCCGGAAGCACGGCGCCGCCGCGAGCTGGCGCTGTTCCTCAAGGCGCGGCGGGCGGCCATCAGCGCGGAGAGCGTCGGCCTGCGCCCCTCCGGACGGCGGCGGGCGCGCGGGCTGCTGCGCGAGGAGGTGGCGCAGCGCGCCGGCATCAGCCCGACCTGGTACACCTGGCTGGAGCAGGGCCGCGACATCCGGCCATCGGACGAGGTGCTCGAACATCTCGCCGATGCCCTGCTGCTCGATGAGGGCGAGCGGCGGCACCTGCTGACGCTCGGGAAGGCCGGCGGCGCGCCGCATCGCGGTTTCTCGCAAGGCGTCCCGGCGACGCTGCTGGCCTGGCTGAACGGCCTCGACCAGCCGGCCTATGTGCTGAACGGCCGCGCCGACCTGCTGGTCTGGAACAATTCCGCGCTGGAGATCTTCGGCGATTTCGCCGCGCTGGCGCCGGGCGACCGCAACATCCTGCGGATGATCTTCCTCTGGCCGCATTGGCGCCAGCTCTTCACCGAATGGGAGCGGCTGGCGGCGTCCTCGGTGGCGCAGTTCCGCGGCGAGACGGCGCGTCATGCCGGCGCGCCGGAGCTGGCCGCGCTGATCGACGGCCTGATCGCCGACAGCCCTGAATTCGCCGCGCTGTGGCACGCCCGCCGCGTTGACCTGCCGCGCATGGTGGTCAAGCGCATCCGTCATCACCGGCATGGCCCGATGCAGCTCACCTATGCGCCGCTGCGCCCCCAAGGCCTGACCGGCGATCTCTCGGTCGTCGTCTACAGCCCGCTGCTCCTCCCCGCATGAAAGGACATCCGCGATGAGTATCGACCGCCGCAATCCCGACGGCCTCTCGAAGCCGACCGGTTTCAGCCATCTCGCCATCGTCGCCGCCGGCCGGCAGGTGCATGTCTCCGGCCAGGTCGCTGTCGACGCACAGGGCGCGCTGGTCGGCAAGGGCGATATCGGCGCGCAGGCCGAGCAGGTCTATGCCAATCTGGCCAAGGCGCTGCAGGCGGCCGGCGCGGATTTTTCGAAAGTGTTCAAGATGAACACCTATGTCGTCGGCCTGAAGCCGGAGATGCTGCCGGCGATCCGCGCCGCGCGCGCCCGGCATTTCGGCGACGGCCCCTTGCCGGCCAGCACCCTGGTCGGCGTCACCGCCCTGGTGCATCCCGACCTGCTGATCGAGGTGGAGGTGAGCGCGGCGCTGGACTAGCGTTCAGGC
>CAYSCA010000161.1:2880-7681 GCA_964429465.1 uncultured Rhodospirillaceae bacterium
TTCAGACCGGCCCGTTCATCCCCGGGCCGCGGCCTCCAGCTCGGCGATGTCGAGCTTCACCATCTTCAGCATCGCTTCGGCGACGCGCTTGGCCGCGGCGCGGTCGGGGCCGTCCATCAGCTCGCGTAAGATCCTCGGCTGGATCTGCCAGGCCAGCCCCCAGCGGTCGCGCAGCCAGCCGCATTGCGCGATCTGGCCGCCATCGCTTAAGCGCTCCCACAGCCGGTCGATCTCGGCCTGGCTGTCGCATTCGACCAGGATCGAGACGGCGAGGTTGAACGCCTCGGGCCGCCAGGATTCAAACGCCATGTAGCGCTGGCCGCCCAGCGTGAAGCCGGCGATCTTCACGCTGCCCGCCGGGCCGCCGGGTGAATCGGCGGCCAGCGCCGAATTCCAGTCGAGCGACGAGCCGGGGATCAGCGAGGTGTAGAAGCGGACCGCGGCATCCATGTCCTTCTCGAACCAGAGGCATTGCGTGACCTTCATCTTGAGCTCCTTTCAGGCATGAGCAGGTAATCCTAGGACGCGGCGGGAAGGGGCGCCCCGACAGGGGCAGAGAAAAAAGCGGGCCACTATAAATTAGTATTGACTAATATATAAGTTGATACTAATATATTCCCATGCTCGACCCGGCCACCACACCCGCTCCCGTCACCCATGTCATGCGTGCGCTCGCCGATCCCACAAGGCGGGCGGTATTCGAGCGCGTGGTGCGCGCCGAGGAGATCACCGTTGCCGAACTGACGAAAGGCAGCGGAGTGACCCAGGGCGCCATCTCGCAGCATCTGAAATCGCTGAAACAGGCCGGCCTGGTCGCCGAACGTCCCGCCGGCCGGCATGTCTATTACCGCGCACAGCCGGAGGGACTCATGCCGCTGGCCGACTGGCTCAACGCCTATGCCGTCTTCTGGCGCGACCGCTTCGCCGACCTGCGCAAACTGCTGAAGGAAATCGACCCATGAGTGCAGCCTTGAAGGCGGAAACGCAGTCCATCGTGGTGGATGAGGTTTTCCCGCATGCGCCCGAGGTGCTGTGGAAGGCGATCACAACCGGCGACCTCATATCGCGCTGGATGATGAAGCCGCAAGGCTTCGAGCCGGTGAAGGGCAACCGCTTCACCTTCAAGACCACGCCGGCCGGCGCCTGGGATGGCACCATTCGCTGCGAGGTGCTGGAGGTCGCGCCGCTGCGGCGTTTCTCGTATTCATGGCGCGGCGGCGACGAGGGCAATGTCGGCTACGGCGCGACGCTCGACACCATCGTCACCTTCACGCTGACGAAAGTGCAGACCGGCACGCGGCTGCGCATGGAGCATGCCGGCTTCGTGCTGCCGAAGAACGAGACGGCCTACACCAATATGGGCCAGGGCTGGATCAAATGCGCCCGCAACCTCGAAACGGTTGCTGACGAACTGGACTGACCGGATCTGAAACTCACACGGCCATGCCGCTGCACGCGCTGCAGCGGGCAGGATCACTGCGCCCGAAATTTCCGAAGGAGAGAGAAACCATGACCAAGCCCTACACCGGCGGCTGCGCCTGCGGCGCGATCCGCTATGAGATCAAAGCCGAGCCGGTCTTCTCCAATGAATGCCAGTGCCGGCAATGCCAGCAGCGCAGCGGCAGCGGCCATGGCTCCTACATGACCTTCGCCGGCCGCGCCGAGGCATCCCTGAGCGGCCGGCCCACCGAATGGGAGCTTGCCGGCGACAGCGGCAAGACCAAGCGGTTCGCCTTCTGCCCGACCTGCGGCACGCCGGTCTGGCAGACCTATCCGGCCGCGCCCGACCTGATCACGATTACCGCCGGCAGCCTCGACGAGCCCGGCCGTTACGCGCCGCAGGTCGTCACCTATGCCAGCCGCGCCCATGCCTGGGACCGCGTCGATCCGGCGCTGGTGACATTCGGGACGATGCCGCCAGCGTCGTCATAAACCAGCGTCATAAAGGCGGTGAATTTCCCTCGCCCGCCAAGCGGGAGAGGGAGGGCCCGGGAAGGCCGGGAGGGTGAAGGAAGTATTCGTCCGGCTGTCGTTCGCTTTCTAATACCGCAGCTTCGGATACCAGCCGGTACCGCGGCCTGCCGGTGTGAGGTCGAGGATCGACCACAGCGACGCGATATCCGGCGCGTCGCGCGGGTCCTGGCCGGGATCGGCCATTTCCTTCGTCATCTCGCTCGCCCAGAACAGCCGCACTTTATCTCCGTCGCGCTTGTAGACGGTGAGCGCGGGATATTCGTAGCCGTCGCGCAGCAGGCCGAGGTCATTGGCGTAGTCGTCGCCCTTGATCTGCACGAAATCGAGGTCGCGCCAGCCGCGCTCCTGCGCGAACAGGAACTGCCGCTCCACCGGGCTGCGGCCGAGGATCTTCAGGGCCACGCGCTGCTTGATATCCGCCGCGTTGCCGTTCACCGCGCCGAGCCAGTTGGTGCACATCGGGCAGGGGCGGGCGCGTTCCGGCCCGTACATCCAGAAATAGGTGACCAGCGTATCCTTGTCGCCGAACAGATCGCGCAGCCCGCATTCGAAGCCGGTCTCGTCGATGAAGCGGTAATCCTTTTCGATCGCCGGGCCGGGCGGCAGGGCCCGGCGCTGCTCGGCCAGCCGCGTCATGTGGCGGCGGAACTCGATCTCCTCGGCCAGCAGGGCCTCGCGCGCCTGGCGATAGGCCGCGCTCTCGCCCGGGAAGGGCGTTTTGGCCTTCTTCGCCAGCTCCTGTGCGGGGGTGAGGGGATGCGCGTTCATGCCGGCCTCCTTGCGCGGATGGTGCAAATCCTTGGGCAATTCACTCAATGCCGGCCGCCCTGGCGGGTTCCGGCCGCGCGCTATCGGAGACTCCGATGGCGGTATCGTATTCTTCCGTTTCCCCCGCGTCGCGATCTGGGGCATCTGCATTCCGCGACGCAAGGAGATGCAGATGCGGAATTCGTTTGAAGGAAAGAAGGTTCTGGTTGCCGGCGGCAGTTCGGGCATGGGCTTTGCCCTGGCGGAGCGGCTTTGCGCCCAGGGCGCCAGCGTGGTCATCGTCGGCCGCAGCGCCGAGAAGCTCGCGGCGGCGCGGGCGCGCCTCGGTGCCCGGGCGGAAGGGCTGGTGGCGGATATCTCCAGGGAGGAGGAGGTCATCGGTCTGTTTCGCGATGCCGGGCCGCTCGATCATATCGTCAGCACGGCGGCCGCCATCGAAGGCGCCTATCAGCTGCTTCCGGACCTTGAGCTGGCGGCAGCCCGGCTGGTGCTGGACAGCAAGCTCTTCGGGCCTTTGCTGCTGGCCAAGCATGGCGGGCAGCAATTGTCGCCGGGCGGTTCGATCACCTATACCTCCGGCATCGCCGCTTACCGGCCCTCGGCGCGCGGCTCGGTCGTGGCGGCCGCCAATGCCGCGATCGAAGGTCTGGTGCGCGCGCTCGCCGTGGAGCTGGCGCCGATCCGCGTCAACGCGGTTTCGCCGGGATGGGTCGATACGCCGATATGGGCCTTCGTCGCCGGAGCCGCCAAGGACGACGTGCTGGATGCGATGGCCAGGCGCCTGCCGAGCGGGAGAGTGGGGCGGCCGGAGGATATCGCCGACGCGATCCTCTATCTGATGGGCAACGGCTTTACGACGGGATCGGTTCTGCATGCCGAAGGCGGGCATCGGCTGATCTGACCGGGCCGGGAAGCTGGCCCGCGAACTCCACGAAAGCGGCGACGGCCGGCAGTGTCGCGCGACGGCGGCGCCACAGGAGCTGCAGCGACGCTGCGGCTCCGTCGCCCGGCCAGGCGAGCTCCGTGATCTGCCCGCGCGCGAGGGCGTCGGCAACCGCCAGCCGCGGCACGAAGGCAAGCCCCATGCCCGATGCAACCATGCGGGTGATCGCGCCGATGCTGCCCGCCTCGACTTTGGGGGCGGGCGGTTCGTGGCCGGAAGCGATGAAGGCGCTGTCGAACAGGTGGCGGTAGACGCAGCCATTCTCGGTCGCGATGAATGGCTCCCGCGCCAGCATCGCCAGATCGCCTGGCACCGGCCGATGATCGCAGGCGCCGACCAGCACCATCGGCTCGCTCGCCACCTTGCGCGCCAGGAAGCGCGGGTCGCGGTTGCCCCGATCGATGGTCAGCGCGACATCCAGTTTTCCGTCCTCGAGCTGACGGACCAGTTCGCCGCTCGAACCGACGACGACTTTCACTGCAACCCCCGGGTGGCTGGCGCTGAAGGCCGGCAGCCAGGATGCCAGTTTGGTCGCGGCGATGGTCTCCAGCGTTCCGATGGTGAGCGTCCCGGCCTGCATTTCCGCCGCCTGGTCTATGGCGGCGCGCGCCTCCTGTTCGAGCGCGACGATCTCTTCGGCATAGGGCAGCAGCGCACGGCCCGCCCTGGTGAGCCGGATTCCCTGCCGGGTCCGGTCGAACAGCGTCGCGCCGACCTCATGCTCCAGCGCCTGGATCTGGTCGCTGACGCTGGACTGCGCCAGATGGACCTCCTCAGCCGCCCGCGTGATGTTTCCGTGCCGGGCAACCGAAAGGAAGGTGACAAGCTGTCGGGGATGCATCCGTGCTCCAGAATAGGGTTCGGTGGTTCGTCCGATAACTTATGGGGACGATCCCGAGAAGCAACCGCGCGCCGCCGGATCAGCTCCGGCCGATGATCAGATGGGTGGCCGCCGCGGTGCCGGCATGCTGCGTCACGCGATAGCCCAGCGCGGGCAGGTCGATGCCGGCGAACAGCGCTTCGCCCCCGCCGAGCAGGACAGGGGAGATCGCCAGGTGCATCTCGTCGATCAGTCGCGCCTGCAGATATTGCCGCACGGTCGAGACGCCGCCGCCG
>CAYSCA010000162.1:0-7615 GCA_964429465.1 uncultured Rhodospirillaceae bacterium
CGGACTGCACGTCGCCGTCGTAGTTCTTGCAGGCCCAGACGAACTTGCCCGACCATTTCAGCGCCGAGGCCACCATGTCGTCGATCAGGCGATGTTCGTAGGTGATGTTCTTCGCCTTGAACTGGTCGGCGAATTCCTTCTGGAACACTTCCTCGAAGATATCCTTGAAGCGGCCGTCATAGGCCTTCAGGATCGTGTTCTTGGTCGACATGTAGAGCGGCCAGCCGCGCGCCAGGGCGTAGTTCATGCTGGCGCGGGCGAAGTCGCGGATCGAGTCATCCAGGTTGTACATCGCCATCGCGACGCCCGAACCCGGCGCGTTGAAGACTTCCTTCTCGATCACCTGGCCGTCCTCGCCGACGAACTTGATCGTCAGCTTGCCCTTGCCGGGGAACTTGAAGTCGGTGGCGCGGTACTGGTCGCCGAAGGCATGGCGGCCGACCACGATCGGGTCGTTCCAGTGCGGCACCAGGCGCGGCACGTTCTTGCAGATGATCGGCTCGCGGAAGATCGTGCCGCCGAGGATGTTGCGGATCGTGCCGTTCGGCGACTTCCACATTTCCTTCAGATTGAATTCCTTCACGCGGGCTTCGTCCGGCGTGATGGTGGCGCATTTCACGCCGACGCCATGCTTGAGGATCGCATGGGCGCAGTCGATGGTGACCTGGTCGTTGGTCTTGTCGCGGTATTCGACGCCGAGATCGTAGTAGAGCAGATCGACATCCAGATACGGGAGGATCAGCTTCTCCTTGATGAACTTCCAGATGATGCGGGTCATCTCGTCGCCATCGAGCTCGACGACGGGATTCTTGACCTTGATCTTCTCCATTATTTCCTCCGGATGCGTGGATGGCGGGAATGCGCGGACCCTAGCAAAGCCGGTCAGGCCCGAGAAGCCTTTCGGCCCGCGGGGCGGCCGGATTTAAACTTGAGTGCGGTCGAGAAATGCTCAAATGCGGCTGGTCGCCGGCGGCCGTTCGGGCAGCGGCTCGCTGCGCAGCACGGGGATCAGCGCCTCGGCGCTGTCGACGATGGTGAACAGGTTGGTGGCGGTGCGCCGGGCGAAGCCGCGCTCGATCACCGCCTCGACCAGCGCCAGCAGCGGATGCCAGTAATCCTCGACATTGAGCACGATGACCGGCTTGTCGTGCAGCTTGAGCTGCCGCCAGGTCACCACCTCGAAGAATTCGTCCAGCGTGCCGAGTCCGCCGGGCAGGGCGATGAAGGCGTCCGACATCTCCACCATCATCCGCTTGCGGGTATGCATGGAATCCACGACATGCAGCTCGGTCAGCCCGGTATGGCCGACCTCCCAGTCATGCAGGTGATGCGGGATGATGCCGACCACCTCGCCGCCGGCCGCCAGGGCCGCTTCGGCGACCACGCCCATCAGGCCGATGCGGCCGCCGCCATAGACCAGCCGGATGCCGTTTTCGGCGAGCAGGCGGCCGAGGATCTGGGCTTGGGCGGTATAGACCTGGCTCTCGCCGAGGCTCGAGCCGCAATAGACGCAGACGGAGCGGATGGCGGTCATCGGAACTGGGAAAGGCTCTCTTTGAAAGTGTCGGGGATGGCGCGGGGTCGGATGGGTACCCCATTCCGGCCGGGGATGCCAGCGGAAAAGCCCCTTTTGTTACCCGAGGGTAACTCAAGCCTAACTTTTTCGTGAGGTATGAACGACTTATCGTTCCCGACGGACAAACCGGGTATAGAGGATTCGACCCGGATCAGCAGCCGGTTTCCAAAGCAGGGGAGCAAGATGGCAAAGTACCGGAATCCAGTTTTCGCAGCCCTTATCGGCCTCGCGGTCGCCGCGACGGGAGGCCTGGCGCTGGCCCAGGCCGACGTCATCAAGGCGCGCCAGGAAGGCATGAAAGGCCAGGGCGCCGCCATGGCGGCGATCAAGAAGGTCGTCGAAGGGAATGGCACCGCCGCCGACGCGGTGAAGCCGGCGGAAACCATCGCCGCGACCTCGGGCAAGGTGCCGTCACTGTTCCCGGCCGGCTCGGACAAGGGCGCCGAAACCTGGGCGAAGCCCGAGATCTGGGCCAACAAGGCCGATTTCGACATGAAGGCCGCGAACACCAAGGCCGCGGCCGAGAAGCTGGCGGCGTCCGCCAAGGCCGGCAACATGGACGCGCTGAAGGCCGATTTCGCGGCGCTCGGCGGCGCCTGCGGCGCCTGCCATCGGCCTTATCGCACGCCGAAGAACTGAGCGCCTTTCCCCTCGGGTTGCAAACGGGGATTGCAGACGGGCCGGCTTGCCGGCCCGTTTTTTTGTCGGCTACTGGGCTTTCGGCCTGCGCGGCGGCGTGTGGTCGATCGGCGGCAGCGATTTCAGATAGGCGCCCATCGCCAGCCGGTCCTGCTCGGTCAGGTATTTGGTGCTGTGCTCGATCACGTCGCCCATCAGGCCGCCGGCGAAATCGCCCTCCGGCGTCATGCCCATGCCGAGATAGCCGGCGATGTCCCTGTCGCTCCAGCCGCCGATCCCGGTCTTGGGATGCGGCGTGATGTTGGGAACGCGGTCGCCCTCGGCATTGTCGGCCGAGCCGGCGAAGCGCATCTCCGAGCGAAGTCCGCCCAGCGCGTTGCGTGGCGTATGGCATTCGCCGCAATGACCCAGCGCGGTGACCAGATAGGCGCCGCGGTTCCACTGTGCCGACTGCGCCGGATCGGGCTGGAAGACGCCTTCATCGAAGAACAGCATCCGCCAGCCCCAGACCAGCGGGCGCAGGCCGAACGGGAATTGCAGGTCATGCGGTTTGTCGGGCTGCGCCACGGCGGGCTGCGTCTTGAGATAGGCCCAGAGCGCGCGCAGGTCGTCATCGGTGATCCGGGTGAAGGACGGATAGGGGAAGGCCGGGAAATAGGGCGCGCCGTCCGGCGACTTGCCCTGCCGCATGGCCCGGATGAAATCGGCCTCGCTCCAGCCGCCGATCCCGTGCTGCGGATCGGGCGTGATATTGGGGGAGTAGAAGGTGCCATAGGGCGTCGCCAGCGCGCGCCCGCCGGCAAGCGGCGCGCCTTTCGCCTTGCTGTCGGTGTGACATTCCAGGCAGCCGCCGGCCCGGAAGACATATTCGCCGTAGCGTATCGGATCGCTGCGATCGGGGCCGCCGGGGGGCGTCTGCGCCTGCGCGGAGACAATGCCTGCCGAGAACGCAAGCGCCGCAATCCAAAGGAGAAATCGCGTCGGAACCATGCCGGGGCTTCTCAATCGTCGCACGCCATCTGCGATCTGGGATTTTATATTGTCGCACCCAGAGCTTAGAAGAGTTGCGAGGCTGTTGGCGAGGTCTTAATCTCGGCGCTCGTTCACAATTTCACCAGCCAGGATATCCGGTGCGGGGCAGTCGCTTCTTCTTCATTCTTCTTGGCGTCGCTGTCCTCGGGATATTGGCGGTCATCTTCTTCGGTGCGGAGCAGAACCAGCGTGGCCTGCCGCACCAGACCGAGAATGCCGATGCGCCGCCGGTGCCGCCGCCGCCGGCCGCGCCGGCGCCGGGCACGGTCGCCAAGGTCGCGCCGAGCTTCGACGTGGTCCGCATCAGCCGCAACTGCACTGCCGTCTTCGCCGGACGCGCGATGGCGGGTTCGGTCGTCGTGGTGAAGACCGGCACGCGCGAGATCGGCCGGGTGACCGCCGACGTCCGCGGCGAATGGGTGCTGGTGCCCGACCTGCCGCTCGAGCGCGGCAACCAGGAATTCGTGCTGGAATCGCAGATGCAGGGCGAGGAGCCCATCAAGGCCGACGCCTCCGTCGTTGCCGTGGTGCCGGAATGCCAGCCGGGCGAGGGCGGCGAGCAGGCGATCGCCGTGCTGACGCCGCTCAACGGCGCGAGCCGGCTGCTGCAGCGGCCGAGCGAAGGTCCGCTCGACCCGGCGCGCCGCGGCCTGGCGCTGGATGCGGTGGAATACGACGAGAAGGGCAACCTGATCCTCTCGGGCCGCGCCCAGGCCGGTTCGACCGTGCAGGTCTACCTCAACAACGAGCCGATCGGCGTGGCCTCCGCCGATGCCAAGGGGCGCTGGACGATGAAGCCGGAAAAGGCGGTCGATCCGGGCATCTACTCCCTGCGGGTCGACCAGGTCGAGCAGGCCGGCAAGGTGGCCTCGCGCCTCGAACTGCCGTTCAGCCGCGCCAACCCGGAAGACATCAAGCTGTCCGCCGATGGCCATAGCGTGGTCGTGCAGCCGGGCAACAGCCTGTGGCGCATCTCGCGCCAGCTGCTGGGCGAGGGCATGCGCTATACCGAGATCTACCGGGCCAACCAGGCCCAGATCCGCGATCCCGACCTGATCTATCCGGGCCAGATTTTTGCGGTTCCGAATGGCAATGGCGCCAATGGCAGCGCGGCCAGCCCGCAGAAAAGCGGCGCGCCGCGCATGCAGAACTGAATCGCCGCGTCGACCGCACCTTACCCGGCCGGGGCAGTCCGGTTAAACTGCCCCCATGCGACCGACGATTTCGATGCAGTGCAGCAAGGCCCGGTGACCATGGATATTCCCGTCACCCGCGGCACCTCGGCATCCGTGCCGGCCAGGATGCCGCCGCCGGTCTTTGCCGCGCTCGACCTTGGCACCAACAATTGCCGCCTGCTGATCGCCCGCCCGGTCCGCGACCGGTCCGGCCGCGACGGCTTTCGGGTCATCGAGGCATTCTCGCGGATCGTCCGGCTGGGCGAGGGACTGACCCGCTCGGGCGAATTGTCGGAGGCGGCGATGGGGCGGACCATCGACGCGCTGAAAATCTGCTCGGAAAAGATGGCGCGCCGCGGCGTCGGCGTCGCCCGCGCGGTGGCGACCGAAGCCTGCCGCCGCGCGGCCAACGGCGCCGAATTCCTGCATCATGTGAAAGTGGCGACCGGAATCTCGCTGGATATCATCTCCAGCGCCGAGGAAGCGCGGC
This sequence comes from uncultured Rhodospirillaceae bacterium, assembly GCA_964429465.1. Taxonomy (GTDB): domain Bacteria; phylum Pseudomonadota; class Alphaproteobacteria; order Ferrovibrionales; family Ferrovibrionaceae; genus Ferrovibrio. The sequence goes on from CAYSCA010000162.1 coordinate 4,913, forward strand.
TGGCGCTGGCCGGCTGCGCGCCGCTGCTCGAGCCGCCGCATACCCACGCGCTGGTCTTCGATATCGGCGGCGGCTCTACGGAAATCCTCTGGGCGAAACTGGCCGGCGATGGCCGCACCCAGGTGCTCGACTGGATTTCGCTCCCCTATGGCGTCGTAAACCTGACCGAGCGTTACGGCCCCGGCGACCGCGAGAGCGGCTCCTATGAGCGGATGATCGAGGAAGTGGCGGCGGCGCTGCTGCCCTTCGAGCAGAAGCACCAGCTGGCGAAACGCCTCGCCTCGGGTAGCGTCCAGGTGCTCGGCACTTCGGGCACGGTGACCACGCTGGCCGGCGTGCTGCTCGGCCTGCCGCGCTACGAGCGGCGGCACGTAGATGGCTGCTGGCTCGATTTCCCGACCGTCATCGCGCAATCCCATCACCTGGCGGCGCAGAGCGTGGCCGAGCGCGCACAGCATCCCTGCATCGGCGAAGAGCGTGCCGATCTCGTGGTGGCGGGCTGCGCCATCCTGGAGGCGCTGTATCGCTTCTGGCCGGCGGCGAGGCTGCGTGTGGCCGATCGCGGCGTGCGCGAAGGCGTGCTGGTCGAGCTGATGCAGAAGGCGGGCGAGAAAGGCCGGCGCTCATGACCGCCCGCACCCCCGGACCCAGCCACCGCGCCAAGGTGAAGGTGAAGACCGCGCGCGGCCGCACCGTGGGACAGGCACGCTGGCTGCAGCGCCAGCTCAATGATCCCTATGTGGCGGCGGCGAAGACTCATGGTTATCGCAGCCGCGCCGCCTACAAGCTGATCGAGCTGGACGAGAAGCACAAACTGCTCAAGCCCGGCATGCGCGTCGTCGATCTCGGCGCCGCGCCCGGCGGCTGGACCCAGGTGGCCGTGAGGCGCGTGAAATCGGAAGACGGCAAGGGCGGCTTCGTGCTCGGCGTCGACATCAACCCGGTCGATCCGATCCCCGGCGCCACGCTGATGCAGCAGGATTTCCTGGCGGAGGGCGCCGACGAGACGGTGATCGAAGCCCTGGGCGGCAAGGCCGATCTGGTGCTCTCCGACATGGCGGCACCGGCCACCGGCCATCGCCAGACCGACCATATCCGCATCATGGCGCTGTGCGAGGCGGCGCTGGATTTCGCGCTGCGCGTCCTCAATCCCGGCGGCGGCTTTGTCGCCAAGGTTCTGCGCGGCGGCACCGAAAACGAGCTGCTGAACACCATGAAGCGGGATTTCCGGGTGGTGAAGCACGTCAAGCCCCCGGCCAGCCGCGCCGATTCGGCCGAATCCTACGTCATCGCGCTCGGATTTCGCGGCTAACCGCGCAAATCTGGGGGTGGACCTCGGGCCGAAGAGCGGCTATATCCTCCGCGGCAAGGACACACCCTTCACCCCCTGGGAGTAAGCCTTGCATGGCCGCATCGGTTGAGACCGATCCCGCGGTGGACCCGGCGTATCTCGCCGCCACCCCCTTCATCGACAGCGACAATGAAGACGTGCGCGCGCTGGCGCGCGAAGCAGCCGGCGGCGAAACCGATCCCAAGGCGAAGGCGATCCGGCTCTATTACGCGGTGCGCGACCGCGTCCTCTACGATCCCTACAGCATCGAGATGAGCCTGCCGGGCATGCGGGCTTCGGGCGTTGCCGCACGCGGCAAGGGCTTCTGCGTCAACAAGGCGCTGCTGCTCTGCGCGCTGGCGCGGGCAGAAGGCATCCCCGCGCGGCTCGGCCTGGCGGATGTGAAGAACCACCTCGCCACCGAGCGGCTGACCCGGATGATGGGCACCGACATCTTCTACTATCACGGCTATGCCGAGCTGTTCCTGAACGGCAGATGGGTGAAGGCGACGCCGGCCTTCAACCTGGCGCTCTGCGAGAAATTCCGCGTGCGGCCGCTGGAATTCGACGGCGAAACCGATTCGATCTTCCATCCCTTCGACGCCGACGACCGCCGCCATATGGAATATGTCGCCGACCGCGGCAGCTTTGCCGACCTGCCCTTCGAGGAATGGCGCGCGGCGATGCTGAAATACTACCCCGCCATGATGAAGAACGATGCCGGCCGCCCGGAAAACACGGCCGGCGGCGATTTCGCCGCCGAAGCCGAAGCATCCCACGACAAGCAGCCTGAACCCCAGACCTAACGCCAGGAGCCTCCCGCCATGCAGTTTCGCGAAGCCTACACTTTCGATGACGTGCTGCTGGAGCCGGCGGCCTCCAGCGTGCTGCCCACCGACGTCGATACCCGCACCCGGCTCACCCGCGGCATCGAGCTCGGCATCCCGCTGGTCTCGGCGGCGATGGATACCGTCACCGAGGCGCGCATGGCCATCGCCATGGCGCAGGCCGGCGGCATCGGCGTGATCCACAAGAATCTCAGCATCGAGGAGCAGGCCGTCGAGGTCTCGACGGTGAAGAAATTCGAATCCGGCATGGTGGTGAACCCGCTCACCATCCGGCCCGATGCGACGCTTGCCGATGCGCTGGCGCTGATGGAGCGCTACGGCATCCACGGCATTCCGGTGACCGAGACGCAGGGCGGCAAGCTGGTCGGCATCCTGACCAACCGCGATGTGCGCTTTGCCACCAACATGCAGCAGCCGGTGCATGAACTGATGACCAAGACGCCGCTGATCACCGTGCGGGAAGGTGTCTCCAGCGGCGAGGCGAAGAAGCTGCTGCACCAGCATCGCATCGAGAAGCTGCTGGTG
>CAYSCA010000163.1:0-1723 GCA_964429465.1 uncultured Rhodospirillaceae bacterium
CCGCCATGAAGGACAGCGTGGTCTCGAAGAAATCGAGCCGGCCGAGCGCCGGGAACTCATCGAGCATCAGCAGCAGCTGGTGCTTGCGGCCGCCGGCGCGGTCCAGCATCTGGACCGGTGCTGCGGCGCTGCCGCCATCGCTCTGCCCCGGCGTCAGCTGTTCGGTGAGCCGCCGGCCGATCTGGTTGAGCACCAGGCGCACCAGCGGCTTGCTGCGTGAGATGTCGGAGGGCGGGATGACCAGATAGAGCGAGACCGGCTTGTCGGCATCGACCAGGTCATTGATGCGCCAGTCGCAGCTGCTGGTCATCGCCGCGATCAGCGGATCGCGGTAGAGCGCCAGGAACGAGGTGGCGGTCGACAGCACGCCGGAGCGCTCGTTGTCGGATTTGTTGAGCAAGTCGCGGGCCACGGCGGCGACGACGGGATGGGCCTGCGGTGCCGCATCGCTGCCCAGATGGTTGGTGGCCATCATGGCGCGAAGCGTATGCTCAAACGAGCGCTGCGGGTCGGACAGCAAGGCGGCCACCCGGCTCAGGCTCTTGTCGGCCTCGGCGTAGAGCACATGGAGGATGACGCCGACCAGCAGGGCATGGCTGGTCTTCTCCCAGTGATTGCGCCGCTCCAGGGCGCCTTCGGGATCGACCAGGATATCGGCGATATTCTGGACATCGCGGACTTCGTGGCGGCCCTTGCGCACTTCCAGCAGCGGATTGTAGCGGGTGGAGTCCGGGTCGGTCGGATTGAACAGCAGGCAATGGGAAAACTGGGCGCGCCAGCCGGCCGTGAGGCGCCAGTTTTCGCCCTTGATGTCATGGATGACCGCCGATCCGGTCCAGGACAGCAGCGTCGGAATGACCAGGCCGACGCCCTTGCCGGAGCGGGTCGGCGCCAGCGCGATGACATGTTCGGGTCCGTCATGGCGCAGATAGCGGCCGCGATGGCAGCCGAGCAGGACACCGCGGCGGGCCAGCAGGCCGGCGCGGGCGATCTCTGAGCGCGTCGCCCAGCGCGCCGAGCCGTAGGTCGTGGCAGACCTGCCCTGGCGCGCCTGCAGCAGCGATCCGGCAATGGCGGTCGCCGCGCCGAGCAGGCCGGCGCCGGCCGCCAGCAGCCCGGCGCGCTCAAACACCCAAGGGGCATCGGCATCATGGAGATACCACCACTGGAACAGCCGCCAGGGGTGATAGACCGGCCAGCCGGCGAGCGCGAACCACGGCGATCCAAGCGGCAGCCGCTCGCCCAGCATGGCCGCGACCCATTGCGTGGCGCCCCACAGGCCTGCCCCGATGATGGTGACGACCAGAAGGCCCTGAGTGATGGCGAGCTTGCCGGGCATGACCTGCCTCCGAACCTGCTTGCGCTGCGACTATCCGATTCGCGCTCAAGTGATTCCGGAGTGGCGGCCGATTGGAAACCGCCCTTAAATACGCCCTGCTACGCCCTTCCACGCTTGCACGGCCAGCCCTGGCGCGCCGCAGCTCCCGGTCCGCGCCTGATCTCCCCCGGCCGGCCATCGGACCCGCTCAGTATTGATTGCAATCCGCCGATTGCGGCCTGCCTGCGCGTCAGTTCTGATCCTGGAAGACAACGTCAACCTGTTCGGTAAGCGGATGTTTTTATCGACACTATGCGGCAGTAATTATCAGCCCTCCTACTTCATATCGATTTGTGGGAGGATTTGTAACATGACGTGGCTGCAACAGCCGCATCGCAGGATGTC
>CAYSCA010000163.1:1823-7577 GCA_964429465.1 uncultured Rhodospirillaceae bacterium
CCGGCCTGTCGACATGTCCGGATTTCCGTCGTCCGGTCTCGCCGTCAGCCGATACCGCGCACCCGGCTCCGGTCCGGCCGCCATGCGAAGGCTGCGCCGTCATGGCCGGAACCGATGACCAGCGCGCCGCGATGGCGCTCCAGCACCGGCTGCCAGGGCGCAAGGGTGAATTGCCGGCGGTTGGCAATGACCGCGTACCGCCCCTCGGCCAGCTCGACCGATCCCCGATAGATCCCCCTTAACGCGGCGCCATGGGGAGGACCGGCATAATCCAGACCGAGCGCGCGGCTCAGGCGCGCGATCTCGCGGCGCTGCAATTGCTGCAGCAGATCCTTCGGGCAGACCAGGTTGGCACCTTGCCGGCTCGCCAATCCGTGCTGCAGCAGCCATTGCCGCCGCGCCGCCAAAGCGGCGATCACCGCCTTGCCAAAGCCGGCCTGGCGCAGCGCGGGCGGCGGGCCCGACAGCAGCAGACGATCCAGCCAGGTGGCGCCGTCAAAGCCGATCTGGCGCGCCAGCGGCCAGGGCGAGAGCGGCGTGATGCGCAGATCCCGGCCGGCCCCGCGCGCCATCGCGGGCTGCGGTGCGCCGGCAGCACTGAGCGGACCGCCACCCGGCATGACCTGCAGAATGCATCCGGGCGTCAATCCTGCCGGCAGGATCGCACGGTCGACATAGAGCGCCCGGCCATCGATTGTATTGAGGATCAGATAGGGGCGCTGCGCCAGCGCTGCCGCGCGGCCATGGGCAATCAGCTCGCCGGTCAGGGCGCGATCGATCGTCGCCCCGGCGGCCAGGATGCCATATCCCGATATGGCGCGATCGGGGCTGCGGGCCTGCAGGTGGCGATGCAGGATTGCCATCATGATGCGGCGCTCGCCCATGCGCTGCAGGGTCTGCGCCATGTCGCGCCTGAGCCGCCATGTTGCGGGGCCCAGCGGTTCGGCGAGGCCGAGCTGATGCAGCATATGCAGGCGTCCGGCACGCAGGCTCTGCTGCATCCCGTCGGCATGGATGGCGCGAACGATGTTATCCGGGCCCGCTTCGCGGCGCAGCCGCAGGTCGATGCCGGTCAACCGCTCGGCCAGCACCTCGCGCCGGCGAGCGGCGGCGACGTGTCCGTTCTCCGGCGGCCCGAGATCCAGGGTCGCCAGTTCCATGGCGCGCTCGCGCAGGCCGTGATTGAGGTAATCGCCGGCGATCTCCAGCGCGCGCCCCCGGTCGTCACGCCCGCGCAGCAGGATGTGGCTGTGGGGATGACCGGTATCGAAGTGATCGGCGGCGATCCAGTCGAGGCGGGTCCCCAGATCGCGCTCCATCTGCAGCATGAGCCGCCGGGTCAGGGAGCGCAGATCGCTGTATTCGGCGCCGTCATCGGGCGCCAGGACGATCCGGTATTGGCGGCGGTCGGCTGCCGAGCGGTCCACAAAGGCGCGCGCATCAGCGGCATCCGGATCCGGCCCGTAGAGCTGGCCGGGCGCACCGTTGCGGCTTACGCCATCGCGCTGGATATAGCGTAGATGACTGAGCAGTGCCTGGCGGCCTGCTGCCTGGGGGTTCAGTTTATGGGTCTTGACCACGACCCGCCGGACGTCTGGCCGGTGCCGGGATTGGCGCATCTTCAGCAGCCGGCCAATGCCGGCGCCGCGGCCCTGCAGGCGTCCGCCCGGCGCCGCCGGTGCGGCGACATCCCGCGCCTTGCTGTGGTTCAGTGCGCGGACATGCAGAATCTGGGCGAGATAGGTCTGGCGTTTGCGCAGGCGTGCCGGTGATTGCCGCACCCGGCCGAGATGCGGACTGAACCGCCCCTCGCGGTCTAGCGGAGCCATAGCGGCAGCAGGCGGCCGGTGACCGCCGCCCTGGGCAGCGGCCCGAAATAGCGACTGTCGAAGGATGCCGGATCGGCGGTTCCGAGCAGCAGGAATTCGTCATCGCGCAATCGCCGGCACGCGGTCCAGACCGGCAGCGGCCGGCCGCGCCGATCCTGGCGCAGCCGCGCCACCGCCTCAAGACCCGCACCGAAGACCAGCTGACCGGCATCGGCGCCGCAGGCCCAGTCGCCAGGCAGGGCGGCGATCCGCTTGATCAGCGGCAACCCGGCCGGCAGATAATGTCGGGCGGCGGCGAAGCGGCTCAGGCGGTCGGGCAACTGGGCGAGCACCAGGTCGCCGCGCGCCAGCGCCTGCGATGGCACAAGCGCATATAATCCGACCGGCATGCTGGCACTGGCATTCCAGACCAGCCGCGGCCTTCGCTCGATGGCGGCCAGCAGCATCAGGACCAGCCCTGCAGCGGTTGCCACCAGAACGGCCCGGCGACGTCGGCGCCGCCGGGGCGCCATGGACAAGGCGGCGAGCGGCGCCCGCGCGGCCATGCGCTTCATGTCCCGCCGCGATGTTGCGACCAGGCGTCGAGATCGTCGATATGGTAGCGCACGTAGCGGCCATGGCGCCGGAAGGCCGGGCCGGCGCCGCGCCAGCGCATCTTCTCCAATGTGCGCTGCGACAGGCCGATATAGAAGGCGGCTTGCGCGGTATTCAGAAACGGGCTGCCCTTTTTGGCATTGGCAGCCCGGACAATGATGTCGTCCATGGCAGACCTCTGCAATGTTGCGCGCAGCACCCCAGCCGGTGCCGCGCCGTGATCAATACCGCAGCCTCCCGAAGCCGCCTGCCGAATGCCGTGATGCAGTCCGGCGGTCGATGCCTGGGCGGCTGACCTGCCCCAGTCCGATAGCCGCCATCAAAGCATGCCCTGGGCGATTGTGAACCTACCCGTCCGGGTAGGAAGCCATCGGACATTCCCTGGCGCGGCGGCGCGGCTTGCCGGGTGCAGCGCCGCGCCGGTGCATCAGGCAGGCGCCACCGGCAAGCGATGGGAGCGCCTGCCATGCGATAGCGGGCGTCCGCACCCGGCGAGATTTTCGCCCTGCCCTGCCCGGATCTGCTCAGCTCAGCTCGGCTCCGCTCAACTCCGCCCTGCTTTTGCGTTGTTGCGCCTTGCTCGGCCCGGCCATTGTCGCCATTCGTTGTCGTCCGGCCCTTATCACCCGACCGTTATCACCCGACCGTTGTCGCCCGATCGTTGTCGCCTGGCCCGCGCCGACGCGCGCAGGATCACGCCGGCAGCGCCATGGCCAGGCGGTTGAGCTTCTGCGCCAGGATGATGGAGCAGCGGCAACGCTCCACGCCGGGGCTGCGGACGATCTCATCGATCAGGGCATCGAGATCCTCGAGCCGCGGCGCCTCGAGGAGCAGGAAAAGGTCGGAGTCCCCGCTGATGGTGGCGCAGATCTTGATTTCCGGCAGCATGCCAAGCCGGTCGATCACCTGGCGCTGCTGACGCTGCGCCAGGGACAGCAGTGCGATGGCCTGCGCATATTCGTCGAAGGGATCCCGCCCCAGCCGCAGACTGTAGCCGCGGATTACACCATCCCGCTCCAGGCGGCGGATCCGTTCCTGCACCGTGCTGCGTGCCAGCCGCAGGCGCTTGGCGAGCGTCATGGTCGATTGCCGTGCATTGCTCTGCAGCAACGCGATGATCTGCCGGTCCAGTTCGTCCTTGATCCCGATTCTGCGCGCCATAGCGTGATCCAATGGCGGTTCACTCACAAATTTCCGATACCCGATGCCATGCCAACCCGGTCAGTTCCGCAGGATGATCGCATCCTCCGGCCGCCAGCTGAGATAGAGGTCGTCGCCGACCGCCAGATCGAGCGGCGCGCTGTTCTGCCGCTTGATGTTCATGAGCGCCGCGCCGGTGTCGAGCAGGTAGCGGCTCGTCTCACCCAGGAAGCTATGCTGCCTGAGCCGGCCGCGCAGCACGGCGCCGTCCGCCTGGCGCGACATGGTGAGCTGCTCTGGGCGCAGCATCAGCCAGACCTCGCCGGCGGCGGCATCGCCGCTTGCGGCCATCACCGGCATCCCGTTGAACCAGACCATGCCGCGTTCGATCCGGCAGGGCAGCAGATTGGCCTCGCCGACGAAGGAGGCGATGAAGCGGTTCCGGGGCCGCGCATAGAGATCATGGGGCGTGGCGAGCTGCTCGAGCTGGCCGTCATGCATGACGCCGATGCGGTCCGATAGCAGCAGGGCCTCATCCTGGTCATGGGTAACGAACAGCACCGTCATCATCAGATCCTGCTGGATCCGCTTGATCTCGCCCTTCATCTGCTCCCGCAGATGACGGTCCAGCGCCGCCAATGGCTCATCCATCAGCAGGATCTTCGGCTTGAAGACAATGGCGCGCGCCAGCGCAACGCGCTGCTGCTGCCCGCCTGAGAGCTCGTGCGGCAGACGATGCCGGTACTCGCCGAGCCGGGTGATCTCCAGGACCTCGTCCAATCGCCTGGCGATCTCCGCCTTGGGCCGCCGCCGCACCGCAAGCGGGAAGGTGATATTGTCGGCCACCGACAGATGCGGAAACAGCGCATAATTCTGGAACACCATGCCGATATCCCGCTTGTGGCTCGGGAGATTCACCACCGACCGGCCGTCAATCAGGATGTCGCCATCACTTGGCCGCTCGAAGCCGGCGACCAGCTTCAGGATGGTCGATTTTCCCGACCCCGACGGCCCGAGTAAGGTGACGAATTCACCTGGCGCCACGGCCAGATTGACCGCCCGCAAGGCATGGACGTGCTGGCCATACCGGCGGGACAGGTTTTTGACTTCAACGGATGTGCTCATAACGCTTCCAATCCTTGGGATTCTGCCCTGGACATTCGTTGTCACCTAGCAATCCCGCTTCAGTTCACGATCGGCAATCTTGTCATCAACATGGGGTACGCCTGTATTACGATGCTGCGGAAGCACTCAGTTGGATTTTGCAGGCGTCATATCCAAGCCGCTCTATGAATTTAATACGTGAGTATACTCCGTGTTTTTATGGTCTTCAAGATGTTTTTTTAACCTCATGGATGTTCGAAAACTTGTTGCTCTCAATATCCGCAAGCAGCGCGTCGCCCGAGGACTGTCTCAGGAGGCCCTTGCTGTTGATGCAGAAATTGATCGAACTCACGTCAGCCGCATTGAACGCGGAATCGAGAATCCGACAATCGTCGTACTAGATCGAATTGCCGCCGCCCTCGGTGCAGACATTGCAATGTTATTCCAGCTCCCTAAACCAGGCGAAAAGCCGCCAAGCGTTCTACAAAAAGGCCGCAAGGCGAGAACCTGATTGTTAGCCGCGGAGATCACCTATCTCACCTCCTTTCGATTAGACCTTTCGCCTTGATGCCAGCCTCGCGGATCTGGCTTAGGCTGGCACGCGGGGTCAGCGCCTCGGGATCGAGCTTGATCTCGATGATGGCCGGCTTGCCGCTGGCTTGCGCGCGTTCGAACGCGGCGGCGAAATCTTCCGTCCGCGCCACCGTCTCGCCATGGCCGCCGAAGGCGCGCGCATAGGCGGCAAAATCGGGGTTGCGCAGTTCGGTGCCGCTGACCCGCTCGGGGTATTCGCGCTCCTGATGCATGCGGATCGTGCCGTACATGCCGTTGTTGACGACGACCACGATGATATTGGCGCCATACTGCAGCGCCGTGGCGAATTCCTGCCCCGTCATCAGGAAGCAGCCATCGCCGGCAAAGGCGACCACCGTGCGCTGCGGGTTGGCCAGCTTGGCCGCCACGGCCGCCGGCACGCCATAGCCCATCGAGCCGGAGGTCGGCGCCAGCTGCCCGGTATGGCGGCGGTAACGGTGGAAGCGATGCACCCAGGTGGCGTAATTGCCCGCGCCGTTGCAGAAGACGGCGT
>CAYSCA010000164.1:0-7563 GCA_964429465.1 uncultured Rhodospirillaceae bacterium
AAGCCGCTCAGCATGACGTTGACGCCCTGGCCGGCCAGCGCGCGGGCGATGCCCAGCCCGATGCCGCTGGTGGAGCCGGTGACAATGGCGGACTTGCCTTTCAGCATGGGCGACCTCATCTCAGGAGCGGTGCAAAATCGGCCGGGAGCCTAGCCCAACCGATCCCGCCGGGCCAGAGCCGGGATGCCGCCCGGACCCCTGAGCCTTGCACCGCCCTGCCCTGCATGGGATACAAAATCAGCCTGTTTCAAGGAGCTTTCCCCGATGCTGAACCAGACCGATCTCCGCGCCATGGCGAGCCTGAACGACGATGACAAGCCCGAAGGCAACGAGGGCGAGAAGGTACGCGAGAAGTCGCCCGGCATCGAGGAGCGGCTGTTCAAGGGCCGCACCATCCTGATCTACGGCGGCATCGACCAGAAGGTGGCCAAGGACGTCTCGGCCCGCCTGCTCGCCCTGCAATATTCCGGCGACGAGCCGATCACGATCTACATCAACAGCCAGGGCGGCCATGTCGAGTCGGGCGACACGATCTATGACATGATCAAGTTCGTGAAGCCGGAAGTCCGCGTGGTCGGCACCGGCTGGGTCGCCTCGGCCGGCGCGCTGATCTATGTCGCCGCCAAGAAGGAAAACCGTTTCGCCCTGCCCAATACCCGCTTCCTGCTGCATCAGCCGGCCGGCGGTGCCATGGGCCCGGCTTCCGATGTTGCGATCCAGGCCAAGGAGATCATCCGCATGCGACGGCGGCTGAACGAGATCTTCGCCCGCGAGACGGGCCAGCCGATCGAAAAGATCGAGAAGGACACCGACCGCGATTTCTGGATCAGCGCCGAGGATGCCGTTTCCTACGGCCTGGTCGGCAAGATCGTGCAGAACGTCACCGAGGTCGGCTGACGCTTCATCGCTTCCAGTAGAAATAAAAAGGCCGGCTTGATGCCGGCCTTTTTTTGTTTCGGGCGGCCCGCGGCCTAGGATTTCAGCGGCACCGGCACGAAGCGCGGTTCGCCGCCGCGCTGGATCTGCAGCAAAGCCACCTTGCGCTTGGCGTCTTTCAGCGCCTTCAGCATCTCGGTGATGTCGTCGGGATTGCGCACTTCCGACTGCGCCACCTCGATGATCACGTCGCCGACGCGCACGTCGCGCTTCGCCGCCGGGCCATCGGGCTCGACGTCGGTGACCACCACGCCCTTCACGTCATCCTTGATGTCATGCTTCTGGCGCAGTTCCTTGGTCAGCGGCGCCACCCGCATGCCGAGATCGGCCAGCTCGGTCTCGTTGCGGCCGGCCTTGGGGCGATCCTGGGCGCCGGGCTTGCCGCCATTGGTCTCGGACTTGGCCGAGGCGAGCGCGGCTTCCAGTTCGCCCAGAGTCGCCTTGACGCTGCGCTTCTTGCCCTTGCGCATCACCTCGACATTCACGGTGCGCCCGACCGGCGTTTCCGCAACGCTGCGGGTCAGCGCATTGGTGGTGGCGATCGGCTTGCCGTCGAGGCTGACGATCACGTCGCCGGATTCGATGCCGGCCTTCTCGGCCGGGCCGCCCGGCACCACCTTGGCAACCAGCGCGCCGCGCGCCGCATCCAGCCCAAGCGCCTCGGTCATCTCCTCGGTGACCGACTGGATCTGCACGCCGAGCCAGCCGCGCCGGGTGCGGCCGAACTCGATCAGCTGCTGCACCACCGGGCGGGCCAGGCTGGCCGGCACGGCGAAGCCGATGCCGATCGAACCGCCGGTCTGCGAGAAGATCGCCGTATTGATGCCGATCACCTCGCCGTTCCGGTTGAACAGCGGACCGCCGGAATTGCCCTTATTGATGGAGGCATCGGTCTGCAGGAAGTCGTCGTAACGGCCGGCATTGATGTCGCGGCCGCGCGCCGAGATGATGCCGGCGGTCACGGTGCCGCCAAGGCCGAAAGGATTGCCGATGGCGAGCGTCCATTCGCCGACGCGCAGCTTCTCGGAATCGCCCCACTGGGTGGCGACGAGCGGCTTCTTCGTCTCGACCTTGAGCACGGCGAGATCGACTTCCGGATCGCGGCCGACGATCTTGGCATCCAGTTCGGTCTTGTCATGCAGGATGACCTTGACCTGATCGGCATCGGCGATGACGTGGTTGTTGGTCACCACATAGCCGCGCGCATCGACGATGAAGCCGGAGCCGAGCGAGGAAACCTGGCGCGGCGGCCGGTTGCCCTCGCCGCGCTGCTGGCGGTCGAAGAATTCCTTGAAGAAATCCTCGAACGGCGAGCCCGGCGGGAATTGCGGCAGCCCTTCGGGCAACGTGCGGCTCTGGACGTTCTGCGTGGTCGAGATGTTGACGACCGCGGGCAGCAGCTTTTCCGCCAGATCGGCGAAATCGCCCTCCGGCGGCCTGGCCTGGGCCGCCGCGCCGAGCAGGACGATGAACAACAGGCCGGCCGTCGCCGCACATGCGCGGATCAGCCGCAGATGCAGGGTCGCTTTCATGGTCCTAACCTCCACGCCGCCACCGGGCGGCGATCACACGGCATCAACGTCCCGAGCGCGGCACGGTGCCGCCCGGTACATTCTCGAAGTAGCGAAAGAATTCGGAATCCGGCGACAGCACCATGGTGGTATCGCTCTGCTGCAGCGCCTTCGAATAAGCCTGCAGCGAGCGGTAGAAGGCGTAGAATTCCGGATCCCGGTTGGCGGCAGTGGCGAAGATCTTGGTGCGCTCGGCATCGCCTTCGCCGCGCAGGATCTCTGCCCGCCGGCGGGCCTCGGCCAGCAGCACGGTGCGCTGGCGGTCAGCCTCGGCGCGGATTTTCTCCGCCAGCTCGGCACCGGTGGCGCGCTGCTCGTTGGCCTCGCGCTGGCGCTCGGTCTGCATCCGGCGGAAGATCGCCTGGCTGATCGCATCGGGGAAATCGGCGCGCTTTACCCGCACGTCGATGATCTCGATGCCGAGCCGCTGGGCGTTATCCTGCAGCGCTGCGAATACCTGCTGCATCGCTGAGGGGCGATCGCCGGAAATGATCGAGACCGCATCCAGCTTGCCGAAGGCGCCGCGCAGGGCGTTGGCGACGGACGGCGCGAGGCGGCCGCGCAGGCCGAGCTCGTTGCGGACGGTCTGGTAGAACAGCAACGGATTGGTGATGCGATAGCGCACGAAGCTGTCGACCACGAGGCGGCGCTGGTCCGAGGTCAGCACTTCCTCGGATTGCGCATCGACGCCGAGGATGCGCTTGTCGAAGTAGATGACATCCTGGATCAGCGGGATCTTGAAGTTCAGGCCGGGCTCCGAGATGACCCGCTGCGGATCGCCGAACTGGACGACCAGCGCCTGCTGCGCCTGATGCACGGTGAACAGCGCGCCCTTGAGGATAAAGCCGCCAATGACCACGACGACCGCGATGATGGTGAGGAGAGAACGGTTCATGATGGCTCTCCTCAGCGCTGCGGTTGCGATTGCTGCGACGATTGCCGCTGCTTCTGCAGTTCAGGCAATGGCAGATACGGCACGACGCCGTTGCCGGCCTGGCTGTCGATGACCACCTTGTTGGTGCCGCGCAGAATCTGCTCCATGGTCTCCAGATACATGCGCTTGCTGGTGACTTCCTTGGCCTGGCGCCATTCCTCGTAGACCTGGGTGAAGCGGCTGGCATCGCCCTGGGCATTGGCGACGGTTTCCTGCTTGTAGGCTTCGGCCTGCTGCAGGATGCGCTGCGCCTCGCCGCGGGCACGCGGGATGATGTCGTTGCGATAGGCCTCGGCTTCGTTCTGGGCGCGCTCGCGGTCGGCCTGGGCCGCCTGCACGTCGCGGAAGGCATCGATCACCGAAGCCGGCGGCTCGGTGCGCTGCAGGGCGATCTGGGTGATCAGGACGCCGGCATTGTAGCCGTCGAGAATCTGCTGGATCAGCCGCCGCGTGTCGTCGGCGATCTTGGTGCGGCCGTCGGTGAGGATGAACTGGATATTATTCTTGCCGACCACCTCGCGGATCGCGCTTTCGGCCACCTGCTTGATCGTCTGCGAGGGATTGACGACGTTGAACAGGTACTGGCCGGCATCGCGCACCTGCCACAGCACCGTGAAATCGATATCGACGATATTCTCGTCGCCGGTCAGCATCAGGCTCTCTTCCGGCACGTCGCGCTGCTGGCCGCCGCGGCCGGCGCTGTCGCCCAAGGTGCGGAAGCCGATTTCCTCGCGGTTGATGCTGGTGACCTTCGGCGTCAGCACCGAATCGATCGGCCAGGGCAGGCGGTAACGCAGGCCCGGCTCGGTGACGGCATGGACCTTGCCGAAGCGCAGGACGACGCCCTGCTCGTCGGTGTCGACGCGGTAGAAGCCGGTGCCGAGCCAGATCGCCACGGCCACCAGCACCAGAAGCATGATGCCGCGGCCCGATACATCGCCGCCCGGCAGCATATTGCGGAAGCGGTCCTGGCCGCGCCGCAGGATTTCCTCGAGATTGGGGGGATTGGGACCGCCGAAGCCGCCGCCGCCCGGTCCGGACGGGCCGCCGCCCTTGCCCCATGGCCCGCGGCCACCGCCGCCGCCTTGCCATCCCCCACCTTGATTGCTCCAGGGCATCCTTAATGTCCTTTTTTGCCGAGGATTATGGCCTAGGCCCCTGATGCCTGCGCTCCGGGCTGTCCTGCCGCTCGCCTCTCCTGTGGAACGCCTGCCCGCTCTGAACACCCGTCCGGCAACGGACAGGGGGCGAATTGCCCGGCCGGCCCCCCTGCGATATATCCGGATCAGACATATCAGACAGTTGGCCTCGGCCGCACATCACCCGGCGCGATGCAGACAATATTGGAACATTTACAGGGAATTCAAGCATGACCGGGGTAACGGAGGCGCAGATCCTCGAGGCGCTGCGGCAAGTCGTAGATACCGATAGTGGCAGGAATGTGGTCGAGCTCGGCATCGTTTCGGGCCTGGTCATAAAGGGCGGCAATGTCGGTTTCGCGCTGGAGGTCAGTCCCCAGCAGGGCGCGGCGAAGGAGCCGCTGCGCAAGGCCTGCGAGCAGGCGGTGACCCGCCTGCCCGGCGTCACCTCCGCCACGGTGGTCCTGACCGCCGAGACCCAGGGCAAGGCGGCGCCCGCGCCGGCGGCCCATGCGCATGCCGGTCATTCCCATGCAACCCGGCCGGCCCGCAGACCGGGCGGCGATGGGCCGGTCGGCGAGCGGCCGGCCATTCCCGGCATCCGGGCCATCATCGCCGTCGCTTCAGGCAAGGGCGGCGTCGGCAAATCGACCACTGCGGTGAATCTGGCGCTGGCGCTGGCGCAGACCGGCCGGAAAGTCGGCCTGCTGGACGCCGACATCTACGGCCCCTCGCTGCCGCGCATGATGGGCATCACCGGCAAGCCGAATTCGCCCGACGGCAAGCGGCTGCATCCGCTGCAGGGCTGGGGCATCCCGTGCATGTCTATGGGCTTTCTCGTGCCGGAGGACACGCCGATGATCTGGCGCGGCCCGATGGTGATGAGCGCGCTGGAGCAGATGCTGCGCGACGTGAACTGGGGCGAGCTCGACATCCTGGTGGTCGACATGCCGCCCGGCACCGGCGACGCGCAGCTCACCATGGCGCAGCGCGTGCCGCTGGCCGGTGCGGTGATCGTCTCGACGCCGCAGGACATCGCGCTGCTGGATGCGCGCAAGGGCCTGAACATGTTCCGCCGCGTCGATGTGCCCGTGCTCGGCATCATCGAGAACATGAGCTATTTCTGCTGCCCCAATTGCGGCCATCGCAGCGAGATCTTCGCCCATGGCGGCGCGCGCAAGACGGCCGCCGAGCTCGGCTGCGATTTCCTCGGCGAGCTGCCGCTGAACATCGCGATCCGCGAGACCTCGGATGCCGGCGCGCCGATCGTGGCGACGCAGCCCGACAGCGACGAGGCGAAGGCCTATCGCGCCATCGCCGCGCAGGTGGCCGAGAAGATCGATCGCGAAGTCGCCGCCAACAAGGGCCCGAAGATCGTCTTCCAGTAGCCCCTATCCCGCCATCGCCACCCGCCCGCCCGGCTGCCGCAGCCAGGCAAGCGCGGCTACGGCCAGGCCCGTCGCCAGCACCCACCAGGATGGCGAGATGCGGAAGGCGAATTGCAGATTGGCGGCCAGCACGCGATCCACCGGAATCAGGGTGAAACCGGCATACCACCCGGCCTCGATCAGCGCGGTCGCCAGGCCGGCGAAGACGGCGAGGAGAACGGCCTGCCAGGGTTGCTCCATGCGACCGAAGGAATAGGCGATGCGGTAGCCGAGCAGCCAGCCGAGCAACCCGAGATGCAGCAGCGGCGTCGTCATGTCGCGCTTGCTCTGCAGCAGATAGTGGATCAGCGCCAGCACAGCGATCCCGTAGACGATCCGGTGCAGCAACTGCCAGCGCCTGCCGCCCAGCCGCCGCAGCGCGCGATCCGTCGAGGTCAGGCCCAGCAGGATCAGGCCGAGCAGCGCCGTAAAGCCGATGATGAGGTAGGTCCGGCTGACGATCTCGCTGGCCACCTTCCCCAGCAGGTAGCCCTGATTGCCGGCATAGAGAAGCAGATGCAGCAGCGCATAGAACAAAGCCGCCAGGCCGATCTGCCGCCGCAGCAGGATCAGCCTGGGCCAGCGCAGGAAGCGGCGCAGCGGCGTGATCGCCAGCGAGACCAGCAGGAAGCGCACCGCCCAGATGCCGGCCTGGTGCAGCGCCTCGTCATAGGGGCGCGGGCCGAGGTCGTGGCTGAAGCCGCGCCAGGCGAGCCACAGGGCCGGCAGCCAGAGCAGCAGGAAGCAGGCGGACTTGAGCGCCGAGAACTGCCCGTTTCGTTCGGTCCAGGGAAGCATGAGGGCAACCTGTCCCGCCCGGCGGCAGGAGACAAATAACAAAAGCGTCAGGGCATATGAAAACGGCGCCGGATTGCGCCGGCGCCGTTCACGCTTCGGTGAAGCCGGATTCAGGCTTCGCTTTCCTTTTCCTCGCTGATCGCGGCCTGGGCCGCGGCGAGGCGGGCAATCGGCACGCGGTAGGGCGAGCAGGAGACATAATCGAGGCCGGCCTTGTGGCAGAAGCGCACCGAGGACGGATCGCCGCCATGCTCGCCGCAGATGCCGAGCTTGATATCGCGACGGGAGGTCCGACCGCGCTCGACCGCGAGGCGCACCAGTTCGCCCACGCCGCTCTGGTCGATGCTGACGAAGGGATCGCGCTCGAAGATGCCCGCCCGCAGGTAATCGTCCATGAACAGCGCCGAATCGTCGCGGCTGATGCCCAGGGTGGTCTGCGTCAGGTCGTTGGTGCCGAAGGAGAAGAATTCGGCCGTCTCGGCGATGTCGGCGGCGCGCAGCGCCGCCCGCGGCAGTTCGATCATCGTCCCGACGAGGTACTTCACCTTCCTGCCCTGCTCCTTGAAGACGGCCGACGCCACGGCATCGACGCGCTTCTTCATGAAGTCGATCTCGGCCTTGGTGGCGACCAGCGGGATCATCACCTCCGGCTCGACGGCCTTGCCGCCGGCCTTCGAGACCTCGACGGCGGCCTCGAAGATGGCGCGCGCCTGCATCTCGTAGATTTCCGGGTAGGTGATGCCCAGCCGGCAGCCGCG
>CAYSCA010000165.1:0-7495 GCA_964429465.1 uncultured Rhodospirillaceae bacterium
TCGATCTCGCGCACCATTCCGGGCTGCAACACCGAAGACGAGAATCTGCTGGTGACCCGCGCGCGGCAGCTGATGGCGACCTATGACGACATGGCCGAGCTGATCCGGCTCGGCGCCTACCGCATGGGCTCCGACCCCAAGGTGGACGAGGCGATCCGGTATCAGCCCCTGCTGGAAAGCTTCCTCAAGCAGCAGAAGGCCGACCGCGCCGACCTCGCATCGGGTTACGCGCGGCTGGCCGAGATCTTCATCGAAGGCGAAGCCGGCTCTGCCGCTCAATAGGTGAATTCGCATGCGCGGCGTGGACGGACTGATCCGGTTGTGGAAGTGGCGGCTTGACGAGCGGCGGCGCATCGTCGTCGATCTCGAAATCCTGCGCGCCGGCATCGAGCGCCAGATGGTCAAGCTGGACGAGGAGCTGGAGCAGGAGCGCAAGGTCGCCACCCAGCATTACGAAGCCAGCTTCGGCTTCACCAATTACCGCAAGTCGAACCGCGAGCGGCGCGCCAACCTGGAAGCCTCGCGCGAGGAGGTGATCGACCGCATCGCCGCCGCGCAGGAAGAGGTCAATGCCGCCTTCCGCGAGCTGAAGAAATATGAACTCGTGCTCGAGAACTGGGAGCGCCGCGAGCGCCAGAAGCAGGAAAAGCGCGAGCAGGACGAGATGGACGAGGCCGGACTGCAGGGCTTCCGCCGCAAGCAGGAAGTGCCGGAGAACACGCCGGGCTGATGCCCGTTCCGTCCCGCGCGGATCAGGCCCGCGGCCGGCGGGCAAGGAATTTCAGCAGCCGCCCGTCGATCGCCGCCAGTCCGGTGGCAATGATCGCCATGCCGGCGAAATGCCGCGGCGCCAGGCTTTCCCCCAGCACCAGCACGCCAAGCAGGATGGCGCTGACCGGCACCAGCAGCGTGACGAGATTGACGTTGCTGCCCGCCACCGCCATGACCCGGAAATAGATCACGAAGCCGAGCGCGGTCGACACCACCGCGAGCGCGACGATGGCGGCGATCGCCTGCCAGGAGGGCAGCGGAATCCGCCAGCCCTGCTCGACCAGCAGCGCCAGCGGCAGCAGGATCAGCGAGGAGCCGACGAACTGGCCGCCGGCCACCTGCATCGGCGCCACGCCGAGCCGGCCGAAGCGGCGGCTGTAGACCGCGCCGAAGGCGTAGGAGACCGTCGCGAGCAGGCAGGCGCCCTGGCCCAGCACGTTGCGGCCCAGGCCCGACAGCAGATCGGGACCGATCATCAGCGCCACGCCGGCAAAGCCGACCAGCACGCCGAGCAGGCGGCCGGGCGTCAGTTTCTCGTCATTGCTGAAGGCATGCGCCACCAGGACGGTCGAGATCGGCGTGGTGGCATTGAGGATCGAGGCAAGCCCGCTCGGGATCTGTGACTGTCCCCAGAAGGTCAGGCTGAACGGGATCGCATTGTTGAGCAGGCCCATGATCAGGAAGGCCTGCCAGACCTCGCGCCGCCGCGGCAGGGTCAGGCCCGCGAACCGCAGCACCACCAGCAGGACTGTTGCTGCGAGGAAGACGCGGAGCGCCGCGATCGTCAGCGGCGGCACCTCCTTCACGGCAACGCCGACGAAAAAGAACGAACCGCCCCACAGCACCGACAGGACCAGCAGTCCTATCCATGCCCGTCTATCCATCTGTTGACTCATCCCTGGCTTATAGTCCCGCCGGCGCGGAAATGCATCCCGCTTCCCGCGGATGCATCCGCCCGTCGCCAAGGCCGATTCAGGCCTTCACTTCCGTGCTCGGGCCTGCGGCTTCGAGTTCCGGGCTGGGCCAGGCGAGCGGCGCCTCGCCATCATGGAAGCGGATCGAGCCGGTCATGCCGGTGATCTCCAGCGCGGTGGTGAAAATCTGCGTCACGTCGACGCGGAAGGCGGGGCCGAATTCGCTTTCCGAGCGCAGGATAAGGTCGAGCTGCTGCGGCGTGACGAAACCGTCGAACTGGATCGGCCCGGTGCTTTCGAGATCGAAATCGATGATGAAGCGGGTCTGCTGCAGCTTCCGCTTCGGGTCGCGGCGGCGGCGCATGAAGATCTGGATCGGCTCGATGCGGCCGCCGATCAGCATCGGCATCACCAGCGCCTGCCAGTTATTGTCGCCCTGCCGCTGGTTCAGCTTGCCCAGCTCGCGGAAATCGTCGTCCAGCTTGCGCAGCAGGTCGGTTTTTCCGGACTGCTCGAGCCGGCGCACGGCTTCCGAGCCGAGCCAGGCCTGCGCCGAGCCGATCGCGGCGGCGGCCATGAATTGCAGCGCGGTCGACGCCAGGCGTCCGTTGGGCTGCGGCAGCAAGTCCGCCTGCAGCCGCTGCGCCAGAGCAGGATCGGCCGCGCGCACGGCATCCAGCGTCTGCTGCAAGACCGGCCATTCGCCCTGTAGCCGGGTGAGGATTCCCGCCAGCGGCGCCGGCCCATGGCTGGTGACGGCCGGCGCCGGCGGGCGCACCAGGGCCGACAATTCGAACGAGATCTGCGTGCCGGGCGGCAGGGGTTGCGGCAGGCTGAGCGACAGCGTGCCCTGCGGCGTCGATACCAGCACCTGTCCCGCCTGCCCCGGACCGGAGACGATGCCGCTGATCAGGGTCGGCGGCGCAGAGCCCGGCAGCGGCAAGGCGGCCGCTTGCCCCCCCATCGGCGGTGGCGATGCCGGCACCGGCGCGGGCGGCAGGGCGACGCGGGTTGCCGGTTGCGGATTGGCCAGGCTGCGTGCCTCTCCGGCGGGCACGGCCTGCGCGGGCGGCGCGGTCGCCGCCGGAGTGATGACCGGAGCGGAGGGGAGCGCCGGCGCCGGCGTGGCAGGCGCACCCGGCGCAGGCCCGGAGGGAACGGCGGCAACGATCTGCGCCGCGCCGGATGGCGGCGCGGCGGCAGAAGGTGGCGTGGGCGTCGTCACCGGCAGCGCAACGCTTTTCACCACGACCTGCAACTGGCTGCCGGGCGGCAGGGCCGCTGCGGCGGGCAGCGGCGCGCCGCCTGGCGGAGCGGCAGCGGGCGGAGACGAAACGACCACCGCTGCCAGGCTCTGGCCGGGCTGTGGCAGGGCGGCAGGCGCGGCGGGAGTTGCTGCCGCCTGCTGCGGCGGCGCGAGCGCAATCGCCAGCTGGGCCGCCGTGGGCGGTTGCGCCAGCGCGGTCAGCGGCGGCTGCAGCACTGCATTGTTGGCCTGCGTCACCGTCGCCTGGCTGGGATTGGCGGGATTGAGCTGCAGCTTGAGCGCTGCGTTCAGCACGGCAACGTTCGCCTGTTCGAGCGCCGCAGCGAGATTGTTCAGCGCCAGGGTGGCGCCGGCGGCGGTGCGCACCAGAAGCGCGGCATTGTCGCGCGCCACCACCTGGGCGCTGATCTGCCCGCCCTGGGCAAGCTCGCGCAGGGCGGCGGAGATCTGTGCGGCCGGATCGCCGCCGGCAGCAGGCGGCGCCGGAGTCTGTTGCTGCGGCTGCGGCAGCGGCTGTCCGCCCTGTCCCGCCGGCTGCTGCGGAACAGCGGGGGCCGGCGCCGGCGTGCTAGCGGGCGGTGTGGCCGGCGCGGTCGCGGCGACCGGCGGCGGCGGAACGACCGGGCCGATATCGCTCATGGCGAGCCTCCCGGCATGACATCAGGTCAGAGCCGGGCGGCCTGCGGCATCCGGGTCAGGCTGGCGGCCAGCGCTTCGACATCCTCGGCGGCCTCGCACATCGGATGGCGGGTCAGCAGCGGCACCTGGTTGCGGATGGCGTCGCGCACCTTGTCGTCGCGGCGGATCACGCCGGCCAGCGGCGGCGAATATTTCAGGAAATTCTCCGAAGCCTTGGTCAGCTTGGCATGGGTGCGCTCGCCTTCGCGGGTGGTCGGCGCGATATTGACCACCACGCGCACATCGGCGTTGCGGTCGGCCATGCGCGTCAGCTTGATATAGGCATAGGCATCGGTCAGCGCGGTCGGCTCGTCATTGGTGACGACCAGCGTGACCCCGGCCGCAGCCGAGAAGGTCCGCACCACGCCATCGACGCCGGCGCCGAGGTCGATGATCACCCTGTCGTAGCTTTTCGCCACCTGCATCAGCTCGTCGCGCAGCTCGGTGAGCGCGGCCTGGTCCAGGGTGGCCAGCGAGGCCGAGCCCGACTTGCCGGCGATGATGTCGAAGCCGGCTTCCGACGGCATGATCGCCTCGGCGACGCTGAAGCGGCCGGCGATCACGCTGCCGAGATCGCGGTCGGGCATCAGGCCAAGCTGGATATCCACATTGGCGAGGCCGATATCGCCGTCGAACAGCAAAACGCGCTGGCCCTGGCGCGCGAAGCAATGCGCCAGCGTGACCGACAGCCAGGTCTTGCCGACGCCGCCCTTGCCCGACGCGATGGCAATCACGTTGGACTGGCGGAGCGCGGCGGCGGGATGGCGGGCCGGGCGGTTGGTGGCGGGCGGTGTGGGCGTCATGATCATCCCGGTCATTCGGCGGCCTTCAGGGCAACGGGTTTCAGGGCAATATGGTCAGGTTGCGATACGTCGCCGAGCGCGACGGCATCGGGGTCGGCAAGCAGGCGATGGGCGAGGCCGAGCGCATCCAGGCGCTCGAAGCCCTTGCCGACGAACGGCGAGGCGCTGGCATCGGCGAAGGCAAGCCCGCCCAGATCGGCCGCCGCCACCAGCCCGCCGAGGCGGCGGGCGGCATCGAGGCGGGTGCCGATATAGCGGCGCGCGCCCAGCGCAACCGCCTGGGCCGCCAGCTCGCCGGCTTCCATGGCGTCGATGCCGGCAGCGAAGACCGCCAGCGGCTCGGCGCCGCCGGCCTGGATCAGTTCCTTCAGCGCGTGGCGCTCCGCGGCGGCATGCAGGTTGATGCCGGCGGTGTCGATCACCAGCTTGGCATCGGCCGGCGCGGCATCGACGGCGCGCTCCAGCTCGGCCGCATCGCCGGCCTCGGTGAACGGCGCCTTCATCACCCGGCAAAGCGCGGCAAGCTGCTCGCCGGCCGCGGCCCGGCTGACATCGCAGGAAATCACATGCACCGGACGGCGTTCCATCACGCAGCGCGCGGCGATCTTGGCGGTGGCGATGGTCTTGCCGCTGCCAGGCGGGCCGATGACGATCAGCGGCCGGTTGTCGTTGCTCAGGCCGGGGAAACGGTACATCTCGTCCAGCGCCTCGGCCAGGGCGCCGACCGGATCGTCGAGGCCGACCCGCTGCACCGCCTGCACCAGACGCTCGGCCGTGCGCACCGGCACGCCATGCCAGGCCAGCACGGCGCCGACCACGTCCACCGCCTGCTCGGCATTGCCGCCGAAATCCTCATCGGGCACGAACAGCCGCCCGTTGCCCTCGCCATAGCGCAGACTCTGCGCCTCGCGGGTGGCGAAATCGTCCTCGACATGCTGCTCGATGGCGGCCGTGATCTCGACGCCGCCGCCATTGCGATGCGTCACTGTGGAGACGATGATCGCCTCGTCGCCCAGCGCCTGGCGCACGAGGTCCATCGCCTCGCTCATCGTCGCCGCCTGGAAAGTCTTGAGCCGCATCGTTCAGCCGCCTAGATCTGCGCCACCGTCCGAAGCTTGGCCTTCGGATGGATTTCCTGCTGCGACATCACCACCGTCGCCGGCCGGAAGCGCTCGACGATGGACCGCACATAGGGCCGGATCGCCGGGCTGGTCAGCAGCACCGGCATATGGCCCTCGGCCGCCATGCGTTCGAAGGTCTGGCGCACCTGGGCGATGAAATCCTGCAGCTTGCTCGGCTGCATGCTGAGCTGGCGGTCCTCGCCCTGGCCGATCAGCGCCTCGGCGAAATTCTGCTCCCATTGCGGCGACAGGGTCACCAGCGGGATGAAGCCGTCCGGGCTGACATTGGCATTGGAGATCTGCCGGGCCAGCCGGGTGCGCACATGCTCGGTGATCTGGGTGATGCTCTGGGTGTAGCCGGTCGCCTCGGCGACGGCCTCCAGGATGGTGGCGAAATCGCGGATCGAGATGCGCTCGCCCAGCAGGTTCTGTAGCACGCGCTGCACGCCGTTGACGTTGATGCGGTTCGGGATCACCTCGCCGACCAGCTTCTCGTTGGTCTTCTTCAGCTCCTCGACTAGCTTCTGCGTCTCGGCGAAGCTGAGCAGGTCGGGCATGTTGTCCTTCACCACTTCGGTCAGGTGGGTGGTGATGACGGTGCCGGGATCGACCACGGTATAGCCGCGGAACATCGCCTCGTCGCGCAAAGCCTCGTCGACCCACATGGCCGGCAGGCCGAAGGTCGGCTCGACGGTTTCCTGCCCCTGCAGCGCGATGCGCTCGCCGCGCGGATCCATCACCAGCAGCTGGTTCGGCTTCACCTCGCCGCGGGCGGCTTCGACTTCCTTGACCCGGATCACGTAGGTGGTGCCCGGCAGCTGCATGTTATCCAGGATGCGCACGCTCGGCATGATGAAGCCCATGTCGATGGCGATCTGGCGGCGCAGCGCCTTGATCTGGTCGGTCAGGCGGTAGCCGCGGGCATCGTTGATCAGCGGCAGCAGGCTGAAGCCCAGCTCGAGCCGCAGGTCGTCGATGGCGAGCGCGTTGGTGACCGGCTCGTCCAGCGGGTTGACCGGCGCCGGCGGCGGTGGCGGCGGCACGAAGGCGGCCGCGCGCGCCTTCTTCTCCTGCTCGTAAGCGAGATAGGCGAGGCCGCCGGAAATGCCGGCCAGGATGATGAAGGGCAGGAAGGGCATGCCCGGGATCAGCGCAAAGGCCAGCGACAGGCCGCCGGCCATCCCCAGGCCCTTGACCGAGGAAAGCTGCGACGACAGCGCCTTGTCGGTCGAGCCGGTGACGCCGCCCTTCGACACCATGATACCGGCGGCGACCGAGATGATCAGCGCCGGGATCTGGGCGACCAGGCCATCGCCGACGCTCAGGATCGAATAGGTGTTGAGCGCCTGGACGAAGCTCAGGTCGTTCTGCAGCACGCCGATCAGCACACCGCCGATCAGGTTGATGAAGGTAATGAGAAGTCCGGCGACGGCATCGCCGCGGACGAATTTCGAGGCACCGTCCATCGAGCCGAAGAAGCTCGATTCGTCTTCCAGTTCCTTGCGGCGGATGCGCGCGGATGCCTCGTCGATCAGGCCCGAGGACAGGTCGGCGTCGATCGCCATCTGCTTGCCCGGCATCGCATCCAGGGTGAAGCGGGCCGACACCTCGGCGATGCGGCCGGAACCCTTGGTGATGACGACGAAATTCACGATCACCAGGATGGCGAACACGATGATGCCGATCACCAGGTTGCCGCTCATGATGAAATTGCCGAAGGCCTCGATCACATGGCCGGCGGCATCGGTGCCTTCGTGACCCCTGCCGAGGATCAGGCGCGTCGAGGCCAGGTTGAGCGACAGTCGCAGCATGGTGGTGATCAGCAGCACGGTCGGGAAGCTGGAGAATTCCAGCGGCCGCTGGATGAACAGGCAGGTCATCATCACCAGCACGGCCGAGGTGATCGAGACCGCCAGCGCAACATCGAGCAGCCAGGTCGGC